>JADQBB010000019.1 GCA_016903695.1 Chlorogloea purpurea SAG 13.99
GCATCCCAATTATGCAAGGTATACCTGACCCGACCGTGATTAAAATCACGGTCTCATAGCAGAAGTCCTCTTAAGAGGACTTGGACTATGAGGCGGGGAATTGATTCCCCGCCGGTCGTTGCAAAAATGGGATGCTCCCAAAATAATCTTTGGTGTATTTATTGGAATACGAAAATGTACTCGTAGTCTTTCATCGTGGCTTACCGAATACTTGCGTCCAATAGTTATTGGCGTAGCCAACCCCGATTTCGGTGAATTCGGGGTTGAGAATATTTTTACGATGCCCCGCACTGTTCATCCAATCTTTGACGACTTCACTAGCACTTCTTTGGCCGCTAGCGACGTTTTCCCCCACTACTGAATATTGATAATCCACTCGTTGGATGCGAGTTGCTAATGTAGAGTTATCAGATCCTTTATGGCTGATTTTTTTCGCCTTAAGCATATCTAGTGTGTGCTTTTGAGCTGCTTCATATAATTGGCAGTTAACCTGCAGGGGTTTTAAATTTTTTTGACCCCGCACTCCATTGGTGAGTTTGATAACTTCTGCTGCTTTTTGAGGAACTCGACATTGCGCCGGGTTCGATTCTCCGGGCAACACATGGATGTTGGCGATCATAATCAGGGATAAGAATACCGGAGTTTTTTTCAACAAATCTCGCATTATTGCTCCATATTTTTTACCTCTAGCAACATTTGTACCATACGGAGGTATTTTTGTAACTCCCCAGGTAGGATTCGAACCTACGACCAATCGGTTAACAGCCGACCGCTCTACCACTGAGCTACTGAGGAAAGCTCGCAACGATTAATAATCATAGCAACACTACTGGCATTTTAGCAAGGGGGTAATCAATATTTTTTAAAAATCCGTGACTACCCACTGGTGATCATCTCCCTATGGGTATATCTTATTAAATAGAGAACTCCAACTTTTGAGATAGATCCATGCTTACTCATCACTGCCTCCCCGTCTCCCTATCCCTCGTCTCTACCGATTTACCGATTCTCGCCACCGTAGAAACTTCCGCCACACTCTACAAAAAAGATCAACACTGGTATCATTTGCTAATCAATCAACCGCCCCTGACCGATGAAGCGATCGTGGAAACCCTCAACAGGGAAAAAAACCATAACCAGTTACTGTGGTTGGAAATTTCCCCCTACCGGGTGATCATGACCATGCAGGGCAAAGGCAATATCGCTTACCGGCATTTCTGGGAGCAAGGCGTATTCGGCGTGAGTAGGTTCTGGTTGAATGCCTATAACCCGGACAATACTCATTCTTTCCGTTTGCGTAACTACACCCGCAATCTTAAAGTTCTAGGGGACTCACTACCGGAGTATCTGCGGGTTGAATACGAATTATGGTCAGATAAACTACAATTGGGACATTATGTCCTGCACGTAGAAATCCACCATTAGAGGCTCTCTAAGAACTGTTGGTCTAGATCATAACCGAATAGTTGCGCGAAGGCTTGGAGACGCGATAAAGACCCCGATCGTTGGCTTTTCAACCAGTCGGAGAAAATAAAAATTTTGTGCATGACGAAAATTTCCAAGGCTTCAGGGTTATATTGGATGCCCTCGGTGCGATGGAATTGGTGCGGCACTAACATGGCACAATAACGGGCTAATTCTCCAGATTTGGGGTCTAGTAACAGGGGGAACCAAGGATAAGCTGCGTCGAGACGCACAAACCAAAGTCTGATTTCGGGAATCTCGGATAATTCTCGGATGTCGTCTTCAGTGCGGGGCCACTGGATCGTAAATTGTACGGGTTGTTCGCCCGAAAGGGTAATTTTCAGGGAATCGTCGATGACGTTATTAGCCGGGGATAGATCGAGGCTGTTAATATGGTCGGGGGTTAATACGATCGTTGTTGTCATTTTTTTCTTACTTCACTCTCGCTTCAAATCTTACCGTCAAAGTCGTAAGTTAAACTAGAGATAGACATCCGTAATAATCCTTAAAGCATGGTCAGCAGTCAACCTTTACTTAAAGATTCAGAGCGTTTAGAAACCAGGCTCAAAGAAATTCCCACCGAACCTGGCGTGTACTTCATGCGGGATAAAAACGGCGATATTCTCTACATCGGTAAGTCCAAAAAACTGCGCTCACGGGTTCGCTCTTACTTCCGTCCGGCGGGCGATTTAAGTCAGCGCATAGCTTTAATGGTGCAACAGGTAACAGAAATCGAATTTATAGTTACGGATACCGAAGCAGAATCGTTAGCCTTAGAAGCCAATTTAATCAAACAGCACCAGCCGCACTTTAACGTATTACTCAAAGATGATAAAAAATACCCTTACGTGTGCGTAACTTGGTCGGAAACATATCCAAGAATTTTCATCACTCGCAAGCGCCGTTTAGATAATCAAAAAGACCGTTACTACGGCCCCTATGTGGACACTCGCTTATTACGCTACACTCTGGGTATCCTAAAAAAGATCTTTCCCCTCCGTCAACGCCCCCGACCTTTATTTAAAGACCGTCCCTGTTTGAACTACGATTTAGGTCGCTGTCCTGGGGTATGTCAACAGCTTATCTCTCCCGAAGACTACCGGAAAACTTTACAACAAGTGGTCATGGTGTTTCAAGGACGCACCGGGGAGTTAGTGGAAAGATTGACAGGGGATATGGAGAAAGCTGTAGATAATTTGCAGTTCGAGAAAGCTGCTGTGTATCGGGATCAAATTAAAGCTTTACAATCTTTGAACGCAGATCAAAAAGTTTCTTTACCCGACGATACTATCTCACGAGATGCGATCGCACTAGCCTCCGATGATACTAGAGCCTGTATACAATTATTCCAAGTGCGGGCCGGTAGATTGGTGGGGCGTTTGGGTTTCTTCGCCGATAGCCAATCGGGCACACCGGGGGAAATCTTACAGAAAGCCTTGGAAGAACATTATTTACAGGCGGAAGGCGTGGAGATACCCAACGAAATTCTCGTCCAGCAACCTTTAGCGGAGGCGGAAGTCTTACAGCAGTGGCTGACGGGGAGGAAAGGCAGGAAAGTTAGTATTATCGTGCCTCAAAGACAGACCAAGGCAGATTTACTGGAGATGGTGGAGAGGAATGCGGGCTATGAATTGGAGCGGATACAGAAGACGGGCGATCGAGTGTTACAATCCCTACAAGACCTCACGGAAATCCTCGACCTGTCCGATATTCCCCGCCGCATCGAAGGTTATGACATCTCTCACATTCAAGGCTCTAACGCCGTCGCCTCGGAAGTGGTATTTATCGATGGAGTCCCCGCCAATCAACATTATCGTCACTACAATATCAAAAATCCGAGTGTGAGGATCGGTCATTCCGATGACTTCGCCAGCCTCGCGGAAGTAATCGGGCGTAGATTTCGCATCTACGCTCAAAATCGGGACACGATAGAAACTAGTGAAGATTTCCCCGATTTAGTGATGATCGACGGCGGCAAGGGTCAACTATCTTCGGTGGTAGCGGTTTTACAAGAAATGAACCTGATGGAATACCTGCGGGTTGTCAGTTTAGCCAAACAAAGAGAAGAAATCTTCCTTCCAGGGGAATCTCAACCCCTAGCCACCGATTCCGAACAGCCGGGGGTACAATTATTGAGAAGAGTAAGGGACGAAGCCCATAGATTCGCTATTAGTTTCCACCGACATCAGCGTTTACGAAACACGAGACGTTCGCGACTCGATGAAATTCCGGGGCTGGGATTTAAACGGCAGAAAGAGTTATTAGCTTATTTTCATTCTGTTGATTATATTCGTGAGGCTTCGGTACAACAATTACAAGCGGTTTCGGGGATTGGCGAACAATTAGCTCAAGAAATCTATAATTACTTTCATCCTAATTAAACTAGTTTCCGATTATCTTTTTTATGGCTAAAACCTATAATCCCAGGGCTGTTCGAGTGCGTATTCGATCGACTTTTGAAACGGTCATGGCCCTGATAGTCCTGCTCAATTTCATCTTGGTGGTATTCGATCTAACCTATATACCTTTACGAAATTTCTGGTTACAGGGGCGTGTTAAAATTACTTTGATTCGTTTGGACAGGCCCGTACAGATTGGTTCCAGGCAGTTTGAATCTCTGGCGATTCCCCCAGGTGAAGCCTGGCAAGTGCCTTTCGTTACCGTTTTTTCTAAATACGATCGCGTTAAAGCCATTCAACCCCATCGGGAGACTATGGCTTATTTAGGAGAGGTGGATGAATTAGAAAGCCATCTGAGTCAAATGGCCACCACTACAGGTATGGCTAATTTCGAGCAGAGGCAGAGAGTAGAAGCCATACTAAAAGATTTACGAGAACGCAGTGATAGAATGATCGATACGAATCCTTTTCAATTAGCCAATAAAACCGGCACGTTGGAAAGGATTAAAAATTTGATGCGAAGCCGAGTTTTCGGCAGTGTTAATGTATCGGCTAGAGAATCTTTTCGGAAGTTTTGGAGTTTACCATATTTAGAAGAGAAAGGATACGAGGGCGAATTAGCTTTTTTTAATACCAGAATTCGCCCTTTGATGGAAACCAATTACTTTAGACCCATAGGAGAAAATGGCGAATTTGTCAATAATTTTAATGCGATCGATTTCCTTTTCTTTTTGATTTTCCTGCCGGAGTTTTTATTAAGAACTTGGTGGATCGGTCGCAGTCGTGCTGATTTGAACTGGCCGGAAGCCATGTTATGGCGCTGGTACGATATTTTTCTGTTAATACCCTTCGCCCGTTTTTTAAGGGTTATCCCCACGGCAATTCGTTTGAATAAAGTGGGCTTGTTGGATTTGAACGCGGTACAGCGTCAATCTACTCAAGGATTGGTAGCGGCGATCGCTGAAGATATTACCGAGGTGGTCATCGTCAGAGTTATCAATCAATTGCAAGGCGTGATACGGGGCGGCGAAATCCGTAATTTGCTCAGTGGTGACGGCAAAAGCCAATTCGTTGATCTCAATAATATTAATGAGATAGCGGAGATAGCCAAGCTAATAATTCAGGTGACGGTGCAAAAAGTTTTACCGAAAGTGAAACCAGATGCCGAGTTCTTCATTCAATATAGTATTAAGAGAGCTATGGCAGCCACTCCTGGTTATGAGGCATTATATAAATTACCAGGTATGGAGAGGATGCAGCAGGAAATGTCCCAGAGGATGGCTCGACAAATGTATCAAACTTTCAGTGAGATAGCCAATGGCTTGATAGCGGAAGATTCGGAGTTTGACAATTTATTATATAAGTTAGTTACTAATTTTCAAATAAGTTTCAGCACCGAATTACAATCGGGTCATAGTATCGATAGATTGGAAGCTCTGATCGTCGCTTTCTTGGAAGAGTTGAAAGTTAGTTTCTCTAAAAATATCAGCGATGAGGATATGGAGATTATCCTAGAGCAAAGTCGGCAATTACAACTGAAAAATAAACCCGTCCTGCCGCCCTATACTTATGAATGAAATTTAATTTTCCGTTGTGGGGGCATCGAAAAAGCGATCATCAATAGACTAACTTGGTAAGCTCAAACATTCCCTTTTGTTCCAAGACAGCCAATTATTCTATTATGCGTTTTAAATTTAAGAATTGGGAGTTGATAATACGCACTTGATTATTTTGAGAAAGGCCGTAGGGTCAAACACTTTTGTTATTAAAAATTTTATTCCACAGGTCTTCGAGGGTGATATAAAGGACGGGGACGACAATAAGACTCAGCACCGAAGATGTGATCAAGCCACCCACTATAGTAACTGCCATAGGTTGGCGTAATTCCGCACCCGTGCCTAAACCTAACGCGATCGGCACCATGCCTAAAATAGTTGAAGCGGTAGTCATCAAAATCGGCCTCAATCTCACCACTCCCGTTTCTATCACTGCGTCTTCCCGATTCCATCCCTGGGAGCGCAGTTGATTGGTGTAATCGAGTAATAAGACGGCGTTTTTATTCAGTAATCCCAATAAGAAGATCAAACCTATCAGGGAGATAACGCTAAAATCACTGCCGGTAATCAATAACCCTAACATGGCCCCAGCTATGGATAGGGGTAAACATAAACCGATAACGATCGGTTCTAGGAGTCTGCCGAATAGTAATAATAATACTAATAACATCAGTGTTGTGGCAAAAGCCAGAGTCCTGCCGAAACTACTTAAGACATCGTTACTCTGGGCCGAACTTCCCCAGCGTTGTATGTTTATCTGGGGAGGTAAATTAGTTTTAGCGAGATTTTCCACCGCCGCCGCAGCATCTTCTAAGCCTAACCCCCCAGAGAGATTGGCGCTCAAAAAAATAGCACTCTGGCTGTTAAGCCTTTCTAGTTGAAGTATGTCGCCATTCTCGGCCACTTTTCCTGATAATTCTAAGTCCTTAATTCCAGAGATCGATCGCACTTCTCCCTTTAATTTCTCGGCTCCCTCCCTGAGGGTTTTTATATCATCTCCCCTGATAGCCAATTGTAGTGGCTTATCGGCTTCCGTTTGTACAAAGGGAATATCTTCGACGCTGACGGTGACACCTTTAATCGGCGGCAGTGCCTCGCGGATTTGTTCTTGTACCATGCTGGTGTGGTAGGAGCGATCGTCTTTCAATCTCACGTACATCTTACCCCGGGTCGGCTCTCCTCGTAGTCCGGCGATACTAAACACCGACTCTACACTGGGGTTTTTTAAAATGACTTCTTCTAATCTGCCGCCGACGCGATTGACTCTCCTTAATAGAAACCCCTCTGGAGACTTGGCTATATTATCTATCCAGTCGAACGCGCCGCCTTGAGGATTAACCCCATCAGGCCCCGCAGGTTGCGTGCTGGTAATCTTCGGTAAGGCACTAGTATAGATAACATTAAATTCCCCTCTATCCAGTTTCGGGATGAAGCCTTTAGGTATGAGGGGAATTAAAGCGATACCGGCGACGAAACTCAGTAGGGCGATGGCGATGACTAATTTTTGATGATGTAATGACCAACCCAATAACCGACGATAGCCGCCGGTGATAATATCGAGTTTATGGCTTTCTGATTTATCGGGTTTGGGCTTAATCCAACGAATAGCCAAGATAGGGGATAAAGTGCGGGCCACTAGTAGGGAGAAAATAACCGCCGCCGATACAGTTAAGCCGAAGGGTTGAAAGAATTTTCCTACCGCACCTCCCATGAAAGCCACGGGGAGAAATACGGCCACTATAGTCACCGTCGATGCCGTCACTGCGAGGCCGATTTCATTCGTACCTTTTATGGCTGCCTGTCTCGGTGTCTCGCCCGCGTCGATGAGTCGGGAAATATTTTCCACATCCACGATCGCATCATCTACTACAATCCCTATAACCAATGCTAAAGCCAGTAGTGTGATCGTTTCCAAGTTATATCCCAATAGGGCCATAACGATACAAGTACCCAGTAGGGAGAGGGGAATGGCTAAGGCGGCGATGAAGGTGGCTTTCAATCTCCTTAAAAACGGGAAGATAACCAACACCGAAAGAATAATAGCCAAGATTAAATCGTCGATGGTGGCTTGAGTCGCGTCTTTAATATATTGGGCTTGAGTCTCGGCCAGAAGGATTTCTACATCGGGATTAACGGATTTTATTTCCCCCACTGCCTTCTCTACATCGTTCACCACGTCTAAAATATTAGCCGTACCTTTTTTAATAACTTGAAACGCTAGAGCAGGTTTACCGTTAAACCTCACTAAAGTCGGATGGGAAGCCGTTAAACTTTTGTCGTTACCAGTATTTACGTCTTCCTGCCCCAAGAGATTCACCTTTAATACTCCAGGCAAACTTTGCAGACGCGGGATCATTTTTTCGGTGGCGATAGCGCTCAATTGTTCTAAACTTTTACCATCGCTCAATAGGGCGTAGCTAACCACCGCCGATTCGTTTAAATCCACCGCTACCACATCGTAACTGCTATCAGGAGGTAGGGGTAATTTGTCTAACGACTTTCTGACTCCGTTGGTAGCGGTTTCTAGATTAGTGCCTATATCAAAGAAAACATTGACTATGCTTCTGCCTGGATAGGTGAGCGAATACACATCGCGTAAGCCAGGCAGACCTTTTAAGGGAGTTTCCAGGGGTTTGGTTAATGCTGTCTCCGTGGCGGGCGCGTTTTTTATGGGTGATTGCGCGTTGATTACCACCACGGGAAAGGATATATCGGGGAAAAGCGCGTATTTGAGGGAGGTGAAAGCGAATATACCCGCTACCGCTACGGAAGCCCAAAAATACAGGGTTAATTTACTGTAGTTGATGGCCCAACGTGATATGTTAAACCGTTCGCGTAGTGATTGATTCATAAAGTTTATTCGTATAACACTTCATCGAAACAGGCTTCCCCCACTTGGGTTAAATTTCTCGCCGCGGTTTTATCGGTTTTAGATTTTTGTACGAGGGCCCGGAATTGATTGAGGTTGTAAGTTTGTTGGAATTTCTTGATCGTACAATTACAGAGGTCGGCCGCTACATCGGCGGTTAATCCCTGTTGTTTCGCCCTCTGGGCGCATTCGCGTCGGTAACTCTCGAAAGTAGCGTTAGCGGTGCTATTTTGAATCAAGGGTGTCGCAGGTGGTTTCTTCGTCTCGGCTTTCAAAGCGCTCGTGGTTCCCATGAGACTAATTATTATAAAGTTAGTAATAAGCTTTTTCACTTTCATAGATAACCGCTACTTATATACTTAGCACCTGTTATTATAGATCGATCGTTCCAATGGTTAGTTCCTTCAACGGATATAAACTCTTTATGAAAAATCTTATAGTAGCCACCAGTAATCCAGGCAAACTCAAAGAAATGGGGGCATACTTAACGGGTTTGGATTGGCAACTACAATTAAAACCGGAGGAAATAGAAATAGAAGAAACCGGCGCAACCTTCGCCCAAAACGCTGCTTTAAAAGCCTCACAAGTAGCGAAAATATTAGGACAGTGGTCTATAGCCGATGATTCAGGATTATGCGTTACCGCCCTCGATAATGCCCCAGGAATCTATTCAGCCAGATACGGTAAAAATGATTCAGAACGTATTGCTAGACTTTTGAGGGAATTGGGTGACAACTCTCAGCGTCAAGCCCGTTTTATTTGTGCTGTGGCTGTGGCTAACCCCTCGGGCGAGATAGTTTGTGAGAGTACAGGCATCTGTGAAGGGGAAATTATCTTCACCCCACAAGGCGATTCAGGCTTCGGCTATGACCCTATTTTCTATGTACCCGAATACAATCTCACCTTCGCTCAAATGCCTCCTGATTTGAAACGCCAAGTTAGCCATCGGGGTAAAGCTTTCGCCGCAATTATTCCAAAACTAATCCACTAACCACTACTACCTATGTTTTTTTTACCTTCTTGGCTCGTCATCGCCGTTGTCGCTATTTTGGTAGCCAGTACCAGCAGTCTGCTCGACTCTAACGATAGGCGCTGGTTCAATCGACAAATTCGCCCGCGGTGGCTTACTTTTGAACGCCTGATACCCTTTATCTGGATCAGTATTTTCATCTGCGGCGCTATCTCCGCTTATTTGGTTTGGGAATCGGGGACGAGCGATCGAGTTTTCCTGATGCTATTTTATCTAGTAGTAGAATTGGCGGTCATGGCTTACACTCCCGTGATGTGTAAAACTCGCAGTCTCCGGGTTGGCACTATTATCGGGGCTTTGGGTTTCGTCCTTGGTTGTATTTTGATCTTCCTCGTCTTTCGTGTTAGTTTCACCGCCGGGCTTTTACTACTACCTTTTGTTTTATGGAGTCCGATCGGTACTTATGTAACTTGGGAGATGAGTCGCCTTAACCAGTAAAAAAAGTGAGGCGAATTTTCATACCTCACCACTGCCGTCATGCTCGAATTTTGGAGCGCTATTTACTATAGGTCAATTCTTTCTCTTGCAATTGCTGAGTGGCCATTATAGCTTTGGTGAGTAAACACTGTAGCAAGTTGGGTACTTCTTCGTGACATCTAGTGCAATACCAGTAAATTCGATTATGACTGATATGGCGTAGGGTCGGGCCGGAACAAATAGGGCAAGTATTCATTTTCTTATGGTTTTTGTTATGAAATTGTAATGTTTTATATGGGTTTTTTTAAGGATAAGATCGATGAAAGCTTTATATACTATCAACTTTTACCTTCATATAACTATTGTAATTCCCTTCTTTCAATAGCAACCTCTCTCGGATGATACAGGGAAATATCTAACCTTGGATAGATGAAAAATATATTTATGATTAATAAAAACAGACTTTCAAGTATTACCTGAAAGCCTGTTTTTAATGGGTCGGACTGTCAAAAAACGATTTAATTCAGTACATCCTTAACGTTTTTGCCCGCTTCGTCAACGGCGGAACTCGCGTTATCTTGTAGATTACGGAAACCTCTTTTAGCACCTTCTTTCACGTCGTTAGCCGAATCGCTCACTTTGTTAGCGGCTTCGTCAAGTTTGTCTTTGACACCATCTACAGAAGCTCGACGCTGTAAGTTTTCCACGGGTGTGACACCTTTATCAAGACGTTTCTGTGCTTGTGTGACTAACTTTTCTGCTTTCTTTTCGGCTGCCGCAGTATTCTGACGACGATCGACATCACGGCCTTCATTCATCCCGCCTTGATAAGGCTCACTGGCGTAGCTTTCTTTCATGTGCCGTTCCATATTTTTATCTAACCGATAACTAGGGGGGTTATCTTTAGCACTGCGTTGGGTATCGCCGCCGGAAGTTAAACCATCTTCTTTGCCGGAAGGTTGAGCGGGGTAATTCTGGTCACTGGCAAAGCCTTTACTGACTTTAGTATTAGTCCCTTGGCTACACGCGGTGCTGACGAATAAAATCAACCCGGCGCAAACCACGACTATTAAACGGGACAGACGTAACTCTTTGAGAAAATTGGTGATGCTATTCATGGTAAACCTGCTTATATAATGCTATTTTTTCAGTTGCTAATTTTTAGAGATTATTCGCCTTGGGAATAAAAACGGACTACGGGGCCGTGATAGGTGAAGGGGCCTTCTAAAGAGCCTTTTACTTCTTTCCAGGCTACCATTCCCCCTTCAATGTGGGCGACGCTGGTAAATCCCGCTTCCCTCAGCATATTGACCGCTTGTGCCGTCTCTTCGTCGTTATTACCGTAGACGTAAATATCGCGGTTTTTGGTGAGAGACCGATTGGCTGTTTCTACCAAGGTGTCCACAGGCATACTCATAGCGCCCATAATCCGCTCGTTATTGAAGTCCTGACGATTCCGCACGTCGATGATCGTTAACCCCGGTTCACCCCAATTCAAACGATCTTTCAAAGCTTTCGCACTAGAATTAGCCGTTAAAGGTGGCGGCGTTGGTAGGGGTTTTGTAACGATTTCCTTAACTTGTTGAATATTCTCTTCTGCCGTAGCCATATATTAATTCCAAATAAACTATATTATGTAGAATAACAAGCTTTTTCCTATTATTTATCTTTCTTTAGTTATAAGATTGAATTGATTATAAATACCGGGTTATGAGGCTTTTATTAAGTAAAATGGCGGGAAACCAAAACAGGGAAATAGAATAAGTTTGTTATATGTGAACCGCAATTACACTGTAAATTTATTAATTTAAAAATAATTATAAAATATTTCTTTGGGTAGATATTAAATCCCCATGTTAATGCTGGTAAAACGCCAGAAAATTTAATCGAGCATCCTTTCAAAGAACACTCGATAAAAGCTATCCCTATATCATCTAATTTGCTAACAGCGTTTATTAAAGGTATTGAGAGAGGTTTCACTCAATAGCGCTTTACTCCGACGCTCCTACGGATTAATTTTTTGGTTGTGGTTTGTCTTGAGCATTGTCCAAGTCGTGACCCATTTCACCGGCGGCTCTATTAAGCATAGTTTGCTGACGATTTTTTACTGAGTGTTGATGACGTGTCATTAATGCGCGAGCTTTTTGTTCAGCAGACATGACTATATCCTCCGATTGCTAATTCAGTTAGTAACTTTTTTAAATCACCCTGTTAATATATATAACATAAAAAACTGTAGCTAATGTTACAGAAAAGCCTAAATAAGAAAAAATTTACAAATCTTAACACAGTGACCAAGGGGGCAGGAGGCGGGAGGCTCTCGCTATAATAGGGAAACAGCTTGATAAGGGGATCGAATAGCAGATGTTAGAGGGTGCGATCGATAAAGAATCCGAGCTTTCAGAAATAATTACCCCGCCCATTCCAACCGATACATCATTAGAAACCCAAGGAGATAGAACCCCGGTACTAGCCCTATCGGAATTACCGGTCGAGCTTTTAGAAAATAGTTTTCTGAAAATCAAAACCGACGGCGAAGAATTCGTAGCATCTTTTTACAAAAATCTTTTCGATGGCTCCCCGGAAATTAAATCCATGTTCGCTAATGTAGACATGGCACAACACCATAAAAAATTTTTAAGCTCCCTTATATTAGTTGTGGAGAATCTCCACGAACCGCAAACACTGGGGCCTGTTTTAACGGCATTAGGAGCGAGACACGTAGGTTATGGCGCCATTCCGGGTCAATATCCCGCCCTCGGCAAAGCCCTACTATCAACCCTGGAAGAATATCTTCAAGAAGATTGGACACCGGAACTGAAAAAAGCTTGGACATCGGCTTATCGCACCATTACCGCCCAAATGTTACAGGATGTCGTGCAGAAGACTAATTCTGTTGTCAAGACGGAGGAAAAGCCCGTTAACCCTCCAGAAATCAACTTGCCCGATACCGAAACAGAAATTTTGCTCTGGCAAAAGTGTAAAGATTTCAGCCTGCAAATATTTCTCAAATTGTGGAAGAACTGGCCGCAAAAGATTCTTAAACAATCGATCTCTGCTTTCTGGGACGCTCCCATCTGGTTAGTAGTTCTCATCGCCCTGGTGGTGTGGTCATGGATCATCGTCGCCGCCGAAGAAAACTCGGCTCTAGATAAAATCATCGAGGGGGCCGATACTATCAGTTTAATTATAGCTCTCGTCCTCTTCATCAAAGAAGCGCCCGATCGACGTAAACAATTCCACTATCAAGCCTGGAGTACGATCGACGCGGCTAACGGAGTTAAAGTTAGTTACGCCCGCATTCTCGCCCTCCAGGATCTTAACGCCGATGATATTCCCCTGAAAGGTTTAGACGTACCTGGGGGTGAATTCGTGGAAATCCAGTTACCTGGCGCTAATTTAAGCAATTCCAATCTCGGTGAAGCGGACTTCAGCAACGCTAATTTAAATCACGCTGACCTCAATAAAGCCAATCTCCAAGGGATCAAATTAACGGGGGCGAATTTGAGCGCCGCCAATCTTAGCTTCAGCATCTTAACGGAGGCTAATCTCAGCAGCGCCAATCTCAAAGGAGCTAATTTAGTTTGCGCCGATTTAAGCGGGGCCAATCTCAGGGGTGCTAATTTAAAAAACGCCAATCTCAGCGGTGCAAATTTATCTAACGCCTATCTGACGGGAGTAAATTTAAAAGGAGCGAAAATTAATATCTCGGATCTAGAGGCCGAATTTATCGAGGGTGCGATTCTTCCCGACGGCGGCCGGTATCGCAAGGACAAAAACTAAATTTTGTAGGCGATGACCGCGTGAAAAGGGTCAGCGCTCGTCATCCCCAGCATTTGTAGGAAACCAGGTAAGGAAGACCCGGAATGGATAATGGCCACCGGCTCGGAAAATCCTGGCACTGATTTAAAGTAAGATTTTACCAGATCCACCCTGCCGGAATCTGTATTATCTCGCCACGCAGAGATCGCTTTTTGATAGAACATTCTATTAGAAAAAGAGACGATGACGATACCCCCGGTGGTCAAAACGCGGGCGATTTCCGAGAATATGGCTTCAGGATATTGCAGGTATTGCACCGAGACGGCGATTAATACTGCGTCGAAGGAGCCATCGGCTAGGGGAAGTTTTGGTTCTTTATTAAGATTTTGCAGGAAATAGTGATTTAAACGGTGATTTTTCTTTAATTCGTCCTCGTTCATGCCATGACCTTCGACGTGACCCAATTCCACGTCATCGGGTAAGTGCGACACCCAACTGCTCATCAGGTCTAAAACCCGACTGCCTAGCTGTAACTTCTCTCTGTACAGCACCGTCAGTCGATCGATAAATCCTTCATCTACATGGGTGACGAAACGGGGATAAGCGTAAAAATCCCTATCTTCCGTTTCGTCCAGTTTGCTTCTTTCTTGAGGTCTTAACACCATATATCGCCATTCCTCGTTAACTTTCTTATCAAATGTTAACAAAAATCCCCCCGAGAATTCGAGGGGAAAGGGAGTGATGTAGAGATCAAGCTTGGAGTAGAGTATCTTGAATCGTCTTATTGTAAATAACCCGTCCTGGTGTGGTCACTATGTACTGGCACAGCACTTCACCATGAGCGCTTTCTCTGATTTTGCGCTCCCGATAGTGCTTCCAGACGCTACCATCACCTAAAGTTTCGGTTTCGAGGATTTCGTTATCGGGCTTATCGGTTTTCACCTCGCCCTCGTAACGCAGCCAGATTTTAGCGTGTAAATCCACCACTTTCTGCTCGTACGCCTTCATAACATCATTCATACTACCGAAGTAACGCCCCGCACCATTAATAGCTTTAGGATTATTAGCGGTGAGATAATAGCAACCCAAAACCATATCTTGGGAAGGAGCCACAATCGGCCGTCCGGTAGCGGGGGAGAGAATATTATGGCAGGCCAACATCAATAAACGGGCCTCGGCTTGGGATTCTATAGATAGAGGGACGTGTACGGCCATTTGATCCCCGTCGAAGTCGGCGTTAAAAGCCGGACATACTAGAGGGTGTAACTGGATCGCCCGCCCTTCTACCAGAATCGGTTCAAAGGCTTGAATACCGAGACGGTGGAGTGTGGGCGCGCGGTTGAGTAGTACCGGGTGGCCCGTAATCACTTCTTCCAACACCCCCCAGATTCCGGGATCGCCCCGTTGGATCATTTTCTTCGCCGCTTTGATATTATTGACGATATTGAGTTTGATCAGCCGGTGAATGACAAAAGGCTGGAATAATTCGATCGCCATCTCCCGCGGTAAACCACACTGATAGATCTTCAGTTTTGGCCCCACGACGATAACGGAACGACCGGAATAGTCAACCCGTTTACCTAATAGGTTCTGACGGAAACGCCCCTGCTTACCTTCGATAATATCCGATAGGGATTTGAGGGCGCGGTTATTAGCACCTACTACTGTGCGCCCGCGTCTACCGTTATCGATGAGAGCGTCCACGGCTTCCTGTAACATCCGCTTCTCGTTACGGACGATAATTTCTGGGGCGAGGATTTCTTGGAGACGGGATAAACGGTTATTGCGGTTGATCACCCGGCGATAGAGGTCATTCAGGTCAGAAGTGGCGAAACGACCCCCATCTAACTGCACCATCGGGCGCAAATCGGGAGGGATGACGGGGATAACGTTTAAAACCATCCACTCGGCTTTAGATCCCGTGGCGACGAAATTATCGATCACCCGCAGGCGCTTGATCAACTTGGCCCGTTTTTGTCCTTTACTCTCAATGATTTCCGCGCGTAGTCTCTCCGCTTCTTCTTCTAATTTAATTTCTTCGAGGATACGCTGGATCGCTTCGGCTCCTATACCTACCTCTATGCCCGATAATTCCGAGTCTTCGGCGTAGATTTGCTCTTCTATTTCCAACCATTGATCTTCCGACAACAGTTGCTTGTAGGAGAGATTACCCGCATTACCCGGATCGAGAACTACATAGGCGTTAAAATAAACTATCTGCTCCACGTCTCTAAGAGCCATATCGAGAAGGATACTCAGATAACTGGGAATCCCTTTCAAATACCAGACGTGAGTGACGGGGGCGGCCAATTTGATGAAGCCCATGCGGTGACGGCGCACGCGGGATTCTGTTACTTCCACTCCGCAACGCTCGCAGACGATGCCACGGTGACGCACCCGTTTGTATTTACCACACCAACATTCCCAATCTTTGGAAGGGCCGAAGATTCGCTCACAAAATAACCCGTCCATTTCCGGCTTCAAGGTACGATAGTTAATCGTTTCCGGCTTGGTCACTTCTCCTACTAAAATACCGTTGGGTAAGGTTCTCTCTCCCCACTGACGGATTCTTTCCGGGGAGGCTAACCCTATTTTGACGTAATCAAATCGATTATCTGCTGCTGGTTTCATGCTTATCTATTCGTTGAGTATGGAGGCTGATGAAGTAGGCGCGAATTTTCTTTTCAGTGTTTAGACGGTGAGTTATACTATTTCAGCATCATGGAACTCAGGAAAAATTTTCCTGAGCCTAGAACATAGTATTATATCATCTCTAGCCTACTTTGGCCGTTAAATAGCTATCGATCGCGGCTCTGAATTCGCTTTTCTGTTTCACGCCCCGCAGTTCTTTGACCAGTTCCTTATCTTGGAAGATCTGCACCGTGGGAGTACCTGTTACCTGCCCCATTTTAGCGATTTCGGGATCGTCTTCGATGTCGATCTCGATAAAATAAATTTTACCTTCGTACTCGTCAACTACTTTATCTAAAATCGGCTTCAAGGTTTTACAGGGGCCGCAGGTAGGAGAAACGTATTTGACTACCAGTAAGCGATCGCCATCGTGGAATAGTTTTCTCAAGGCGTAACCACCGTAGTGACGGGTTTTATTAATATCGAAGGTTTCAGCGGTATCAGCGATAACCTCGTTTTCTTTTTTGGCTTCGTAGCGTTCGGAAGAGGGGGTTTGTTTGAACTCGTGAATTAAATTTCTCTCCGATAACCATCTTTCGGCTAACAGCGCTGCCATACAGCCAGTGCCGGCCGCGGTGATAGCTTGGCGGTATTCGTGATCTTGTACATCCCCTGCGGCGAATACCCCTTCAACGCTCGTGGCTACCGTACCTGGAGTAACTTTTATGTAGCCCAAGTCGTCTAATTCTAATTGCCCTTGGAATAATTCGGTATTAGGGTGATGACCGATCGCATAAAATAGTCCTCTCACCCCTAAATCAGTTTCTTCTCCCGTTTGGCGGTTGCGAATTTTCAAGCCTTCCATTTTGCCGCCGCTACCGAACGCGTCCACGGCTTCGGTGTTATAGTGGACGGTGATCTTGGGATTATTCAATACTCTATCCTGCATCGCTTTGGACGCGCGCATCTGTTCCCCTCTCACCAGGAGATTAACGTGGGAACCGTATTTAGTCAGATACACCGCTTCTTCGGCCGCCGAATCGCCGCCGCCGATGACCGCCAGATTTTCATCTTTGAATAGGGGAGTTGCGCCGTCACAGATAGCGCAGGCGGAAATCCCGTTACTCCAGAAATGTCCTTCACTGGGTAATCCTAAACGTCTGGCGGTGGCCCCTGTAGCGATAATAATAGTGTGCGCCTGTACTTCCCTGTCGGTGGATGTGATGGTGAAGGGGCGTTGACTTAAATCCACGGAAATTACATCTTCGGTATAACATTCCGCGCCCCAGCGTTCGGCTTGGGCTTTCATACTTACCATCAATTGCGGCCCGGTGATACCTTCGGGGAAACCTGGAAAGTTTTCTACTTCTGTGGTAGTCATTAACTGTCCCCCAGGGATGCCTCCTTTTTGTAGTCCTTCAAAGACGAGGGGCTTAAGATTGGCCCTCGCCGCATAAATGGCCGCGGTATATCCCGCGGGCCCCGAACCGATGATCACTACATTCTCTACCATAATTTATGTAAACTCATAATGACTACGTGTTTCTAGTATAACAAACATCGAGAGGCAGGGATAAGGAAAATTAAGAATGAAGCAGAACTTCAGAGAATAGTTCCTCGTAACGATCGAGGGCGGTTTCAAAGCTATAGTGTTCCTCGGCGTACTGACGACCGCGAAGGCTGAGTTCCTTCACTCGTAACGGGTCGCCGTACAATTCGAGAATTGCCTTGGAGAGAAGCTTAGGATTTTCGGGGGGGACGACGAGACCGCCGCCGCTGAGTTCGATCGCTCTGGCCGCCGTACCGGTGGCGGGAACCGAGGCGATGATGGGGCGGCCGCTGGCGAGGAGAACTTGTATTTTAGAAGGCATATTGAAAGAGATGACATTACGTTTTTGTAACACCATAGAAATATCAGCGGCGGCTAACATCTCCGGTAACTTTTCCCGCGGTTGAAAGGGAAGTAAAAGGAGATTATGCGCACCCCGTTTCTGACGATATTTTTCTAACCGGATTAAAGCGTCATCTTTACCGACGATAACGACGGCCAGATCGGGGATATGAGTTAAAAGAGCGGCTGCGTCGATAAGCGTTTCCAAAGGTTGGGTCAGAGCGATATTGCCCGAATACAAAACCACGAATTTACCCTGTAAACCGTTTTCCTGGCGAAAGTAGCTCTCCTCTTTGGGAAGAGGCTTGACAAAATTGACATCAACCCAATTAGAAATTTCCACGATTTTCTCGGCGGGTACACTCTTACCGAGAAGATTTTTCGTGAAACCGTCGCTAATAACGCTAATTTTAGTAGCGCTATGATAAGCGAAAGCTTCCAGGGCGGCAAAGACCCGGATGATGTTTTTATTCTTGAGTAATCCCACCTGAACGGCAGCGTCGGGGAGAATATCCTGCAAATTCAAGATAATAGGAGCGCGATAAATAGTACCGATTAAAGCGGCGGGAACAGCTACCGGTAAACCAGGCACTGTTAGAAAGATCAGTTCTGGCCGCCATCCCCGTAATGCTTGAAAAAAACTTAAAAAAACGAAACTAAGCTCGAATAAAATTCTATTTTTCAGATTTCTTTGCCCTTTTATCCAAACAAAACAACGTTGTATATTGACACCGTTACGAGCTTCTTTTTGATAGAGTTTGCCCTCGTATTCAGGGGGAATGCAATTGGCGGGATACCAAGGGACGGCAGTCACTACCCGCACTTGATGTCCTCGTTTGACGAGACCCTCTGCTAGTTCTGTCATTAAGGGGGCGATGCCGATCGGTTCAGGGTGATAGTTATAGGAATATAAAAGGATTTTCATTGTATGCGGTCGTATGAAAATTAATTTTAGTCATGGGTATTGACAGAGGTACCGTGCTGGCTACAATAACTGGCTGTTTTGATAGAACGTCTCCCTCGCCCACTTTCGCCATTAAAGATAAGTACACCCCCGCTTCTATGATTGTAACTACACGAACATAATAAGATTTTTATAAGTATTTTGCTGTGAAAACTGATATTAATAAACTAAGTTTAATCACCATGATGGCTTTTTGCCAACAAATTGGATGGTGCCTCAACAAATGAGAACTTCTATTCCTCTGGGGTCATAGTCCTCAAAGACAAAAAAGTGAAAATTGAGAAAAATTTGGGTTAAAGTGAACATAGGTGAATTACGCTATCGACACGAATAAAATGATTAATGTAATCTGGCCACGCCCCCTTAAAAACGCTTACCGGAAGGAACCCATATCGGCGTTTATCTTAACGGTGGGGGCTGTAGATGCGGTTATCGGTGGTGTGGGTCAGCGCTGGAGCCTTTTATCGGTGGGAATAACGCTCGTCGCCGGGGCGGCCCTGATGCGGTGGCTACAGATAGAGAAGAGTAAAGCGATCGCCATAGAAGAGAAGCCCCGTTATTATCTACCGCCTAGTTCCTCCCGTACCCCCCTACCGATGTTAACCAATAAAAAAAATCAACGCTGAGAACTTTCTGGGCGAAATTGACTCTTGAGTGCCCGGAGAGGATAAGATCTATGGCACGAATTGCGTTTATATTCAAGCGATGATATGAAATCAATAAAAAGCAGGGGTGTGAGAGTATTAATCGCCGTAGGGGTGGGAGCGATCGCCGTCCTAGCCCCACATAATTCCGTGACGAGGGCCCAGTTACCTCCAGTACCTGCGAAGGTAACGCCAGAAAAGCCCGATAATATCAGATCGGGAGGGGATTCGTGGAATCAGGCTCATGTGGTGCGTAGCTTTAAAGGACAACTTTCCACCCCCAACTCTTTAATTTTCAGTCCAGATGGGCGCTACGTCATCAGTGGAGGTAGTTTAACCGATCCGATACTGAGAGTCTGGCTGGTAGACAATGAAAACCCGGTAGCGGCGATACGCGCTCAGAGAACGACCGTACAAACTTTACTGATCAGTCCCGATGGGAGAACTTTAGTCAGCAGCGGTGACGATGGAGCTATAAACGGTTGGGATTGGACGACCGGGGAGTACTTGGGTCTCTCCCTGACCCACGGCAGTAAAGTTCTCGCCCTCGCTTCCACGCCGGACGGCGGGGTATTGATCAGCGGTGGTTTAGACGGGATCAGGATCTGGGATATGAAAGTACGCCGCCCGATTTATCGACTGGCATGGATAGGTAATGCAGTATATGCTTTAGCGGTCAAATCCGATGGTGTCACCCTCGCCGCGGGAGAAAACGACGGTAAAGTCAAATATTGGAACATCCGCCAGGGAAAACTGCTATCGGAATTCTCCCCCCATAAGGAAGCGGTGACGGCCCTGCTGTACACGAGAGACGGACAGAAATTAATCACGGGGAGCGTCGATCGAACTATCAAGATTTGGGACGCGGGCACTAACCGCTTACTGTATACCCTGAAGGGACATTCCGCGAGAATCAGGTCGATGGTTCTCCACCCGGACGGTCAAACCCTCGCCTCTGCCAGCGACGACGGGATCAGGCTCTGGAATATCAGTACAGGAAAACTGATCAATCATCTGGGAAGCCTGGGCGATTGGGTAGAGTCCTTAGATTTCAGTCCCAACGGTCAATATTTAGTCAGCGGCGGCTATAATTCCAGCGTCTTACTCTGGCAATACGGGCCGGGCCCCGCACCTGGTTCGTCCCCGACTCCCGTATCTTCCCAACCGTAGAGAGTGACCGGTGACTAGCCACTAGCCACTAGCCACTAGCCACTAGTTAATCCCCGAAATGAGCGATGATCGCGTCGGCGAACTCGGAACACTTCAGGGGTGGTTCGACGGTAGGTTCGAGAAGACGGGCTAGATCGTAAGTAACTTCCCGATTAGCGATCGCCGCAGCGATCCCCTTCTTGATTAAATCCGCCGCCTCCTGCCAGCCCATGAATTCCAACATCATCACGCCGGATAAAATAACCGAGCCTGGATTGATCCGGTCTAAACCGGCGTGTTTCGGTGCCGTGCCGTGGGTAGCTTCAAAAATAGCGCAGGTATCGCCGATATTAGCGCCCGGCCCCATGCCCAAACCACCGACGATGGCAGCGGCAGCGTCGGAGAGATAATCACCGTTAAGATTCATGGTGGCGAGGATGGAATATTCATCGGGGCGGGTTTGAATCTGTTGGAAGATACTGTCAGCGATGCGATCGTTCACCATGATCTTATCTTTCCATTTACCCGAACCGTGAGTTTCCCAGATAGAATCGAGTACGGATGTCACTTGTTCACAAACTTTCCCTTGTTTTTCCGGGGTGAGAGCATCGTAACCAGGTTCAATCATCCTGGCGTTTTCTTCTACGGTTAGATCGGGCTTTTTCTCCTTGTTACTCAAGATCCATGATTCCATTTCCGTGACGCAATCGTTGCGGAATTCGCTGGTGGCCAGTTCATAACCCCAGTCTCGAAAGGCCCCCTCGGTGTATTTCATGATGTTACCTTTGTGGACGAGGGTCACTTGATTTTTCGGCTTGGGGAGACGCAGGGCGTGAGCGATCGCTCTGCGTACCAAGCGCTGGGAACCGGTTTTACTGATTGGTTTGATGCCGATACCGGAGTCGAGGGGTATTTGTTTCTTACCGTGTTCGGGCGTGGCCGGTATTAATTCCTTATTCAGGTAATCGATTAATTTATCAGCGATCTCGCTGCCTTGTTTCCATTCGATACCTAAATATATATCTTCGGTATTCTCCCGATAAACGATGACATCGAGTTTTTCCGGGGTTTTATGGGGCGAGGGCGTGCCCGCGTAGTAGCGGCAGGGACGCACACAGGCGTAAAGGTCGAAAATTTGCCGTAAAGCCACGTTGAGGGAGCGAATACCGCCGCCGATGGGGGTGGTTAACGGGCCTTTGATGGCAACCCCATATTCTTCAATAGCTGTCAACGTGTCTTGAGGTAGATATTGATAGGTGCCGTACAGTTCACAGGCTTCATCACCGGCGTAGACTTTAAACCAATGGATCTGACGTTTTCCACCGTATGCCTGTTCGACCGCCGCGTCGATAACTTTTTCCGTGGCGGGCCAAATATCAACGCCGGTGCCGTCGCCGCGGATGAAGGGGATGATAGGGTCGTCGGGAACGATCGGTTTACCGCGGTCAAAGGTGATTTTCGAGCCGGTAGCGGGGGGGGTGATCTTGTCGTACATAAGCTATGGAGAAAGGGATAGTTGCTATTAAATAATAGGTCGTGTTTGGAAGTCTACCGCATAGAATACAGATGTTTAAAAGGTTATAAGTAATTTCTTAACCATCTATCGAATCATGATCCGTATAAATGTCATTGTCAAGGGTACTATTTTTTGCCTACCGACGGGGATGAACCGGAAAACACCGCCCCGAAAAAATTTTCGTGAAGCCTGATGATTACGGTCTGAATTTGGGAATTTTAGGGATAGTAAAGCAGAGGAGCGTTTCGGTCTAAACTGACGGGCCCTCCTCTCTAGATGAGACTGAGACAAGTTCGTGATTCAACCACACGCAGACAATTCAGGGGTAAGGAATGATATGCCACATTTTAGCAATCGAATTTTTTGCCGTTTAGATGGCCTTACCCCGGCTGTAAGAGAACAACAGCGCGTCAGTGTTCTGAACAAGCTGGGTTTATTGGACGCGGAATCCGTGCCAGTATTCGACGAAGCCACTCAAACCGCCGCCAGGTTTTTAGGCGCTCCTATTTGTATTCTGGGGTTAATGGTGCATCAACAGTTGTGTCTTAAGTCTGCCGTGGGGTTATCGCTACTAGGTTTGATGAATAATTTAGCCGCTTCGAGGAAAATTCCCCGCGATGAATCCTATTGTACTTACGTGGTGGATAGTCAACAAACGATCGTTATCGAAGATACGTTTTCTTCTGGGGTTTTCGCAGGTAGTATACTAGCTCAACATTACGGTATTCGCGCATATTTGGGAACACCATTAATTACTAATGAGGGTTGGTGTATCGGTAGCTTGGCCGTAATGGATTCCACACCCCGTAACTTTACGACTAAAGATGTAGAATCTTTGAATTTAATCGCCCGTTGGTGTCTGCGGGAATTCGAGAGAGATTATTTATTGAAAATGCACTCCGATATAGAACCCCATTATAGTGAATTATCTTACTCGGAAGAAATAAATCCGGCTCATTATTCGATCGGTGATATAAAACTAAAACTATTAAAAGGATTAACCGAGCGATTGCGTACCCCCCTGACTTCGATTATAGGAATGTCGAGCATTTTAAGAAGTGAAGTCTTCGGATCTTTAACTCAAAAACAAAAAGAATACACTAAGATCATTCATAATAGTGGAACAACGATGAATGCTTTAGTGGATGAGATCCTCAAATTAGGGACGGGAATCGAGAACAATTCTCATGGAGAAATCGCCCCGGTTAATTTAGAGATAATTTGTCATCAAATCGTCAATGATTTAATAGGAATAGCTCAAGACAAAAAGCTAGAACTGTCTCTAACAGTGGAACAAGGTGCGGGTATCTGGCTATTGAGTAGAGAAAAAGTTCACCAATGTATTTATTATTTACTGATTAGTTTGATTAGATCGGTGGAGCCGAGAGCGGAAATTAAAATTAATTTATCCCATCGTCATAATAATCTACAGGTCAATCTATGGAGCGCTTGCCCTTGGCAGGCAGATAATCATTCACCCCCATACTTACCCCCTATGAGCCTGCCTTTAAATTCCAGTCAAGAATCGGGTTTGAACGGTAAACAGGAGGAAGATGGGAAATCTTATCTGGGTGTGGAAACCCTCAACATTAGATCTTTAGAAGCCACATTAGCTAAATTAGATAATATCTCTACGGCCGATAGCGATAACTATCAAATATTACTGGGGCTGCTTCTGGCGGGTTATTTAGCCGACGCTCAAAATGGCAAGATACTGGTGCAGAACTCTTCCGAGTCGGTTAATCGTTACACTTTGATCTTACCCAAAATTCCGAGTCCCGCGGGAGAATGACAATTTTTGCTTACTGAAGAACTCTAAGTTAGGTACAATTTGTATCTAAACTAGAATAAATATCTTATGAATGCTGTTTGGAAGCAATTTACTTTATTAAATTTTTCCCCTTCCCGCTGGCGTGGGGGTAGCTATTTATATCGCCTGGTAGGTTTATTGACCCACTGGCGCCAAGGTAGTTGGTTTATGCCCTGGGCTGAACCTTTAGGAGCCGTTCTAATTTCTTTAGTATTCGCTACCGCTCCTTTTTTCTCTAGTAATCAAATAGGAGCTTTATTGGTCGCCATTGCCGGTTATTGGATTTTACTGACCGTGACCGATGAAGTTAAACAAGGTTTCACCCCTATCCATTTATTGGTATTATTGTATTGGTTTATAGCGGTAATGGCTACCGCCTTTTCTCCGGTCAAGTTATTCGCTGTAGAAGGGTTGGTCAAACTAACTCTTAATTTATTATTTTTCGCTTTTTCGGCGCGCATTTTGCGATCGGAAAAATTAACGGGCCCCATTATCACCACCCTACTGTTAACGGCTTTAGTAGTGAGTATTTACGGCATCCGTCAGCAAATATTCGGAGCGGAACCGTTAGCGACGTGGAATGACCCGACTTCTGATTTAGCCAACGACACGAGAGTTTATAGCTATTTAGGTAATCCCAATCTATTAGCGAGTTATTTATTACCATCGGTCGCCTTTAGTGCCTCGGCTTTTTTCGTATGGCGGGGATTAATAACTAAATCTCTAGCAGCTTTGATGACTTTAGCTAACGCGGCCTGTTTATTTTTCACGGAGAGTCGGGGAGGCTGGATAGGTATGACGGTCATGACGATCGCTTTTTTACTGCTAATGTATTTCTGGTTTAAGCCTCACTTTCCCCCTTTCTGGCAAAAGTGGTTATTACCGATGGTTTTAGGTGGTTTTGCCCTAGGGATTCTCGGAGGTATTCTGGTTGTGCCTTCCTTGCGGATTCGAGTGCTGAGTATTTTCGCCGGGCGGGGAGATAGTAGTAATAATTTCAGGATTAATGTTTGGGAATCGGTGATCGATATGGTCAAAAGCTATCCCCTCTTGGGCATCGGCCCCGGTAACGATGCTTTCAAGAAGATTTATCCTCTCTTCATGCGTCCTAAATACTCGGCTTTGAGCGCTTATTCCGTCTATCTAGAGACGATGGTAGAAACCGGGATTATCGGCTTTAGTGCTTTTATGTGGTTGATGATCACTACTATCAGTCAGGGGGTTAATAACATGATTTCCCTGCGGGATAAAAACGATCGACAGGGATTGTGGTTGATCGCCGCTATTGCCGCCATGGCCGGTTTGATGTCTCACGGTTTCGTGGATACCGTTTGGTATCGCCCCCAAGTCAGCACTTTATGGTGGTTTACTCTGGCTTTAATCGCGAGTCGGGTGACGATCGAGTCGGAGTCTCGACCTGAACCTTACTAGAATCACCACTCCTGGCCTCTTTAATGGCTTGGCGGAAACCCAGAACCACGAAAATATTAGAGAAGGTAAGGAAAAATTCAGCGCCGCCGTGTAACCAGTCCACGTTAGCTAATTCTAAACCGTAATGATTGCGGGCGTAGATTCCGGCGGGGATGGTGATAGCGACGAATAACAGTAGTAAATAGAATCCCGCTAAGGCTAATCGGGGAGTTTTCCCCGATCGCGTGAGGAACCAGAGGAAACCCAAGTAGGGAAACAAGGAGAGGGCGAATAAAGTGGTTTTGTCCATATTATAGAAGATTGACTCGGCTCGATCGCCAGATCCACCATCCGGCTAAACAAAGGGTGATATTACCGACTAGGGTGAGGGAAGCCTGAAGAGTTACCAACCAATCGAGGGCGGGGAGATTGTCGAAAAAGTGCCAGGTACAGGCACACATGGCGCTGATGAGAGCGGGTATCATGCCGTAGGATAGCATCCGCCACGATCGATCTCCTTTCACTTCCCCGTAACTCCACACGAACCAGATGGCTATCGTCCATTCTAAAACACTGGATACGTGGATTATCCAGGTGGGTATCGATAAGGCTGTCACACCGCCTCCTTTTCTAACCATTGAATGACTTGTTTACCCAAGCTGGTATCGTTCAATCGATCGATCTCCCTGATTCCCGTGGGGCTGGTGACGTTCACTTCCGTCAAATAACCACCGATCACATCCAATCCTACGAAATATAAGCCATCGGCCCGCAATCGCGGCGCTAGGGTTTCGCATATTTCTAACTCTCTGGGGGTGATGTGGGCTTTTTCCACCCGCCCGCCTACCGCCATATTGCCGCGAAATTCCTTGCCGGTAGGGACGCGATTGACAGCGCCAATGGGTTCGCCGTTTAAGACGATAATCCGTTTATCCCCTTGAGCTGCGGCGGGGAGATAGGTTTGCACCATCACGGGTTCTTGGCCCCATTTGGTGCTAATTTCGATCATGGAGTTGAAATTTCGATCGTCCGGGCCCAGAAAGAGAATCCCTTCCCCTGCTTTGCCTCCTAAAGGTTTTAATACCGCTGCTCCTTCTCCGGCCACGAACTCGCGGATAGTATTTTTATCTTGGCTGACTATAGTCAGGGGCATTACTTCCGTAAAAGCCAGAGTATAGAGTTTCTCGTTAGCGTTGCGTAATCCCGCGGGCGAATTGATCACCTTGGTGGTTTCGGCGTAGATCAAATCGAGGATATAGGTGGCGTAGAGATAGGGGGTATTGACCGGCGGGTCTTTCCTCATCCACACTATATCCATCTCTTCCAAGGGCATTAATTTACTTTCCCCCAGACGATACCAGTCTTTGACCGATACAGTGCGATTTTCTTCTAATCGTACCGGGGTGATTTCTACTGGCGTTAGGGTTGCCCAAGCTTTCCCCCCGATGACGCTGAGGTTATTGATGCCCGTAACCCACACTCCATGACCTAAGAGCCATGCCGATTCCATTAAAGCTACACTAGTGTCATGACAGGGATCTAGTAGGGAGATCGGATCTATGATAAAAGCTAATTTCATCGGTTTAATAGGGGGTCTAACTGTTGTCGTCCGTCTAAAGCGTACAAATCATCACAACCGCCTATGTGTTCCTCGTTGATGAAGATTTGCGGTAAACTGCGCCGCCCCTTAGCTCTTTCTGACATTTTACCCCGGGCCGTTTCGTCTCCGTCAATACAATACTCTGTAAACTCGATACCCTTCTTGTTCAATAAAGCTTTCGCCCGAATACAAAAGGGGCAGCTACTCCATGTATAGATCTCTACTTTAGCTGTCATGGCCTTGAAAATTAATTGTTAAGTTCTGTTTCAATTCTAGCGTTAACTATGAACGTTTTCTCCCCTCCTTTTTTCAGACTATCCCAGGGACATCTCAACCTACTACAAAGCTGTCCCCCTCAATTTCAAAGAATCCATCTACAGCAGTTAAGTTCGCCGCCGGAATTAGGGCAATTAGAAGCTCAAAGGTGGGGTAGTCAATTTCACCGTCTCATGCAACAGCGAGAATTAGGTTTATCAATAGAGGATTTTATCGGGGAAGATAGGGAAATTTATATTGCTATTCAAGCTTTATTAGCTGTAGCACCGGAAATTAGTAATGGAAACGCCAATCAACAGAGAGAGGCCGAACATTGCCGAACTTTGTATTATCAAGATTATTTATTTACGGTTATATATGATCTGATTATTTTTGAAAACGATCGAGCGATGATATTCGATTGGAAGACTTATTTAAAACCGGCTAAATTGGAGAAACTAAAAAGAAATTGGCAGACAAAACTTTATCTGTACGTATTAGCGGAAACATCAGATTATGTACCCGAAGACATTTCTCTTACCTACTGGTTCGTCCAATTACCGCAAACCCCACAAAAAGTGACGTTTAATTACGATAGTCAACAACATCGGCAGAACCGGAAAGAACTATCGGAGTTATTAGAGAGGTTAAAAAAATGGTTAGCCGATTATGAAGAAAGCGGTGTGGATTTTCCCCATATACCTGATTGCGTTAGCACTTGCTCCTATTTTCAATATCTACAACAAGACCGAGATAAAGGGGAGTCGGAATCGGATGGAGTGTTAACCTCTTTAGAAACTATCGAGGAAATTAACCCTTTCATCTAGATATGATAGCCGTTAATTCCACATTTCTAATACTCTTCCCCGTAAACATTGACCCCACCAGGGCGTATTATTTCCCAAAGTTTGTAAATTATCCCTTTGTACCCGCCAAACTTTTCGGGGGTCGAAAAGAATCCCGCAAGCCATATTATCGCTTATGAAATTAACGGGTGTTCGCCCCGAACACCCGGCGGGATTGATACTTAAAGCACTCCATAACTGTAGGGCCGATAACTCTCCCTTCGTGACAAGATTATCCCATAGTAAAGGCAGGGCTAATTCTAAACCGATCGCACCTGGGGGCGCTT
Organism: Chlorogloea purpurea SAG 13.99; assembly: GCA_016903695.1. GTDB lineage: Bacteria > Cyanobacteriota > Cyanobacteriia > Cyanobacteriales > Microcystaceae > Chroococcopsis > Chroococcopsis gigantea_A. Next base: position 28,500 of record JADQBB010000019.1, read on the forward strand.
CCGCGAAAGTGACGGTTTTTTCCTCGTAGGTGTAGGAACTATGGTCAACGGCGATAGCGTCAATCGTACCGCATTTAATCCCGTCTAATAAAGCCAGTCGATCGATTTCATTGCCCAGGGGCGGCTCGAGGCGTAAACTGGTATCGTAGGATGCTACTGCCTCCGTATTTAGTAATAGGTGCATCCAAGACACGCTGGCGGTAATCGGTAATCCCATATCTTTCGCCCGCGCCACTAATCGCACGCCCCCCGCGGTAGAAATCCGCATCAGGTGGACGGGAGTATTCACCGCCGCCACTACTTCTAAAATGGCGGCTAGAGCCGAAGTTTCCGCCATTTCTGGATTTCCTGGTAAGCCGAGACGGGTGGACATAATACCCTCGCGCATCACGCCGTTACCCTGTAATTGAGGGTTGAGGCCCACGAGAGCGATCGGTTTTCCCAGGGGTTTAATATATTCTAATAAGCGTCTCAGTAGTCCCAGATTTTCGATCGGTCGATTATCGGTGAAGCCGATCACACCTGGCGCTAAATCCGCCAATTCCGTTAACTGTTGCCCGCTTCTCGCCATAGTTAAACTCCCCCAGAATTGTAAGCGGGCAGTACGGTTCGAGGTATGCCTTTGACTTTTTTGTAGTAGGGAATGAACTATATTAGTTCGATCGACCGGCGGGTCAGTATTGGGAAGTATACTGACGGAGGTAAAACCCCCCGCTGTAGCCGCTTTGATTAACGATACCAGTGTGTCTCTCTCTTCGTTACCCGGTTCGCCACTGCGACTGTAGAGGTCGTTCAATCCTGGTGCTAATATACATCCTTCGCCGTTGATGATATTAATTTCTTCGGGATAGGACGCGATTCGGGGAGCGATGGCTTTTATTTTCCCGTCTTCTAACCAAACATCAGCGATGTAGTCAGAGGCGGACAAAGGATTCAGGACTCTGACCTGTTGGACGAGTGTAGATGCTAGGGTAGTCACGGGGACGATAAAGAAAATCGATCGTCCCCTATCATATCATCAAAATTTCGAGTGTGAAATCTTGCCCTTTTATTATGTGGGTTTCATGTTCAAGTAATGACTAGACGTTAATCAACCGGAGCGATCGAGGCGGGGAATATTTACCGCGCCTCTTAATAATGAGAGCTTTTATCTAACAAAAGCTCATTTAACTAAATTTTTCGCTTTTTTTGCGCCTTTCACGCCTAAACCCAATACACTAACAGTCAATAGACCGAGAATAGAAGCAGGTTCGGGAGTGGTTGGGCGCGGGCCAATATCAGATTCAAGTTTTACTTTTAATGTATTTTCATACTGAATAAAGTTGTTAGCAATAAAAGCGGTACCACCGCCAGCAGCCGCAATATCGGCGAGATTAGCCTGTCCCGTGGGATCGGTTCCCACGAAAAGGGTGTTAGTTTTAATGCCATTTGCTAAAGCATTTGTTGCCGCGGTTAACGCATCAGATTGGCTGTTAGGAATACCATCGGATGAGAGATCGATTACTTGTCTGTCGGCAGTAATTCCGTTAGTGAGGAGCGCGTTAGCTACAGTATTGATCCCTTCTGCTGTATCCGTGCCGCCACTAAGTTGAGTCGTGTTAGCATTGATCAGGTTAGCGAAAGCTAGTGCTGTAGCATCGCTATCAATGGTAGTGAAGCCCACCTCTTCGACAACGTTAGAAGAAAATTGCCAAAAAGAAGCGTATAATGTATCTACGTCCCCGGACAGGAAGTTAGTAGCGAAGTTGTTACTAAAGAGATTCACGTAGGCATCTTTTTGCAGTGCGAAGTCACTAGGAGAAACACTTCCCGAACCATCGATGAGGAAACCGATTTCTACGGAAGCGGCTAAAAGAGCGCTAACGGGAACTAAGGTCGTTGCACCCACTATACCGGTGGCCAAGATAGATTTCAAGAAGAACTTTGATTTCATTGAGATAATCCTCTAAATAGAATGAACTACAGTTAATTTTATAGAGATTTTAAGTTCATTCATGTCTTCAGACATATATCTTAAGGAGGATAAATAATTTTGATAATTATGGTGGCAGTTGAAACGAAGCCAAATCTTAGGGGAGCGATCGAGGCGGGGTACAGATTCCCCGCCAGTTATTTCTTCTAACCGAGGAGAGATTTCACCTTATTAGTTATACCTACCGGGTCGATACCTTGATGGGGATACTGTTCCCAGAGACCACCACAACCCTCGTGATGAGTACCCAGATAAGCGAATTTCGGCGTTAAACCCCGCTCCAATAACCAAGAACCGAAACGACTACCCAAACCGGTGCGACGATTGAAAGGTTCTACTACCAGCACAAAAGGAGAATTACCAACAAGTGCGATCGTTTCCTCATCTACCACATTGAGAGTAGATTTATTAATTAAACCCACATCGATACCCTCTTGTTTCAATCTTTCCACTGCGTCGAGAGAACGATAGAGAGCATCACCGAAACTGACTATATATCCCGCCGTACCTTCACGGATAATATCATCTTTACCCGGGGTGAAAGTATATCCAGATCCGAAGAAATCATTACCGTTGCTATCGAGAATATTAGGGGTTTTAGAACGAGTAGAGAAGATAAATCTCAAACCGGGTTGATGGAAAACTCTTTCCACACAAGCCGTCATCTGGGCCGCATCGGCGGGGAAATAAAGACGGGTTTCGTAACCATCGTCTAAACCGTTATCCGCAAAAAAATTATTCAAACCGAAGTGACAAGTATTATCCGCCATATCATCGATGCCCGAATGGGAGAAATGACACAGGAGGTTAGAGTAATTAAGGCGCGCCATCGTGATTTCCGAGATACACATTTCTAAGAAAGCGGCGAAAGTGGCGAATATACCCTGCTTACCTTTCTCCATCCCGAAACCGGCGGCGGCGGACAGATTGCCTCTCTCCATGATGCCGGAGGGGATGAAGACTTCCGGGTGTTTATCATGAATTACTTTCAAGCCACAAGAGCCTTCTAAATCGCTATCGATAACGAGTACCGAAGCTTTTCTGTCTTCCTCGCTCATCTTACCTAGTACCGACACAACCGCGTCACCGAAAACGTTACGATTGGAACCCCATTTCGTGCCAGAACCGATGAAAGTGTAGGTTTGACTCGGTTTTTCAATAGCCTTGAGGTATTCTACTGCCTCTGTGTGACCTTTGGCTTCTAGATATTTGAGCGCTAAAGGTAGAGAGATAACATCGTGACCGTGGTTCGAGCCTTCTAAGCCTTCAATACCCGGACACATCGGGCGTTTGTTGATTACTGCCACCGGCCCTGTAGTATTTATGGCTTCGCAGATACGACTATAGAGACCGTCTATATCTTCACCGTCACCCACTAGAACTTTCACGCCATGCCCTTCTAGAGTTTTAGCTACATCGAAGCCGGGGAGGTAACGGGAGGGATGACCGGCGATCGTAACGTCGTTATCGTCGATGATCAGTTTAACATTGATATATTGGGCCACGGCTAAACGAGCCGCCTCCGCGTCGTTGCCTTCCTGTTGCGAGCCATCAGAACCTAAACAGAAGACCGTTTTACCCGGATGGGCGAGAGCCACACCATTAACGTAGGGCCACATATGTCCTAAACGCCCTGAGCTAAATTTTACCCCTGGTGTGAGACCTAATTCCGGGTGTCCTGGTAGTTGAGAATTAGCTTCTCGATAGTGCATCAGTTGTTCGGCGGGTAAGGCTCCTTCTAAAGTCGCCATCAGGTATTGAGTGCCGACTCTGTGCCCCGCTTCGTCGAAGAAAATGGGAACGAATTTATCCGGCGCACCGCGGAATAGGGCATCTAAAATCATCACTTCCGGCACTGTATCGTAGGGGCCGCCGGTGTGACCGCCTACACCTCTAGCCGCGCCGGTAGCGGTGAAGAAGATTAAAGCATCCCGGCATAGTTGGATGTTAGCTTTCAAAGCGCTGCGTTGTTCGTCGGTGAGGGTAGGGTTAGAAGGATCTAGGGTGATACGTTTATAGGCGTTCAAATCAATGGGAAATGCTGACATCTGGGTCGTCCTTTATGCTGTTTAGACTGATGGTTGCAATCATAGCTCACAAGGGGATCAAGTTTTTTAATGGTTGCCAAATTTCTCGATGTTCTTTAAATGAACCAATCTTAACTATTTCATGGATTAATCTTCATATTAGGATGATGCCATTTGTTTCACCGTTTCTATGTCTAGATCGAGGGCTGTGGCTATTTGCTCGCAGGTCAATCCTAGTTGGATTAAACGGGGTATGGATTCTAGTTTTCCCTCTAGTTTCCCTTCTAGTTTACCTTCTAGTTTTCCTCTTTCTCGCTCCTGTTGTGCTGCTTCTTCCGGGGATAGAACTAATTCCCCATCCGGGGTGAAATAGCGCAATTTATCGTCTTGTATTCCCAGATATAATTCTAATTGTTGACTCCATAGCCAACCTCGATCGTTCCCCTCTAAAGGTTGATAAATACCGCTAACTAAAGTGAATCCTTGAAATTCGAGAGTTTCGGGGTCGAACCAGAAATAATCAGGGGTGCGGAATGTATCTTGATAGATCTGTTTCTTTTCTTCTCTATCAGTTTTCGCCGTGCTATCGGAGAGTATTTCAATAATAACATTGGGATATTTCCCGTCCTCGTTCCACACCACCCAACTTCTGCGATTAGGCTTTCTGGTAGTATCCAGAACCAGAAAAAAATCGGGGCCCCGAAAGAATTCTGATTTCTTCTGGTTGGGACTATAGTAGATCGTCAGATTACCGGTAACAAAAAAATCATCCCTATCCCGCCAAAGCCACTCTAAGGACTTGATTAATAAAATGATCTGCCGTAAATGTAAATCAGTTTCCAAGGGAGGTTCATCGCTCCAAAACTCGCCTCGAGGGAAAATTATCTCATTTTTGTGGTTGGTAAGGGAAGGGTTAGGCGTTGCTAGAGTCATACTTTTTTCGGCAGTACAGCAGTTCTTTTATGGTAGCATCGGATCTATTATTAATTCTCGCACCTACAATACAGATGACTCAAGAGAAAATAATTACTTTAGTCGATACGATCGCTACAAAAGCACTGGGAGAAAAATTAGGCGCGGCCCTGGGGCCCGGTAGCGTCATCCTTTTAACCGGAGATTTGGGTGCAGGTAAAACCACTTTAGTCCAGGGTATCGGTGCGGGTTTGGGAATTAGAGAATTAATCGCCAGTCCCACTTTCACTCTGGTCAACGAGTATCACGAGGGACGTATTCCCCTTTACCATCTGGACTTATATCGACTGGAAACAGGCGAGATAGAAAATCTCTATCTAGAAAATTATTGGGAAGGAAAAGAAGTAACGCCTGGTATAACCGCGATCGAATGGTCTAGTCGTCTTCCCTATCTACCGATCGATTATATTACGATCGACCTACAACCAGATCCATCAGCGGGGCGTGTAGCTATTATTAAAACTACAGAGACGGTATCCTTACCGCCTCTATAACTGTCAGGCTTAATCTAAGCCTAATTCCTTGCCCCGTTTGTATTGTAAATAAGCAGCTACGAACAAGCCAGCTAAAGTGATGGGGATAAGCCCTAAAGCAATACCCAATACTAAAGGTTCAATCACAGTGTTACTCCTTCTCTTTATCTTTACAGGTGTATTTTAACTATCTTATTGTCTCACAGGCCCGATCAACTGTGAATTCTCGGCTCGTGATAGAGAGTCGAAAGAATCTCGCTCTCAGCTTGCGCCAATTCCTCTAATCTCGCCGCCACTACTTCCCTGGGGAAATAATTATCCGCCAGTAGCCAATACATCCCGTAATGACGCGCTTCAGAAACCATCAAACTACGATAGAACCTCGCTAAGTCCGGTTCGGGACAGTATTGGCCTAACAATCCTAAACGCTCGTGAGAACGAGCTTCTATTAAAGCGGAAATCAATAGAGAATCTAATAAACGTTCCGGTTCTTGATGACGTATGAGGGCTTTTAAAGAAGCTCCATAAGGAGGAGAATTAAGAGGAGCCAAGGGAATTCCTTTCCTATCTAACCATTGATTAACTAACTCGAAATGCTCCAATTCTTCTTGAGCGATAGCTGTTAACTGCCTTACCAACATATTATAGGAAGGATAGCGAAACATCATATTTATCGCAACTCCCGCCGCTTTCCTCTCGCAGTGGGAATGATCTAATAAAATCACATCGAGATTATTAATCGCCTGCTGTATCCAAGCATCCGCAGTGGGAGAACATAATAAATTGATCCGGTTAGTTAATCCTTGAATCACGGTTCTTGTTTTTCCAGAAACGATAAAGTTTGTTGTAGTTGTAGCAGCTCATCCCGATGTCCTTTCACTAATAACTGAGTACGATCGTCCACCGCGTCCACTTTAAATGATACCTGCTCCAATCGTCCTGCGTTACGCCAGTAGAAAACCCCCGCCCCAGGCGCTAGAAGTAACAGGGAGAATATAGCGGGCTTGAGTGCCGGAATCTGTATCGAGAGAACTAAAGCGAGACAAAAAAAGCCCAAGGCTGCTAATAGTGAGAGAAATATAGCCAGAAAGATGCTGGGGCGGACGAAACCTTCCAATCTGACGATATTTTGTTCCGGTTCGATCGCTTTCACCCCGTAAGCCCGTTTATCGAAATAGTCCCGCAACTCCTTCAATAAAGAATCTTCCGAGTTAGAGGTAGTAAAGAGAATTTGTTCGGTACGATCCTTAACAGACCCGCGGATGAAGAAGAATAACCCCACCATTAACAGTAGAGTCAGGAAAAAAGTCGAAGGCAGTACGGGAATATCCACTTTATTTAAACGATCGAGAACATACCTCCAATCTAATACAACCGGGTTAAAAAATAAACGTAGTCCTCAGCACTCCCTGGAAGATAGTGCTGTTATTGTTGTTGTAATTAGGAGAAGTAATGACGATCAAGCCTGGTGTCAGACGGATATTATCATTGAGAATGAACTCATAGAAACCCTCGATATGATAGGAACTATCCTTATCCTGTAATCTCTGCCCGTCAGCCAATTTAACCGTAGAAGCCGAAACCCAAGGCTGCATCCCGAAGATGATACCGGCCCGATTGCCCTCCGCGAATAAATCCGTAACGGTGAAAGTAAGCGCCCAATTCCATATATCCAAACTACCGCGACCCAGTTGGCCATCGATAGAAGCGAGGGTATTAGCTTTAGAATAGCCCGCCCAACCACCGAGGTAGATTTTCTCGAATACCTTCGCACTGAATTGTAAACCCAGACTGTTAGCGCTTAGGGGGGGTGTCGAGCCGAAGGTGGTATCGGTGAAATATTGGAAATTAGAACGGGTACTACCGGTATTCGTATCCAATTGGTTATAACTGTGAATGTAGGTCAAAGCTATACCGGTTTCCCCATCGGGTATGTAACCAACTTGGGCGATGGCGCTGTAAGAGCCGTTAAATAAGCCGTTACCGGCGGTGGGCTCGTTGCCTTCCCCCGCCATATAGCCTAAAGTAATATCTAGACCGTTGAAATTACCGGTGAAAGCTAGACCAGTCTGTCCAGAAATGTAATAGATAGGGTTGCGAGTACCGAATAGGGAGAGGGCTCCAAAAGCTCCATCCCCGTCTAAAGTGTTTAAAGTATTGGCAAAATCATCAGTTGCACCCCCAAAACCTTCTAAAACTAAGGTGATGTTGTCGGTGACGGGATAACTGTATTGCAATACCTCTACTGCAACTGCATTATCATCCGGTTGTGCCATCCCCAAGACGGTTTGAAAGGTGCCTGTTTCTTCTACTAGCGTGGGGGCGTTTCCCGTGGCGAGACGGGTGTAGAGTAAATCTTTCCCTGTGAAGCTGGTATTAAGTTCTATCCGTGTTCTATACCCTAAAACCGGCACTTGGGGGATGGACTCCCCGCCATTTTTCTCGCCCCCGGCTATGCCGTAAAGGCTTATAACCGCCTCACCGCTAAGTTTTGTGGTGGTAGAAAATTGATGGTCTTCGAGGAAGGCGACGCGATTTTCTAATTTATCCACCCTAGCGCCGATGCTCGCTAATTCCGTCGCGAATTCTTGGCTTAAACGCTTGATTTTATCTATATCTTCTTGATAAATATTGTTGCCGTCTTGGATCAATCTTTCCAGGGCGTTGAGACAGGCGTTCAATCCAGCGGCGAATTCCCAACGGGTTAAGCTACGATCGCCGCGGAAAGTTTGGTCGGGATACCCGACAATACAACCGTAACGCTCTACCAAACTTCTCAAAGCTTCATAAGCCCACGCTGTAGGCTCTACATCTTTCAATTGATTGACGTTGGTTATCTGCGCCATCGGATTAGCGGGGCGCATTTGTGCTGTTGCGGGTAGGCTTATACCTACCAAGCTCGTTATTATAGCTAAAATACCGGATTTTAAAATCATTTTCATCACGCCAGCTTAGAATTATCGGTTAATTTTCTCACTATTGACTATCATTAGCAATAATATTTAGATAGTTTTTAGATTTAAAATGACGTGCTGTCAAAGTTCAGTCCATGTAAAAGGGTCGGATAAATGCTATTAATTATCAAAAAAGTCCTTTATTTAGAGGGGATTGATGAAATCAAATTCATTCGTACTGCCGTCTTTCAAGAAGAACAAGGGGTGGAGAAATCCTTAGAATTTGATGGTTTAGACGCAGAATGCACCCATATGTTAGCTTATTGGGATGATAAAGCCGTGGGAACGAGCAGAATTAGAGAAATAAGCCAAGAAACAGCAAAAATAGAAAGACTCGCCGTTTTAAAACCATATCGAGGCTTGGGAATCGGTAAAGAGTTGATGAAATTTGCCATCAAAGAAATTGAAGGCAACCAAAACTACAGGCAAATCGTCGTAAACGCTCAAGAATATGTGAAACTGTTGTATGAAAAGCTGGGGTTTGAAACGGTGGGCGATCGATTCGATGAAGCTGGCATACCCCATGTGAAAATGATCAAAAGGCTATGACCGTAATGGAAGAGAAAACAGGGCAATGGCTGAAAGGATTAGGGGTTATCGCCCTTATCTGGCTGGGGGGAGTGATTATCGATCGCATCTGGTTCGCCGTCGATCATACCATCCCCGCGTGGGATCAAGCAGAACACTTGAACGGGGCGATTCAATACTGGGAAGCCCTACAGAAACCGAGGTGGTTCGATTCTCACTGGTGGCGCAACCTGTGGCTATTATCTCCCAAAGTTCCGCCCCTCACCTATATCCTGACGGTGCCTTTCTTCCATCTCTCCGGTATCAGCGAAGAATCGGCCACCCTTCTCCTATTACCCTTTAGCGCCATGTTACTCGTATCCATTTACGGATTGGGAACCATTCTCTTCGATATTTCCGTGGGGATTCTGGCCGCCCTCCTGTGCCAGTTGATGCCTGGATTATATTATTATCGCTTGGAATTTCTCCTCGATTTTCCCCTGGCAGCGATCGTGACTTTCAGTTTCTGTCTCTTGACGGTTTGGTATTTCTGCCATGAAGAAAAACCCTGGATAGGTTGGCTTAGGGCGATAGCTTTCGGCTTATCCGTCGGTTGTGCTTTCTTGATCAAACAACCGGCTTTATTCTTTTTATTCACCCCAATAGTGTGGGTGACGGGTCGAAGTTTATGGCAGAAAAGATGGGCCAGGGTAGGACAATTATTCGTCGCTTTTCTGAGTTGCTTATTAGTGGCTTACCCCTGGTATCGTACTAACTGGTTACTAATGATCACATCGGGAAAAAGAGCCACCGTAGATTCGGCGCTTATTGAAGGAGACCCAGCATTAAATACTATAGGGGCCTGGACATACTACTGGCAAGTATTACCCTATTACCTATCTTGGATATTACTAATAGTTCCCATCGTCGCCCTGATTCTCTCTTGGATATACTGGCCCAGACGGAAACCCTTAAAAGAGGTACATCAAAAGTGGCTGTGGTTAGTTCTATTTCTCTTCGGCGGTTATTTCCTCTCCTCTCTCAACGTTAATAAAGATGCCCGTTATATTTTGCCCCTATTCCCGGTTATCTCCCTCGTTTTAGCCGTGGGTTTACTATCGTGGCGGGGCAGATACGCAAAATTAGTGCGATGGGCGACGGTGGGCGGTGCGTTTATCTTGATGCTGTTGAATATCTTTCCCCTGGGCGGAGATAGCGTCACGGCCCTACTGAGTCCGAAAATGTCCCATCACCCCACCATGAATCAACAATGGCATCACGAGGATGTAATCGGCGAAATTCTCGATACATCTCCCTACCTGCGAACGACTTTAGGAGTCTTACCCTCTACAGAAGAAGTTAATCAGAGAAATTATTCTTTTTACGGCGGCAAGGTTGGCTCTCAAGTCGCCGGGCGACAGGTGGGAGTGCGGGAAAAAGATATAGATCAAGATGTTCGATCGTTAAATTGGTTCCTCACGAAAACCGGCTATCAAGGTTCTATCCCCGCATCACAACCGCAGATAGTCCAGAGAGTCGAAACTGACCCAGAATTTCAACAAAAGAAAACCTGGCAATTACCCGATAATAGCACCCTATCTCTCTACCGCCGCACCGCCCCCCTGGTAGAAGTAAATCCCGCCCCCATTACTTCCCCGAAAGTAGAATTAACTAACATCACCATTCCCGAAAAAGCCCCGCCAGGTTCACCGGTACCCGTTACTTATGAATGGTCGGGTTCTTGGCAAGAATTACAACGAGGGATAGTCTTATTAAGTTGGGAAAATAGCGAATCCAATCAGCGCTGGTTGCACGACCACGGTATCGGTATGGGAGAATTACATTCAGGTAGATTACAGCCGCAAGACCTTAATAAAGGTTTTGGGGTGATAGAAACTACGGCTATGCAAGCGCCACAAAATATAGCGCCAGGTGTCTACACTCTCAGTGCGAAGTATTTAAATCGCGATACGGGGGAAAGTTATCCCATCTCTATTCCTAATATACAGATCACGATCGATCCCGACACCCCCGCCCCAGCCGCCCCAGAATTAGATCTCGGTACTCAATTACGTCTGTCCGCTTCTCGTATAGGCGAGGGGATTAAAGGTATCGAACCGATTTTCGAGTTAACCAACCGCATCAATCAATACGATGCCACTCAAGATTACGTGTTGCAGACGGATAAAGCTTTATCGTACCGTTTTCAAAACGAGTCTCCCCCAGACAAATTATCTTTAGGATACGGGCTGGCCATATCGAAAGTCCTACAGCAAGACGTAGACGGTGCGATCGATACTATCAAGAAAGTGATCGACATTGACGGTAATAATCCCTATCATCACGCGTATTTAGCTTTCCTCTATCTGTATGATTGGCGGCCCGCCCCTGCCCAAGAAGCTTTAGACGCGGCTATGAAAATTAATCCCGCTATTCCCGAATTAAAAACTTTAAAGGGCGTGGCTTTTATCATGCAAGGTAACTTGATTCAGGCTTGGAATCTCCTCAAGTGATTCTGAAGCCATTGTTGGTTGAACACCCGTTGATAAAGCCTATTTTTAACTTTCAGTTTGCCCGCTTTCTTAACTATTAACCCTGAGAGAATTAGTTCCCACTCTTCGGCTGTATCCGTGAAAGGGATCTGCCCTGCTTCTAAAATAGTCCCGTAAAGTTGTAACAGATCAAGAGGAGGTAGTGAATTGTAGAGAATGCGATCGCTAATTGTCTTCAAATGTTCTGGATTATCGTTTTCTTGCCAATTAATAATCATAAATTTTTGGATCAACTTGTCTAGCCAATGGGTTTCTTTATCTAACGGGCCTTCTAAAGCTAAATGATAAATTATCCAGCAAACTTTTTGAGTTAAAAAGGGCTGTCCTCCTGTCCACTGCAAGATGGGTTTTAAGGTGTTTTTATTCGGATAAATAAACACAGACAATTGCTCTATTAAAGGATCAATTTCTGCTAATTTAAATTCTTTTATTTCTATTTTACGTCCTTTAATAAAAGGATTTAAATATTTTTCATCCATTAAACCACTGATCGTTGCAACCCCGAAAACTGCAAAATTCAAACGCAATAAGTCAGGATTATTAACTCGCTCTGCGTATACACTGCCTATGATCTGAAAAAATTTATCAAGAGAAAAATTGACATTTTTAACACTATCTATCTCATCCAAGAAAATAACAATTTTTCTTTTTGTAAGCTTTAAAACAATTTCATCAATAAATTTTTTCAATCTGTCATGGGGTAATAAATGAACGTGGGAACTCCACCACTTACGAATACTAACGCAATTATATAAACCCAACTCGCTCACTAATAAATAAGTAAAACTACTGTACCACTGTTCCAAAGTAATTTCATGACTACCCACTAAAGAAAGATCGATACTGACGCATTTAACGCCCTCCCTTTCTAAGCGATCCATAGTTTGTAGCCGTAGGCTGGATTTACCCACCTGCCGACAACTTAATACATAGGAAAAATATCCCCCCTGAAGACATTTATATAACTGTTCATCAGCTTTTCTAGTTACATAAGTTTCCGAATTCGCCTGTAAACTACCGCCCACTTGGAAAGGGCAAGTAAAATTATGGTATCGAGCCATATTAACCATACAAAAAACTATTAGGGAAGGAAGAATCGATCGAAAGGAGAAATAAGTATTGTCATGACTGAGTTTCCTCTTCTAGTTCGGGCAACTTTAACAGAATTCCAGCAAACAACCAATAATAAACCGATACCGGCTCAACAGCAAGAGGATAATAGTAAGGATTATAACTAATAAATAATATAAACACCCATAAACATAAACCCCAGAGACGTAAAGCCGGATCTTTAATCGAGCGATAAGCTTTAAAAGTTAAGATAGTTATGACAGTCACTACCGACATGAAAGCGATAAAGCCAACTATACCTATTTCATAAAGCAACTTAACGTAATAAGTTTCAATTAACCGAGTGCCTTCTTCCCCGGCGAATTGACGCGCGCCGGAAGTAGCCACGCCCAAACCATTACCGAAAAGACTCAGGCGATTAGTAACCCAGTGTAACTGACCTAACATGAATTGTAGGGGGGGAGAATAGTTCCATCGATCGATCAAACTGGCTATACTATTTTGAACTGCGCCCACTCCCGTGGCTAAACTTATCCCCAATAGGGCGATAAGAGCCAACTTGATGCCCAGCAAGTTGCGGCGGGTTTCTGTTATAACTAGTAGGACTATATAAATAAGCGGCACTAACAATAAAGCGATTCTCTGACCGGAAATTATCGCGCAGATTAATACTCCAGCCATAGCCACCCATCCTAAAACACGCCAACCCCGACGTGATTCACTAAAACTTCCTCCGTAGGTGATAAAACTACTAGAGATCAAAAACCAGCCCCACTGCCAAGGGTCGGAGAAAGTTCCCGATAATCTTATTAAATTTTTAGCGGGGTTATAAAGTAAAGAACCACCCACGAAACATTGAGCTTTTAAAGTTACCTTATCAATGATACTCGGATAAAATTTAGTTCGAGATAAATCCACTAGCGCTTTAGTTTTATTCAAGACCTCATTATCGGGGCATATACCTTGACTTAATAATACGTATTGAATTAGTGTCAGTCCACAACAGATCACAACGAGGGTAATTAATAACCGATTGACAATCCACACATCTTCAATTTTTTGGATCAGATAATACCCGCAAAGGATCAAGGGAAGATAACCGAGAATAGTTTTCAAGCCGATGAAACCAACCGAAAATCCTCCTCTACCTTGTAGTAAATTAACGATAAAAAAAGTCAGCAACGAAGAGAGCGCTAAAAACCCTACAGCAATCGTTAAATGCTTGATTTTGGGTCTTAAATCCCCCCAACTCGAATTTTTATAGAGAATACCCGCCAGTGCGGGAAAATAAAAAGCATCTTTCGCTAATTTGAATAGAGGATAAGAACCATTGAATTTAATCATATTCCCCACCACTTTATATACCTTGACAAGGGAAAAAGCCAAGGTATTACCCAGGGGTAAATAAATCAATAAAGCTAGTAAACCTAGACGGGGAGAACGAAAAGAAACCACGATCGCAGGGATGAACAGTAACCCCCATAAAGCCGCTTTCGCATCTTTGAAAACAAAAGCTAAAATTAAGCTCAGGACTAAAGTTGCACCAACGGTGATAGAAATTAAAAAAATATTTTTCTCTTTCATCATCTCTACACTAATTGTCCACGGTTAGCAGCAAGTGTAACCTAAAAAACGCCGAATTAAATAATTTTTAATCCTATCGGTCTAAAATGATCCTATATCATGGTGAAGAGACCATGAAATCAGTCTAGATTGGGCATTATGGAGATTAGAAGTAAACAGAGTCAACTAGTTAGGTGGCTACTGAAAGAAGAAAGAAGCGAGAAAGAAAAACTGCACGCCCAGAAACACGCCTGGTGGCAGGTAATGTGTTTAACGGGGGTGGATTATTTTTCCACCCTCGGTTATCAGCCCGGCATAGCGGCGATGGCGGCAGGTTCACTATCCCCGGTAGCCACGCTCATATTAGTGTTACTCACCCTCTTCGGCGCGTTACCCATCTATAGACGTGTAGCTTCGAGAAGTCCCCACGGGGAAGGTTCGATCGCCATGTTAGAGCGCTTACTATCTTGGTGGCAGGGAAAATTATTCGTTTTGTGTCTATTGGGATTCGCCGCCACGGATTTTATCATCACCATCACCCTATCGGCCGCGGATGCCACGGCCCATATCATCGAAAACCCGATGATGCCGGATTTTTTAAAGGGTCAACAAGTTCCCATCACCTTAGTCCTGGTGTCCCTATTGGGTATTGTTTTCTTAAGAGGATTCGGAGAAGCGATCGGTATAGCCGTGGTATTGGTCGCCGTGTATCTTTTCCTCAACTTGATCGTCATCAGCGATGCGGGCTGGCATATCCTGCAACATCCCGATGTCATCGGCAATTGGCGAACCCAACTATTCGCCCAACATGGAAACCCCCTGATGATCTTAGCCATGTCGGCCTTACTGTTCCCGAAATTAGCCTTGGGATTATCGGGCTTTGAAACGGGAGTAGCCGTTATGCCCCTGGTCAAGGGCAGTAGCGGCGACACGGAAGAAAACCCACAGGGGCGCATCCGTAAC
The DNA here is from genome assembly GCA_016903695.1 of Chlorogloea purpurea SAG 13.99. Classification (GTDB taxonomy): domain Bacteria; phylum Cyanobacteriota; class Cyanobacteriia; order Cyanobacteriales; family Microcystaceae; genus Chroococcopsis; species Chroococcopsis gigantea_A. The sequence continues at coordinate 43,554 of JADQBB010000019.1, forward strand.
ACCTATAAACTGCTCACCACCGCGGCTTTGATCATGAGTTTCTTTCTCATGACTAGTAGCTTCGTCACCATCCTGTTAATTCCCGCCGCGGCATTTCAAAGTGGCGGCCCCGCCAACGGTCGGGCGCTGGCTTATCTCGCCCACGAATATCTAGGTAACGGTTTCGGCACGGTATACGACATCAGTACCATTTCTATCCTCTGGTTCGCCGGGGCCTCGGCTATGGCGGGATTATTAAACATCGTACCCCGTTACCTACCCCGTTACGGTATGGCCCCCAACTGGGCCCGAGTGGTGCGGCCCCTCGTCCTCATCTATACTTTAATCGCCTTCGTGGTGACGATCATCTTCCGCGCCGACGTGGATGCCCAAGGGGGTGCGTATGCTACCGGCGTTTTAGTATTAATGACTTCCGCCGCCTTCGCTGTAACTCTTCTAGCCCGTCACCGTCGCTCGAAAAAGCATATTTTTCTCTTCGGACTCATTACCCTGGTCTTCTTCTATACTACGATCGTCAACGTGATCGAGCGCCCTGATGGGGTGAAAATCGCCGCTTTCTTCATCGGTACTATCATCGTCACCAGTTTGATCTCCAGGGTCTGGCGGTCAACGGAAATCCGCGCCGAATCCGTGAATATGGATGAAGCAGCCCAGAATTTCATCCGCGAAGAAAGCGCCCATAATATCCGTATCATCGCCAACCGACCTAACGCCGGAGACATCCAAGAGTATTATCATAAAGAACAGGAAGTGAGGGAAGATAATCATATACCTCCCACCGACCCGGTAATCTTTTTAGAAATCAAAATATCTGATGCGTCAGAATTCGCTGAGAAGATTTATATAGAAGGTGTGCAAGTCGGCCCTTATCGTATCCTCAAGGCTAGAAGCGCCGCCGTACCCAACGGTATCGCCGCTATCCTCCTCTCGATCCGCGATCAAACCGGCAAATTACCCCACGCTTATTTCGGTTGGGTGGAAGGTAATCCGATTCAATACGTCCTGCGTTATCTTCTCTTCGGGGAAGGTGATACGGCAGTGGTGACGAGAGAAGTGCTTCGCCGCGCCGAGAAGAATCCGCACCGGCGGCCCGGTATTCACGTAGGCGGTTAGGGAAATCGCCTGGCAATTTTCAACTTGTATACCTAGGATAGATAAAAAATATACCCTTAGACATAGAAAAAAAGTATACCCGAATAAATGACCCATGAACTCTGTAAGCAATCAAGATCTACTGAGCCTGAAAAAAGAAATAGAGCAGCTCAAAAACGAGTTAGAAACAGAAAAAAAGCTTAATTTGGAAAAAGAGCGTCGTTACAAAGCTATTTTTGATAATACGGTTCAATTTATTGGCTTACTGACGAAAGACGGCATATTAATAGAAGCTAATCAAACGGCTTTAGAATTCGGGGGGCTGAAAGCCGAGGCGGTTATCGGTAAACCCTTTTGGGAGACCCCGTGGTGGTCGATTTCTACAGAGATACAGGAACAGTTAAAAGCGGCTATTAAAGGGGCGACAGAGGGGAAATTAGTTCAGTATGAAGTAGACATCATCGGGGCTGGAGGAACCATCGTGACGATCGATTTCTCCCTCAAACCCTACTTTCAAGATGGGGAAGTGATGTATATCATCTTTGAAGGGCGGGATATTACCGAGAGGAAACAGAGCGAAAGTCAGATCCGCCGCCTCAACGAAGTCTTGGAAGATAGAGTGAGGCAACGCACCGAAGAATTAGAAAGCACTTATAAAGAGCTAAAAAATTACACCGAGCGATTGAATCTGGCTATGGACGGGGTCAGAATGGGCCTATGGGATTGGGATATAAACACAGGGGCTGTTTATTGGACCAAAGAACACGAGATCATTTTGGGTTACGAGGTGGGTAAATCGGCGCAAACTTATAACGAATGGCGAGAGCGAGTTCATCCTGAAGATATTGCGGAAGCGGAAGCCAAAATTCGCTCAGCCCTGGAATTAAGGCAAGATTTCCGCCTACAATACCGCGTTATCTGGCCCGATGGCAGTATTCATTGGCTAGAAGGATTAGGAAGGGCTTACTATGACGAAAACGATCAGCCCCTTAACGCGGCGGGGGTACTATACGAGATTACCGAAAGCAAACAAACGAGCGAGAAACTATTTTTTCAAGCCCAGTTACTCGATAACGTCCAAGAATCGATCGTCGCCACCGACCTAGAATCACGCATCACCTATTGGGGCAAAGGGGCAGAAGCCCTCTACGGTTATCGTAGCCAAGAAGTTTTAGGGAGGACGATAGATTTTATCGTCTCTTCTGAAAAGCAAGCCGAAGAAATAGAGAGAGTAAAATACGCTCACCAACACGGACAGTGGCGGGGTGAATACGAACAACGTCGGCGGGATGGGTCGAGCTTCTGGGGGGAGACGGTGATTTCCGTGGTTCGCGAACCCGATGGCACGCCAAACGGTTACATCGGCATCGATAGGGACATTACCGAGCGTAAGCGAACCGAACAAAGATTGCTCCAGAGTGAAGACAGATTGAAAACTTTATTTGATGCCAATGTCATCGGCATTCTTTACGGAGACATCTACGGCAAGATCAAAGAGGCCAACGATGAGTTTTTACGGATAGTGAATTATTCCAGGGCCAGTTTAGAAAGCGGCGGATTAGACTGGGCCGCTATCACCCCCCCGGAATTTTTATATCTTGACGAGGCGGGAGTGGCGGAAGCGATCGCTAGAGGAGCCTGCAAACCCTATGAGAAAGAGTATATCCGTAGTGATGGCAGTCGCGTTCCCATACTCGTCGGTTACGGATTGGTGGGGGAAGAAAGGGAAGAATCCGTCGCTTTCATCTTGGATTTAACCGAGCGCAAGCACTTTGAAAGCATACTGCAACAACAAACCCAAGAATTATTACAATTAAATCGGTCTCTAACTCACAGTAGCGCTCTCCTCGCCCAGCGCAACACAGAATTAGATCGTTTCGCCTACGTGGTATCTCACGATCTCAAAGCACCCCTGCGAGGGATAGCCAACCTTTCAGAGTGGATAGAAGAGGATTTAAATTCTGTATTCAACGAGGAAACCCGTCGTTACATGGATTTACTAAGGACTCGCGTTTATCGTCTCAATGGGATGGTCGAAGGATTATTAGCTTATTCTCGTGTTGGTAGGAGGCATATCCCCGTTGAAGTAGTGGATGTGTCGGTCTTGATAGAAGAAATTATCGATTCTCTCTCCCCACCTCCAGGATTTCGGATCATCAGCGCTACAGGAATGCCGACTTTCGAGGCGAAAAAAATTCTTCTATTTCAAGTGCTTTCCAACTTGATTGATAACGCCATCAAGCACCACGATCGTCCGGCTGAGGGACAGATAACCATAGCCGCCGTCGAGAAGGGGAATTTTCACGAGTTTTCCGTCAGCGATAACGGTGACGGTATAGATCCGCAGTTCCATGAAAAAATCTTCGGGATGTTCCAAGTTTTAACCCGCCGGGACGATAAAGAAAGTACGGGACTAGGCTTGGCACTGGTGAAAAAAATTATTGAAACCGAGGGGGGGCAGATAACCGTTACCTCCGGTTTGGGACAGGGGGCCACTTTCTCCTTTACCTGGCCGAAGATATGTTAAAATTATTTCAAAGGGAATTTGAGCGCTAACAAGGCTTAAATTTCACCTCAATTACAGGTAGGAAAAGCTCTCTCCGAACCCAAAGCCTGCGGACTAATGGAGTGCCTTCACCCTTAGACAGAACAGGAAGCTAATATGGCTCTAACAAGAGTGAGTTTAGCAGAGCGAGAAGTGGGTAGATCCCGCTTTTTTTTATTGCTTCATAACCATGACACATCCTCTCGTACCCACCATCTTAGAGTTAGCCGCCCCGATCGCGGAATCCTTAGGGCTAGAAATTGTCGAAGTCGTTCTTCAAACAAACAAACGCCCCCCCGTGTTGAGGGTTGATATTCGCAATCCCAACCAGGACACGGGGTTAAATGACTGTGAGCAAATGAGTAGGTCTTTGGAAACGAGTTTGGAAACTGGGGAAATCATCCCCTTTGCTTACGTGCTGGAAATCTCTAGCCCCGGAATCTCCCGACAACTGGACAGCGATCGAGAATTCGATGCCTTTAAAGGATTCGCCGTCATCGTCACCACCACCGATGGCGAAGGAGTAGATAAACAATGGCGGGGAAAACTCAAAGGACGTGACGAGTCCAGCCTCTACCTCAACCAGAAAGGGCGCGAATTGTCTCTACCACGCTCTGAGGTTGTCAAAGTCCAATTAGATAATAATCCCTAAACTGAATAACCATCAATCAGGAGAATAATATATATGGCGATCGTTAGTTTGCCCAAATTACGCGAGATGATCGAAGAAATCAGGCAACGGCATAATCTGCCGGAATCCGCCGTCCAAGAAGCGATCCGGGAAGCTTTACTGAAGGGTTACGAGCGTTACCGTCGCGCCCTGACCATGGAGAGAAATCAGTTTCACGACGAATATTTCAAAAATTTCGACGTGGAATTAGACGTGGAAGAAGAAGGCTTTCGTATCCTCTGCACCAAAAAAATCGTCGAGGAAGTCACCAACGAAGATCACAATATTTCCCTCAAAGAAGTGCAGGAAGTCGCCGACGAAGCCCAGATAGGCGATGAGGTGGTGTTGGACGTGACACCGGGGCAAAAAGAATTCGGACGGATGGCGGCGATTCAAACCAAACAGGTACTTTTACAGAAACTACGCGACCAGCAACGGAAAATCATTCAAGAAGAATTTCAAGAATTAGAAGGCACTGTATTAAACGCGAGAGTAGTGCGCTTCGAGCGTCAGGATGTGATCGTCATGGTGTCCAGCGCATACGGACAGCCGGAAGTAGAAGCGGAATTGCCAAAGCGGGAACAGCTACCCAACGATAATTATCGGGCTAACGCCTCTTTTAAAGTATTCCTCAAAAACGTGCGGGAAGGTTCCCAGCGCGGCCCCCAGTTAGTGGTCTCCAGGGCGGCGGCGGGATTGGTGGTTTACCTGTTCGCCAACGAAGTACCGGAAATCGAAGAAGAAGTGGTGCGGATTGTGGCGGTGGCTAGAGAAGCCAATCCCTCATCACGTTACGTGGGTTCCAGGACTAAAATAGCAGTGGATACCCTAGAAAGAGATGTTGATCCCGTAGGGGCTTGTATCGGGGCGAGGGGTTCAAGGATTCAAGCCGTGGTCAACGAACTACGGGGAGAGAAAATCGACGTGATTCGCTGGTCTCCAGACCCTTCCACCTATATCGCTAACTCCCTCAGCCCCGCTCGTATCGACCAAGTTCTCTTGATCAATCCCGATGAAAGACAAGCTTTAGTATTAGTTGCCAACGATCAATTAAGTCTCGCCATCGGCAAAGAAGGTCAAAACGTGCGTTTAGCCGCCAGGTTAACGGGCTGGAAGATAGATATTAAAGATATAGCGACCTACAAAACGGAACAGGATAGCCCCGATAAAACCGCCGCGGAGGTAGAAAATTAGGAGAAATCCCCGATGGAGACCAACTATCGCCGCTGTCCCATTTGTCGTCGCACCGCGCCGAAAGGAGAATTTTGGCGAATAGTCCGAGTCTACCCGTCCAAACAGGTACAATTAGATCAGGGCATGGGTCGATCGGCATACCTATGTCCCTCACCTACCTGTTTAAAACTCGCACAGCAGAAGAATCGACTGGGGCGGGCATTAAAAACCCATATACCTGAAACCATTTATCAAACTCTTTGGAAACGCCTGGCAGAAAATCAAAATAATTAAATTAATTAAAACAACCAATATGTACTCAGATAAAACTGTTGACTTGATCTACCAACAATCACCAAAAAAATTAAAGCCTTTAGTAGGGGGATAATGGATGAATAACGCAAAAGTGAGAATATACGACCTATCCAAAGAACTAAATCTGGACAACAACGATGTATTAGACATTTGTAAGCAGCTAGAGATAGCGGTTAAAAGTCACAGTAGCACGATAACCGAGGAACAGGCCGAACAGATCCGAACCGCGGCGCCGAAACACCAACCGGTTGCCGGTAAAGTTCACCACGGTCAAGAGCGATCGCACCAACGCACCGAAAATAAAACCAAAGAAGCCCCAGTGATCGATAAAAAACCGCAAATTAGAGCCATACATCACCGTCCGGGCAGTACGGAAACCGTGGAACAGCCCAAGCCTAGCAAGTCCCTAACCCCCCCCGCGATGACGATTAACGCCAACAGTACCCTAGTTAAGCCGGAACCAGAAACAGCCACCGTTACCCCAGAGGTGATAGAAGTTACCGAAGACCCGACAGAAATTGATAATTCTGCTAAAATTAGTCATAATCAGTCAAAACCAGTAACTGCTAAAGAAGCTTTGAAAGAGCCGAATTCTACGCCAGTGGATCAAAATAAACTCTTGGAACCGCCTTCTCGCTCCGGTGCCAAACCAGGTGGGGAAACCATACCAAGCAGAAGCGTACGAACCGAAGCCCCCAAGTTGATAACGTCCCCTGCCCCCCAAAGCGTTAACGGGGACAAGCCGCGTCGGGAACGACCGGAAAAACCGGAAAAACCGGAGAGAGCGGCTAAACCCACGAATGGCGATCGCCCGGCGAGAAGCGAGAGGGTAGAGAGACAGGATAAGCCCGAAAAATTAGATAAACCGGCCCTGAAATTAACTCTCAAGCCCCAACAGAAAGGCACGGAACCAGGTAAAGAAACTGCCGAGGTGAAACGTCCTCCGCGCCAAGCGATCGCACCGAAACCACCAGTTTCCGCGGCGAATTCGGGTGATGACATCGAGTTATTAGAAATCGAAGAATCCGATACAGAGGAATTAGGGGCGGACGGAGTTAGCAAACCGACGAAAGCCACTAAAATTAAACGACCCATACCCCCCCAGAAAAAACGCGCCCCCTGGGAGGAAGAAGAAGAGGAAGAAAAAGCCAAAACAGCGAAACTGGCGAAAAATACCGGCAAAGCCAAACGCAGATCACAGGTGCTGTTCGACGAAGATGAAGACCTGGATTCACAATTGGAAGAAACCGGACTCGCTCAAAGCTTCAGCCTCTCGATCGCCCGGCCCCCGAAACCCAAATCCACAACTCCCGCTAAAACAACGGCTCCAGTAGCGGTAAACGCCATCAAGGTCAAGAAAACCGGGAAAACCGAGACCGCACAATCGAGGAGAGCGGCAGAGCGCAAAGAAGTCAAAGAAGAACAATCACCCGAGAGCATCGTCGTCCAAGGTAGCCTGACGGTGAGAGAACTGTCGGAACTACTGAAAGTTCCCGAAACGGAAATTATCAGGAATCTGTTCTTCAAAGGGATGGCGGTAAATATCACCCAAACCCTCGACAAGGACACGATTAAAGTCATCGCCGAAGAATTGGGCGTGAAAATAGAAGCGGGTAGCCAGACGGCGGCAGCTACGAAAGTAACCGAGATGCTCGACGCGTCGGATCTAGAAAACCTGCAGCACCGCCCGCCGGTAGTAACGATCATGGGTCATGTGGATCACGGCAAAACCACCCTACTCGATTCGATCAGGAAAACCAAAGTCGCCCAAGGAGAAGCCGGGGGTATCACCCAACATATCGGCGCTTATCACGTGGACGTGGAACACAACGGCGTAACCCAACAGATCGTTTTCTTAGATACTCCAGGTCACGAAGCCTTCACAGCTATGCGCGCCAGGGGTGCGAGAGTGACCGACATAGCGATCTTGGTAGTGGCAGCCGATGACGGCGTACAACCCCAGACGAAAGAAGCCATCAGCCACGCTAAAGCGGCGGAAGTGCCCATCATCGTCGCCATCAACAAGGTGGATAAACCCGACTCTAACCCCGATCGGATCAAACAAGAATTAGCCGAACAGGGACTCGTACCGGAAGACTGGGGCGGCGATACGATCATGGTGCCAGTGAGCGCTCTCAAAGGACAGAATCTGGATAACCTCCTAGAGATGATCATCCTCGTTTCCGAGATCGAAGAATTATCCGCCAACCCCAACAGAGCGGCAAAAGGAACCGTGATCGAAGCTAACCTCGATCGGACGAAAGGCCCCGTCGCCACCCTCCTCGTACAGAACGGAACCCTGCGCGTCGGTGATTGTATCGTCGCCGGTTCCGTATTCGGTAAGATCCGCGCCATGATCGACGACAGGGGAGAAAAAGTAGACGCGGCCAGCCCATCTTTTGCGGTGGAAGTTCTCGGCTTGAGCGATGTACCTTCAGCCGGGGATGAATTCGACGTATTCGAGAGCGAAAAAGACGCAAGAGCCTTAGCAGATCAGCGTTTCGATGCCAAACGCCAATCTCGCCTACAACAAGTCATGTCCGCCCGTCGCGTCAGCCTCGCCACCCTTTCGGCTCAAGTGCAAGAAGGACAACTCAAAGAACTGAATCTGATCCTCAAAGCCGACGTACAAGGTTCGGTAGAGGCGATTCTCAGTTCCTTGAACCAATTGCCCCAGAACGAGGTACAACTGCGAATCTTACTCTGCGCCCCAGGGGAGATTACAGAAACCGACGTGGATCTAGCCGCAGCCAGTGGCGCTGTTATTCTCGGCTTTAATACCACCCTCGCCAGCGGTGCCAGAGCAGCCGCCGACCAAGAAGGCGTGGATATTCGCGACTACAACATCATCTATAAACTCCTTGACGACGTTCAGGGGGCGATGGAAGGTTTACTCGACCCCGAAGAAGTGGAAGAACACCTCGGACAGGCGGAAGTGCGCGCGGTATTCACCATCGGACGCGGCGCGGTGGCCGGTTGTTACGTGCAATCGGGTAAACTGGTACGTAACCGCCTCATCCGCATTCGCCGTAAAGGTCAGATCGTTTACCAAGGCGGTTTGGAATCCTTAAAACGGATGAAAGAGGACGCGAGGGAAGTCAACGCCGGTTACGAGTGCGGTGTGGGCGTATCGAAGTTTAATGACTGGCAGGAAGGCGACATTATCGAAGCCTACGAGATGCTCAGTAAACGTCGTACCCTCTCCCCTAATTAACTACTCAGGAAGGGTTAACCAAGATGAGATCAGAACCGTTTTTATGGATTCATTTGGCAGGTATAGCCGCCGTACCTTTGTTTCTACAAGTGGCTTGGCTGGGTTTGGCCATCGGCTCCCCCCTGCCCCTCATCTGGTTGGAATATATATTTCTTGCGGCGATCGCTGTCATCCCGGTACTTTGGATGCAGTGGTCTCGCCCCTTCGATATTTTCAGCCTTTTGGTGGTGGCTCTCAAGCCTGGTAATCTCACACCAGAACAGTTAAAAATTCTCGCCCTGTTCAGAACCCCCAAACACAAACTCATCACTTTACTGGGTGCGGTACTATTTTTAGGCCTCGCCTATACCATTTATCAAATCGCTCCTCTAGCGGCCTCGAAAGTGGCTTTTTTACCCCAATGGCGTTTACTCGGTTTGAGTATCGCCGGGGTGGGATTTTTATCAAGTCATCTGTTTTTACAAGTGCCGTTAGGCGTTTTGGGCGTTTTATCTACCAAGCCGGAAAAGTTCAACACGGTAGAGCCAATACCTGCGGAAGTCGTACCGGCCCTATTCAGTGTCTTGGGATTCAAGGTTAATAAAATAGGCACAGGGATGAACTTGAGCGAGCCATGAAAAATTAATGAATCGGCTCTGGTAATATCTATTTTTCAAAAAAAAGATTATCGAACAATTCATGGTAATTTATAGCTGGCAACTCTAAGTATTAATACTCCCTGGCGGGGATTTTTGCGAAATATAAAAGCCCCCTTCTCTTTTTCACCGGAAGCCAAAAAATCTATTTGCTGCTGACCTGATTCTTCTATTTTTCCCCCGGTTTGTAATTCCCCGATTACTTCTACGCTCTCGGCTGTTTCTCCCCCGGTATTAATAACAGTGAAGCTCACATAAAAACTGCCGTCTATCTCTTGAATATTATCACTGGCAGTAACGGAAATGATGGGAGGTTGATCGCTTTTAGTCAGCCAACTATGTAATACTAACCCGACTAAAAGGGAAACGATCGCAGTTGATACCAGAAAAGTGACCCACTCGGCTTTAAAGTGTTGCGGAGATCGATTCTGCCCCGTCATATAGCCAGCCTCCCCGCCGCGCCGCCGATAGTCGCAGGTAAGCCCAGTACCAAAGTTTGGCTTAGCCATAATGACCAAGGGTCATCAAAGGTTAAACGATGAAAAAACCATAACATAGCGGCTGATGATAGGAGAGAGAGAAAATAGCATAAAACCGTTTCTTGTAGAGGTTTTTGAAACGGGCCCCCATGTTGTTGTCGATGGCCTTGGGTGGTGAATCCCGCCACGAAAACGATACCGTAAGACACTATCAATGAGGTGAAGATAACTGCCAATAACCGGGGGGTAGAAATAGCGGCTGATAGCATGGTAATTTCATCGGTGGGGGCGATATTTAAACCGATAAAAATAGAGCCGATGAGAGTGGCACCAATATCGGGGAGAGTATTACTTTTTCGAGGTGGACTATCCTCATTACCGTCACGATTTCCCTGCAATATAGAATTAGCCAAGGCTACGCCCAAGGCGAAAGGTACTCCCTCGAAAATTATCTTTCCCAGTGCTTCATTAAGGGAGGTTTCTAAAGTAATTTCCCGCAGTAAAATTAAGATCAAGGTGGTGCAAACGATGCCGATGGCTAATTCTTCAATACTATCCATCGAAGCTTCTTTGAAGTTAGCGGCATTGGTATTACGAAAACCATCGGTGCGATTGAGGAGGAAGACGATGGCGAAAGTTACGAACAGAACTAGTAACATGACCGGTGGTTGCACATAAGAGCCGATCCACCATACTTCCATAGTATAAATTAAAGGAATGCCAAACAAAAAACCCCCGCTCGCACCGCGGATAACGTCATTGACTTCGTTTCGCCAGGGTGGTAGGGATTTTTGATTTTTTTCCTTTACCGAATCAGCCTTCATTTAGGCTAACATTCCTTGTCTGATTAAATTTTTAATCGCATTATCTTTCATCATTAACAAGCGGGAGGTTTGGACTAGCAGATCCATGATTTGTTCTCTATCCATCTGTTGAGCCGATTGCTGGATCAAACGCATCTGGAATTCTTGCTCTAAAGACAGTTCAAAAAAATTGCTTTCCATAGCTTAAAATCTCTTTTTATATTATAAAGGTGGACTATTAAAGATAGACTCTCCCTCTCTAACGAGTCGAGAGAGTCATAACGAGAACACAAACGAAACACTAGCGATTAGGCCCTTACTACTTAGCACCGTGGAATTTACACATCGTTATTTCTAGCGATAAGACCCCAGAGGAAGATCGCGACCATAGCGCCTATTACCGCTACGAATAGCCCAGGAATACTTAAAGTAGTAGCCGTTAGTTGTAAAGTACCCGCCGTTAAGAGGGTGTAAAGTGTACCGCCGATGAAAGCGCCGATAATACCTAAAATGATCGTGGCGATAATGCCACCGCCTTGCGCCCCAGGATAAATCGCTTTGGCGATAGCGCCTGCTAAAAGCCCTAAAATAGCCCATGCAATGATATTCATTATATTTATCTCCAAAAAAGTTTTGTTTTATCTATTACTATGTTCTCTGAAAATCATCACACCGGCTTCTTTCGTAAGTGGGAACATATAGGAGTCTAAAGAAATATCTCATGACTTTTTAAATCCCTTGTTCGTCTTACCCTTGGTATTCTTCTCTTTGACTTTAGCTTTATTTACCTCTAACACCGCGTCTTGGAAGAGATTATGTAGATGGAGGGGTACGCTGGCAATTTCCGGTAGAGTAGGTTCGATCGCTTTATTATATTGAGCCAATAAGGGCATTAAATGAGTTTCAATAGTAAAATCGGGACGGTCTAACATATCCCGCAATTGTTTTTCTAATGCCTCGGGGTATTTTCGGGCTAGATATTTCCAAGGTAAAATATTAATCTCCGGCGATTCTAAATAGTATTTGACTAATTTATCGCCGCCGGGGATGCTTTCCGGGTCTGTTGATTGGAGTAAAGTTTCAAACTGCCTGTAGGTGGAGAGGAATACTTGCCCCCAGCGTGGATGGGCTAAAATCGTCACATTCTCCGCTTTTTTCAGGTTAGGGGGTAATTCAATCTGGGGCTGTACCATTTGCGTCATCGCTTTGCTATTTAACCCCTTAAGGTTGCTTCCCATCGCCCCGGCTATCTCTTCTAATTCTTCCGCCGATAAGCCCGCTTCCACGGCTAATTCTTCTAAAGATTTATCAGGGTCGAGTCCCGATTCTTGTAATTGCTTTTCACTACTGAGTTTTTGAAATTCCTGTAGCTTTTTGCCCAATTCGTAGCCCGATAGCGTGACTTCGGGGCCACCGAAGAAATCCACGAACTCACGATAGAACTTTTCTACCGATTGCCAAGCTTGCTCTAATAAATCCTCGGCATCGCTATAGAGATACTGGGGATAGTTTTTCTTGAAATTGCCCACGGCCACGGCTAATTTCGGTTTACCCAATTTTCCCAGACTCGTGCAGGGACTAGAAAAAATCCAATTATCTTCATCTAGGGGGGTAATTTGTACGAGGAGGATTTCCCCCGGTTTATACCTTTCCATCGCCGCGGCGATAGCGACATCGTTGGGAATCACTACATAAGTTTTAGCCGTGGTCATATTCATGAGTTTGAATCGGCCTTCGCTAATTTCTTGAATCATGAATAAACCGATAAAACTGCGATGCCAATGGGCTAGTAACTGGCGGTCTTCAGGGGTGAGAGAAAAAGATGAACCGTCATCTTGAAATAATTGAATGACGGTTTTATCTCCCACTTTACCTTCTATTAGAAATCGATCGATCAACAGTTCCTGCTGGCTCATATTATCTTGGGGCTTGAAGCGCATTCCCTCGGCACAGAACTTTTCTAAAGCCACGGCTAACTCGCCCTCTGCGTCCATCACGAAGTCCGTTAGACACTGTTTGACAAATTTTGATCGTTCTAATAATCCCTGCATGATCCATCCCTATAAAAAATTTAACTGTTAACTACTTCACCGCCGTTAGGGTGTAGTATTTGACCAGAGAAATAACTGCCATCGGCGGAAGCTAAAAACACGAAACTCGGTGCTACTTCTTCCGGTTGACCCGCCCTCTGCATCGGTACTTGTGCGCCGAAACTTGCTACTTTTTCCTCATCGAATGTGGAAGGAATTAAAGGAGTCCAAATCGGCCCAGGTGCCACGCCGTTAACCCTGATTCCCTTCTTAACTAAAGATTGAGAAAGGGAGCGGGTAAAAGCGACTATTGCGCCTTTTGTCGATGAATAATCCAATAATTGGGGATTACCTTTATAGGCAGTGACGGAAGTGGTATTAATAATACTACTACCTTCAGGCAGATGGGGTAAAGCTGCTTTGGTAAGATAGAACATGGAGAAAATGTTAGTTCTAAAAGTCTTTTCCAGTTGTTCGGCAGTAATATCCTCGATACTTTCTTGGGGATGTTGTTCGGCCGCGTTATTAACGAGAATGTCTAAACCTCCGAATTCTTCCACAGTTTTTTCTACCGCTTCCCGACAGAAACTTTCGTCACCTATATCTCCCGCTATTAACAAACAATGCTGGCCGATTTCCTCCACTATCTGTTTAGTTTTTTCCGCGTCTTCGTGTTCGTTGAGATATACGATCGTCATATCAGCACCTTCTTTCGCATAAGCTACAGCTACGGCTCTACCGATGCCACTATCTCCCCCGGTAATCAGGGCCACCTTGCCTTTCAATTTGCCGCTACCGGGGTTAGAACCTTTAAACTCGGGGCTAGGAGACATTTCCGATTCTTTACCAGGTTGGGATTCTTGAGTCTGGGGCGGTTGCAGTTGTTTGCTCTCGGACATAAATAATTACTCCTTAAGTATGAATGTTTTAAAAATCTCACAATCTGTAAGTTCATACATCAATAATTAGAGGTATTATCTATGGCAACTTTAGGTATAAAAACCACAGTAAAGCAGGTGTTTGAGCGTCTTTCTATCCCTAATGAGATAGATTTGCCAGTTAACAATATTGACCCTTGACAGATGTGTTTAATGATGAGCTTAGGGCAAACTAATAATTATTAATTTTAAAACTAAATTAAGAGGTTTATATGAAAGGACAAATGTGCTGGCTTTGCCAAAGCTCAGGTGATGGAGAAAAAATTCTTTACCTGAGATTAAGCCCTTACGAAGCTTGGCAACCTTATTATTCTCTACCTAAAATTTCCGTACCCGATTACAGAGATTTTCCTAACGGTTCTAAAGGTTGGGCTACCTGTCAAAAATTATTAAAGGCGGGTTGGAAATTGTTGCCGAGTTATCAAACCTCGGAACTTTTAGCTAGTTAGAATTTCGGGCTTTCTCCAGTAATAACCGTCTCTCCGCGCGAGCGATCGCCGAATAAGTATCTACGACGGCTTCCGGTTCCACAGAAATTGCAGTGATGCCCCACTTGACTAAATTCTCGATAATATCAGGATATTGAGTCACTCCATGACCGCAGATAGAGCATGGAATCCCCGCATTATTGGCCCCTGTGATCAATTGTTGTAGGGCGACTGATAAAGCTTGGTGTTGTAAATTAAAATAGTTACTTCCTAAAGGGTCTTCTCGATCGACTCCTAACATTAATCGAGTTAGATCATTACTACCTATAGCAATTCCTTGGACTCCCGCTTCGGCAAAATACGGCATTAAAAATAACACGGAGGGCACTTCCGCCATGATCCATAATTTAAAAGCGGGAATCTGGAACAGTTGCCACTGGGTGACACGATTTTTACAAAAGATGAATTCTTCCACACCGCGCACGAAAGGCAATATGAGATTAAAGTTACCGTAACCGGCTAGCTGTACCCGCCGCAGTGCCTGTAATTGTATATCAAATACGATCGGTTCTAATGTATACCCGTAAGTTCCTTTTTGGCGCAAAAACCCAGTGTCAATTTCTCTTTCCGTGACCGACCAATCCCAAGAGCGATAAAATATCGGTTTGGGGCTGAAAGCGCGGGCGAATGTAAGCATTAATAGACTTAACTCTTCGATGAACTTATCGCGTTTGGAAATTTCCAACCATTGCTGTAAAGGTTTCCGGGCGAGTAATTCCAATATCATCCATTCTCCCCTCAATAAACCCACCCCATCCACTGGCAAATTAATCACGTCCCCTAGTTTGTCGGTTTGGCTCAAATTCACCATCAATTTTGTCCCCAGAGGAGAAGATAAATACTCTTCGGGTGCGATCGAGGCGGTCACGCCAGGTGCGACAGATGATAAAGTGGTGGAAACTATCCCCTTATAACCATCTACCACGATTTTATCCCCCGAAGTTAGCTTGCTCGTGGCCCCATTCACCCCTACCAAGCAAACGATACCCAACTCCCTGGCTAAGATAGCCCCGTGACTCGTCATGCCACCCCGCTCGGTTATGATGCCTTTTATACTCTTTAAATAGGGCAACCAATGAGGATTAATTGCTGGTGTGACGAGGATAGTATCTTCTCCTAAGTTTTCTGTTAACACCGTCTCCCCGTCTAACACCCGTACCATTCCCTGTACTATACCGGCAGAAGCGATCATGCCTTTCAATAGGGGTTGATTTTCCAAGTGTCCCCAGGAGTAATCCCAACCCAATATGTATACAGAGGGAGAGGAATCAGGGGATTCTTTAACTAATAACCACTTCATCGATCGTACTTGTAAGTATTCCCGCGCCAATCGATGCCATAAATCCCATAATAAATTTAAAGATTCTCTCTCTAAAGTGTAGCTATCCTGTTCGCCGTTATCAAATAGCTTAAAAGCTAAAGAGCTATCTTCACCGCGGATACTGTAAACTAAATTTTTATTACCCAAATTTTGTTCGTAAATTTCCCCGGTTTCAGCATCTAGCTTGTAAATATCGGGTAGAACTTGCCCCCCTGACAAACTGTGTCCTAATCCCCAGGTGGATTCTATAATTAATCCCGTATCTTGGAGTTTTATCGTTCCTGAAATATCGGCATTAATAACAGGTTGAACGATAATTGCCATCTGCACTTTTTCTATGGCTATTCCCAACTTTTGCCAGTAAAATAAACTCTTCGCCGTGAATAGATTCGCCCATATTTTTTTAATTCCCCTGGATAGGGAAGCCACATCATTTTTGATAATCTCCGAAGGAAATAATCCCCCGGTTTTTGGGAGGGAGTAATTAGAAGCCAGTGGGGAGGCGCGTAAAATTAGAGCGGGTGAATTTAGTTTTTGCGCCGCCGTCTCTATTTCTCTTAACCATTCCCCGGAAAAATTAGCGGCTAAAATACATTGCCGCATCTGTCGGGCTACTAACTGTAAAGCTTGATAGTTGTCTATATCTATATACAAAGAAGATTGAGGGAAATCCGCTAGTAGAGATTCGGTATCATCTAAACCATTGATGAAAGCGTTAAAAGTTGCGGTACTAATTACAAAACCTGGTAATACGGGGAAATTACGCTGTTTTAATCGGCTCAAAGCCAAAGCTTTTTCACCTACTAAAGTAAGTTGCGGGGACTGAATACGATCGAGCCAATAAAGACTTAACACAGATTTTTTTGGGAAAAGGCGGTCTGGAAGGAAATTTTATGAACGGCTAAAATTGGCAATAAGGGGTTTAAATCGCCTGTATCCACTCTTTCACCTCGTATTCCGTCCAGATCCCGTTTTTCCAGTAGGGATCGGATTGAATTAATTCTCGCACTTCTATTTCATTTTCCGCCTCATAAATGCCGAATACTTTACTAATATCGGCGGTAGGCCCTATAGTTACCAATATTCCCCGTTCTTTTTGACTTTTTAACCCCTGTAAATGAGCTTCTCTATAGGGCGATCGTTTTTCCTGAACATCCTCGCAGTAACTACCCCACATCACGTATTTCGGCATAATTTTTTTTCGATTATAAATTAGTTATTGGGCAAATTTTACCTCATAGATGTTAAAAATAGGGGACGAATCCAAAATTAATCGATGCTTAATCGAGGGGTTTCTGGAGTTGAGACTGTAAAGACTCACTACCATCGATCGTTAAACCGCACAGGTGACGGGTCTTTAAAAAAGTTACCGATTTAGATTCGGCATTGCTGAAGTATAGCCAGCGACTGCCATCGGGTAAATCCTCTAGAGATGCGAGACTTTGGGTTAACCAAATAACAGGTAATACAGGTAAAGAAAGGGGATTAGCTGTTTCTAGGGGTTCTATTGCCGCTAAGGTTTCTAAAACCGCCCCGTTGCCGTGTATCAAGCCGGTTTCCGCCGTCCATAGTTGTACGTTCAACTGACAGCGACTCGCGTAGAAATAAAGAGTCGCTGCAGCGATCACGGCCCTTTCAAATTCTTCTCTATCCCAGGGCGAGGAAGTATCCAGACAGATGATAATTTCCTGTCCACCGGTGATGACCTCTAATTCCCTGACGCGAAATTCCCCCAGACGGGCGCTACTACGCCAATGGATCAAACGGGTAGGGTCTCCGTAACGATAGGCCCTCAAGGTGCGAGTTACCCCCTCGGTGGCGTTTTGATAACGGGAATTACTTTGGAGATTAATATTATCGTCCCTGCCGATCGTATCCACAATAGGACACCTGGATAAATTATACACCCGGGGATAAACGATCGCTTTCGCTCCGGCGCTGCGCCCCCGACGACTCCAGAATAAACCGAAGGGCGCACCGGTGCGTAACTGCACATCCTGCCAGCGATAAACACCCCTGACGCTCGTAGGTAGCACGTAAGTCCAGCGATAATGGCTATCTGGTGCGATCGCTTCGATACTTTCTTTCTGGGGTAGGGCCAACACAGAAGGCACTAAATCCCAACACTCCAAAAGACTGGCGAGATGTTTCCCCGTATTCTTCACATTTAACTGTACTACCATCTCATCCCCGGCGTGAACGGCGGCTATCGGTAAACGCTGAACCTGTAAAGGTCGTAAACTACGCCCCGGTAATACCGCGCCGATAATCAATAAAGCCAACATCGTGCCGCAGAGTACGTATAACCATCCCGCCATAGTATTAGTGGCAGCGCCGAAAAAACAAATAGCCACGCCGATAATCACCCCCCCGGCGTAGGAAGGTAGACAATAACGATTTTCTAGGGCTGACAGTCTATCAAGCATGGTTTCAATAATTTTTTAAGATTTATATCTTTATTTTGCCCATTAACTTCTTAACTATAACTACCGTCGTCTCGACTATAGAGCTTTCCAGTACAATTGAGAATTATTATCTATTGTTGCAGTAAAATTATACGGTAGTTGAATTTTATTATCTTTAGCCCCTCATGCCATCGGAAAAATCAGATAACTTGTTTCTTCATCGCCGTCACTTTCTCAAATTGTCTTTAGGGACTGGTTTAGGACTCGGCGGTGCCTTTTCCCTGTGGCAGATGTGGCGAGATTCATCGGTTTCGCGGTCGAAGACGATCGCCCCCGTATCTCCCCCGCCAACGAGCGCCCCCCCCAACCCGATGACTTTCCTGCGTAATTTCGATTATGGAACTATAAAACAGGAAGGGGGTAAAACCGTCAGAGAATTTCGGGTGGAGGCTCGTACTTCCCCCCTGCAACTCAACAAAGCAGTTTCTTATATTACGTGGAATCTCAACGGACAAGTACCCGGCCCCACTTTTCGGGCTACAGAAGGCGATCGTATCCGAGTTATATTCTACAACCGCGCCGGTCATTCTCATTCTCTGCACTTTCACGGCATACATACCGCCGATGCCGATGGTGTGAAGCCGGTGCGTAATAACAGCGTTTTCATCTATGAATTCGACGCGAAACCCTACGGCGTACATCTCTACCACTGTCATATCGCCCCTGTGACCCGACACATTACTAAAGGGCTATACGGTATGCTTATTATCGATCCGCCCCAACCTAGACCCCCAGCAGACGAGATGGTAATGATCATGGGAGGTTACGACATTAACGAAGATCGTAAAAACGAACTTTACGCCTTTAACGGTCTACCCGATTATTATATGAATCAACCGATCGCCATCGAGAAAGAGCGTTTGATCCGTCTCTATCTCCTGAACATGATCGAATACGACCCGGTGGCTACCTTTCACATTCACGCTAACTTTTTTCAAGTCTATCCCACGGGGATGACCCTGACTCCCAGCCACACCAGCGATGTAATCACCATGGGCACTGCCGAGAGACATATCTTAGAGTTCGCCTATCCCTACACAGGCAAATATATGTTTCACCCCCATCAGGATGACATTGCTGAGTCAGGTTGTATGGGATTATTCGATGTTAGGGAAACCTAAAATTATCAAAAATTATTGATATTATTTCGCAATAATATCTTAAAGTAGAAAGATAGTTTTTTATCTGTGAGACTCATTGACAAGAAACTATTTGCTCTTATATCTTTCCGTAAAGACCATGCTGAATCGTCGTTTTTGGACGTTTACCACTGCCGTCAGTCTGACCTTACTGGGTGGCTGCACCCAAAGTGATAAAACCGATACTAGTGTTAATATCTCTCCGTCCCCAGTATCTACAGCCCATAATATGAGCCACGGGGCGAAGATCAATATTAATAACGCCATACTGTCAGAGTTGGATAAATTAGAAGCCAAATTAGGAATCCCCGCCCTATCCAATCAGATTCAAGCGAGTCGCCCCTACGGGAGTATTGAAGAATTGGTAACGAAAAAAGTGGTGGCTCAAGACGAATTCGATCGGATAAAAGACATGATCACGATCGAGGATGTAGTCTTAGTAGGAGAAGCCAGAGACGTAGACTACATAACCAAACTGGGATTGATGAAAGGTCATCTGCTAGTGGCCGACGAACTTTTACAACTGAAAAAACCCCAAGAAGCCGAACCTCATATCGGTCATCCCGTCGAAGAAATTTATGCTGACGTGGAAGACCAATTAACAGAGAGAAAAGTCCCAGAGTTTAAAACTACTTTAATCGCCCTGCAAGACCAAGTGAAAGCGGGAGCGAAAGACGCAGCAAAAGTAACGAGCGAGTTTAAAAGTTCCATGCAAGCTGTGGATAATGCGATCGCTGTTCTGCCCGAATCCCAGCGTCAGTCACCGGAATTTATTTTCAAAGTGATCAACGGGTTATTAGATACCGCTAACTCGGAATACGGGGCCGCCGTATCTAATAATAAAATAACGGCGGCGATCGAGTATCAAGACTCGAGAGGCTTCGTCATCTACGCTGATCGATTATATGCAATGATCGCCCCTACCATCAAGAAAAGCGATGCCAAAAGTCACGGAGAGATAGAAAAAAATCTCACCGAGTTAAAAAAAGTGTGGCCCGACGTGCAACCGCCTGCGACTCCGGTAAAAACACCCGAAGAAGTCACCACACTGATTAAAAATATCGAGAAAGCCACTACAGCAATAACAACAAAACCGTGATGGATTATAGTTCAGCTTTACCAACTTTTATCATTACCCTGCGCGAAGGCGTAGAAGCGGCGCTAGTCGTGGGTATCGTACTCGCTTACCTGAAGAAAGCAGGTCAACAAAAAGCTAACCTGTGGGTATACGCAGGAATCTTCGCAGGCATCGTCGCCTCCGCCATCATCGGTGTTTTCTTCACCTGGTTGATCGAGAGTTTGCCCGAAGCCAATCAAAAATACGCGCCTGTGATCGAGCCTTTACTAGAAGGAAGCTTTAGCTTACTGGCGATTTTTCTCCTCAGTTGGATGTTAGTGTGGATGACGAGTCACGCCCGTATGATGCGTCAAGAAGTGGAGGGAAAATTAGGGGCGGTATTTAAAGGCGGCTTAAAAGAGGGCTGGAGTATATTTATCCTCATTTGGCTTGCTGTAGTGCGCGAAGGATTTGAATCGGTGTTATTTATCGCCGCTAAATTTCAACAGGGATTAATCCCCTCGTTAGGTGCGATCGCCGGTATTGCCGCCTCTGCCGCCCTGGGTATTTTATTATTTAAATGGGGCATCAAACTGGACATAAAAAGGTTTTTCCAGATTATGGGGGTGCTACTGTTGTTAATCGTCGCCGGTTTAGTGGTCACGGCGCTGGGTCATTTCGATACGGCACTCGGTACGTTAGCGAGTATGGATAGATCATCGGAATCCCTGTGCTTTTTTTATGAGCGTTTCGCCAAACCTATAGATAGAGATTGTATTCTCGGCCCGATGATCTGGAATAATAGCAAGGTATTACCGGACGATCGTTTTCCAGGTATTATCCTCAGTGCTTTATTGGGTTACACTCAACGGCTTTATCTCGTGCAAGCTTTAGCTTATGGCATATTTCTCATTACGGTTGGTGGACTTTATTTTCAAAGTTTATCTGGACGAGTTCGCCTCAAAACAAATTCTCAGCAGAATTAGGGTAATTTAGGAATTTGTCATTTTTTATACCGCAACTTGGTTAAGCCGCTGTTATCTTGAAAGTCATAATTAAGCTTTTGTAAATGAAAGTACTCGTAAGTCAGTGTCAAAACTAAATATTTAGCGATTAAGTGTCTCTAGGGTTCCGGTTAGTTCGATACTAATGCTGGTTCGAGAGAGACAGGCTAATGAATAGAACCATTAGTTCCACGGCGGGAGAGAAGCCCGGGAGAGAAATCGGTCACAATGACTGATACTATTCCTTAGGGCTTTTTTCTCGTTTATTATGATTCCGTAACCAAAATCCATGACCCAAGACCCATTATTTGAAAACCCGCAGCAAAGTCAAGCTCAATTCGCTTTGGAAAAAGAGGCGAGACTACCCCTAACCGGTTGGCAACAGGAAGTGAATCGGGGCTTAGAATACGGACTAGAGGGGGCAGCCTCTATCAACGATCGTTCTATACCCACTTTCTCGCGCGGGGAATTACCGCACTACGCGGGGATTAACACCTTTCTCAAAGCGCCCTATCTCGAAGATGTAAGAAAGGTGGGTGAATACGATGTAGCGATAGTGGGCATCCCTCACGACTCCGGGACAACTTATCGCCCTGGCACTCGTTTCGGCCCTCAAGGTATCCGCCGCATTTCCGCCCTCTATACCCCCTATAATTTCGAGCTAGGTATAGATTTACGCGAACAGATCACCCTTTGCGACGTGGGGGATGTGTTTACAATCCCGGCTAATAATGAGAAATCTTTCGACCAAATTTCTAAAGGTGTGGCCCACGTTTTCGCT
This sequence comes from Chlorogloea purpurea SAG 13.99, assembly GCA_016903695.1. Classification (GTDB taxonomy): domain Bacteria; phylum Cyanobacteriota; class Cyanobacteriia; order Cyanobacteriales; family Microcystaceae; genus Chroococcopsis; species Chroococcopsis gigantea_A. The sequence continues at coordinate 65,703 of JADQBB010000019.1, forward strand.
TCCGGGGCTTTTCCTATATTATTAGGCGGCGACCACTCGATCGGCTTCCCCACGGTGAGAGGTGTATGTCGGCACTTGGGAGATAAAAAAATCGGCATCATCCATTTCGATCGTCATGTGGACACCCAAGAAACCGACCTCGACGAGAGAATGCACACCTGTCCCTGGTTCCACGCCACCAATATCAAAAACGCCCCCGCCAAAAACCTCGTGCAACTGGGCATAGGCGGCTGGCAAGTGCCCCGCCAAGGGGTCAAAGTGTGTCGGGAAAGAGCGACTAATATTTTAACCGTTACCGACATCACCGAGATGGGTTTAGACGCTGCGGTAGACTTCGCCCTGGAACGCGCTTTAGACGGTACTGATTGCGTTTGGATCAGTTTCGATATTGACTGTATCGACGCCGGTTTCGTCCCCGGCACAGGTTGGCCAGAGCCAGGTGGGTTACTTCCCAGAGAAGCCCTTTACCTGTTGGGAAAAATCGTTCAGAAAGCCCCCGTTTGCGGTCTAGAAGTAGTGGAAGTATCACCCCCCTACGATATTAGTGACATCACCTCTTTAATGGCCACGAGGGTTATCTGCGACACGATGGCGCACCTCGTTCTATCTGGTCAGTTACCCCGCAAGGAAAAACCCCATTATATTCATCCCGTCGCTAACCAAGAACAAGAATACTGGATTTAAAATGCACGAAGTCGATATGACTAAGGCTTTAATTCAAACTGTCCGACAGTGGTGGGAATCCCAAGAAAATGGGACGAAAATCTCGGCGGTACATCTGATCGTCGGACAGTTTACCTCCGTCGAACCCGATAGTCTTCTTTTCGCCTTTGAAGTGCAGACGCGGCAGGGGTTTCTCTCGGACGCTAAATTAGTCATTACAGAAACTCCCCTGATCGCTTTCTGTCACGTTTGTCAATTAGAATACAGTCCGCAAATCGGTTCTATGTATTCTTGCCCCGGATGCGGGGGGCCGATGGAAGACATTCGCTCGGGACGGGAATTGAAAATTGATCGCATTGAATACGAGGAAAACCATGCACCAAACCTTTGACGCAGCCCTGGAAATAAATCTACTCCACGCCAATCAACGGGGCGCGGATCACAATCGATCGCATTTCGACGCTTGGGGTATCACCTGCTTCAATCTCATGAGTAGTCCTGGGGCGGGCAAAACCGCGCTGTTGGAGAAGACTTTAGAAGCTTTGAACGATCGCTATAAGATCGCCGTGATCGAGGGGGATATGACCACGGAACTCGACGCGGAACGTTTGCGCCGCTACGGTGTGCCGGTTATCGCCATCAACACCGGTCGATCGTGCCATCTCGATTCTAAGATGGTGGCCGGGGGAATCCACCGTCTCGAACAGGAATATAACCCCGCGGATTTCGATCTGGTGCTAGTGGAAAACGTGGGTAATCTAGTTTGCCCCGCCGAGTTTGAAGTGGGCGAACACGCAAAAGTGGCTCTTTTGAGCGTCACCGAAGGAGAAGACAAGCCCCTGAAATATCCCATTATGTTTCAAGAGGCTGACTGCTTATTGATTACTAAAACCGATCTCGCCCCCTATGTGGACATGGACTTCGATCGACTCAGGGATAATATACGCCAAATTAATCCCGATGTCACGATCGTCCCCGTCTCCGTCAAAACCGGCGAAGGTTTAGACCTTTGGTTCCAATGGATCGCCCACCAACTCGAAAAATAGTCATCCAGCCATGAAATTTCGCTCTCTCATATCATCTATCCTCTTATTTGTAGTAACTTTAACTCTCGTAGTAGGTTGTAAAAATCCCGCCAGTAATATACAAACCACAACCGATAGCAGTCCCTCACCTTCCCCCGCCGCCGGTGCTAATGTGAGTTTAGGTTTTAGTGCTTGGCCTGGCTGGTTCCCTTGGCAGGTATCGGCGGATAAAGGTATTTTTAATGCCCATAATGTGGCAGTGGATTTAAAGTGGTTCGACGGTTATCTAGAATCTATTAATACTCTTACCGCCGGGAAAATTGATTCTAACAGTCAAACTCTCAACGATACGATTAGTTCTGTAGCTGTAGGCGCAGATCAAGTAATAGTTTTAGTTAACGATAATTCCACCGGTAATGACCAGGTTATCGTCAAGGAAGGTATTAATTCCATCACCGATCTCAAAGGGAAAAAAGTAGCATTAGAAGAAGGTACGGTGGATCACTTCCTGTTACTTCTGGGGATGAAAAAAGCCGGATTGTCACTTCAAGATGTAACGATCGTACCTTTAGAAACGGGCAAGGCGGCGGCGGCTTTCGTGGCCGGACAAGTGGAGGCGACGGCGGTATTCGCACCCTTCACCACCGAAGCTTTAAAACGACCCGGTAGTAAAACTTTATTCAGTTCCAAAGATTTTCCCGGGGCGATTTCCGACCATTTAGTATTTACCCGCAAGTTCGTCGATGAACATCCAGAACGAGTACAAGCGATGGTAGATAGCTGGTTCGCCACCCTCGATTTTATTAAAAATAATCAAAAAGAAGCTTACGAGATTATGGCAAAAAGGGCCGGTGTGAGTGTGGAAGATTATGGAAAATATGCCGAAGGAACACAGTTATTTACCGTTGAAGATAACCTGAAAGCTTTTAGCCCAGGTAATGATATGACTTCTTTAACTTATTCTGCTAAAGAAATCAGTAATTTTCTCAAACAAGTCAACTTGATCAAAGAAATTCCCGATACCAGTAAATTGTTCGACGATCGTTTTGTGAAAGCCTACGCCGAGAAAAACAAAAAAGGATAATTTTTATACAAATTGCCAAGAATATTATTATTACAATAACCTTTACTTCTGGCGATTAAATTCATGATTTCCCCTCCCGAATCTCCCATGAACAAAAACTCGTCTTCGAGTCCTTCCACCTCCCTTCGGCAAACCGTATTCTGGAGATTGGCGGAAGATATTCCCAAGCCACTCAGTACAGGTTTGATGATCGCTTCGATCGCTATACCCCTATTTCTGTGGTGGTTAGTGACGACCCTAGGTAATATCGACCCGAAATTCCTACCCTCACCAGCGATGGTGATTCAAGCTTTCGGGCGTTTATGGAGTACGGGCGAACTCTGGAAAGATACGGTGGCGAGTCTCTGGCGGGTGGGGGTAGGATTTACTTTAGCCGCCTCTCTAGCCATACCCGTCGGTATCTTGATGGGCAGTTTTCCCAGTATTCGCGCCCTGTTAGAGCCGCTTTTCGGACTGATGCGCTATATGCCCGCCCCGGCTTTCATTCCTTTGTTAATCCTCTACTTGGGCATCGCCGAAGAACCGAAAATCATGCTGATCTTTATCGGTGTGTTCTTCTTTAATGCTTTGATGGTCATGGATACGGTGAAATTCGTACCCAAGGAATTGATAGAGGCTACCTACATCTTGGGGGGAAACCGACTGCAAACCCTCCTACAGGTGATCTTCCCCCACGTTTTACCTGGGATTATCGATGCTTGTCGGATTAATTTAGCCGCCGCCTGGCAGTTGGTAATCGTATCGGAGTTGATTGCGGCCACGGAAGGATTAGGGCGGCGCATTAGTGTAGCGGGGAGATTCTTACGCACCGATGAGATTTTCGTGGGCTTGATCGTTATCGGAATCATCGGTTTGACTTTCGATTTGTTATTTCAATACCTGTTAAAGGTTGCCTGTCGTTGGTCTGTTCAGAAATAATTTAGGAGTATCGAGATGTATCTTAAAGTCATTAACCTACACAAAGCTTTTCAACGTCAGCAAGAAAATTTAGTGGTGTTGAAAGACATTAACATGACCGTTCAACAAGGCGAGTTCATCTGTGTAGTGGGTGCGTCCGGGTCTGGTAAATCCACTCTCCTGCGTCAGATTGCCGGGTTGGATACACCGACTTCGGGAGAGGTGAGAATCGATGATCTTCAGATCACGGGGCCGGGGCCTGATAGGGGGATGGTGTTCCAACACTATACTCTCTATCCTTGGATGAGCGTACAGGATAACACCGAATTCGGTTTGAAGTTACAGGGAGTAAGTAAAAAAGAGCGTAGGGAGAAGGCGAGTTATTATTTAAGCGTAGTGGGTTTAACCAATGTGGCCAAGTGTCTACCTAAAGAGTTGTCGGGAGGCATGAAACAGCGTGTGGCTATCGCTAGGGCTTTAACTTCCGATCCGAAAGTGTTACTCATGGATGAACCTTTCGGGGCTTTAGATGTACATACCAAAGAATCGATGCACGAATTCATCTTAGACCTGTGGCAGAGAACTAATATCACCGTCTTCATGATCACTCACGATGTGGAAGAGGCGGTGTTTCTCTCCAATCGTATCTACGCTTTAGGTTCTCGCCCCGGTACTGTGAGAAAAGAGATGAATATTAATTTACCCGATCGATCGCATCATATCAAGCGCCAGAGTGTTTTCCACGATTACCGCGACGAGTTGATGGATTTACTCCGTAGCCACGGGAGAGAGGCATTAATAGCCGCTTGAGGATTTGCTGATTGATTGTGCAATGCTACGGGATCGAAGCGATAGTCATCATCCCTCATAAAAGTATACTTAAGAGCGAAGATAAAATCTCCTCTCTTTAATAAGAGCGTAAAAATACGTATGTATTTTTGGGAGTTCACATGGAAAACATTGTACAATTAATACATACAGCACTTCTGATAATAAGAAAATAAAAATTAACAATCAAACTCTTGATTAAAGAAAGATTTTGATAGTGTAAGTATATTTGACCAAAGTTGACAAGTGCTACAGTCTCGCTCAGGTTTACCATATTATGAAAAGTTTAAATCAATTTTACCAAATGATCGCTCAAGATGATGCTCTTAAAAGTGAGTTTGAATCCATTATAAAAAATGACAACTTCATCGCCTTGATCATCGAGTTAGGATCTAAGCAAGGCTATGCTTTCACGGCATCTGATGTAGCGACATCTATTGAAGAAAATACGGCATCCGGGCAAGGTCAATTTTTCTGTCTTCCTATGGGATGCTGGCATAAAGGCGAGTTGGTGTAAGGCTTAATTATAGCAACGGACTAAAATTGCTCGCTGAGAAAACTACAAAATTTTTTACGAACCCATCTTCGGGTTAGGATGTTTTTGGTATAGAATTATCTACCCAAAATTTTCTGTAATTCGAGGGCGGGTTTTAGTGTGTCAATATCAGCATCGGTGCTACAGAGGAAGAGTTAATTCAATAGTAAAGTAGTTTTTTCTAGGGGAAAATGATAGTAGATTACTCCTTCTTCCGAAACTAAAGTATCGGCGTGGAAATACGCGGCTTGGGCTTTGAGAAGGGACGAGAAGAGAGGTATGTCTATATCTACACAATCATTACCCGCCGCTAAATATAAATCCATCTCACTGACTAGTCCGCCATTTTTTTGAATAAGTTTGGCTATCAGTTTCATTACCTTCTGCTTCTGCTGTTGTTTTTCCCTGAGCCAGATGGGTAGGTAAACGATCGCTATGGGAAAACCGATAATTAAAAATAGAAACCCTATCAAACCACCAGCAAAACCAACTTCAACTAACATATATTCCTCAAAAGTAACTAATCTTTTTTCACTTCATCCATCAAGAGAATTTTAGGGGTTATCTTCTCCTCTTTCCATTTATCCCGCAGGTCATCCACGGTATTTTTAATCACGCTGGCGATAGGTACTGCCACTAGTAACCCGATAATACCGGCAATTTTGCCACCGATGAACAGGGAGAGAATGATCCAGATAGGATTTAAACCGATTATCCCTCCCATCAAACGCGGGGAGATAACGTTATCGTTAATTTGCCCGATGATGATGGTGAAGATTAAAGCTTTAACGCCTAACCATAAATCTTGGAACATTAATAAAACGCTAATGATAATGATAATGAATCCGCTGGCGAAAGGTATCAGGGTAGTTACACCGATCGTCACCCCGAACAATAGTGCGTAGGGAACATTTAAAAAAGCCAAGGCACAGGTTTGGGCGATACTTAAAAAACCAGCTAGTATGGCTTGAGTGGCGAAATAACGCTCGAAAGTATGGCGGATGGATTCTCGTAAATCTATATTCCAAGGAGAGGGAAGCCAACTAAAAACGCCATCCCACAGTTTCTCGCCATAAAGTACGAGGAAAACGGTGAGGACGAGGACGAAAAGAATATTGAGAAGACTGCCGATCGTACTTAAAATGAAAGTAAGTAACTGGCTGCTCAAAGTTTCTAAAATATTAGCTACCCGCCCGCTGATCTCGGAAACCGAATTTTTGAGATAAACCGAGTATTTTTGAGCGATCGGTAATTTTTCCCAGCTTTGCAGTTGTTGAGTGCCGGAATCTATCCACTGGGGTAAACTATTAATCAGATCGCTTAACTGTTGTAGCAGTTGGGGTATTAAAATCAACCCCAGGAGACTCAAAATCAGTACCGCTAGTAATAACACGATAACCGTCGCCCCACCCCGGCTAATATTACTCAATTCCAACCTGCGGATCGGGAAATCGAGTAAAAAAGCTAAGAGACTGGCGATGATGAAAATACTAATTAAAGGTTCGAGGGAATTAAACAGATGGAAGAAAAGCCAACCATTGAGAAAAGCGATGGGGAAAGCGATACCTAATCTTAACCATCGAGGCAGTTGATTAAATCCCTGGAACATAGAAAATTTTCGCGAAGAGGACTAGGGTCGTCCGAATTGGCGTTGATAGACCATTTCTTCCTTACCTGATTCAATTTTAAGATCGGATTTGGGATAAGCGACACATAAAAGGACGTATCCTTCCTTCTGTAAGTCGGGAGAAAGCCCCATGCCATCTGTTTGATCCGCCTCACCCTCTAGAATTTGAGCGGCGCAGGTGGTGCATACTCCTGCGTTACAAGAACTGGGTAAATCTATATTAGCGGCTTGAGCAGCCTGTAAAACCGTTTGCCCCTCGTTCACCTCGATATTATAGGTTTCGCCGAGATGGTTAATTTCCGCCTTGTAGGTCTTGGACATGATTGATTAAGTTCGATCGCGATTGAACACAATAATCTAATGTACCGCAGTTTTAACCCCCGCCCTACTTCCGGGTCCAACTGTAAAAAAATATAAAGAAAACTAACGAGTTATATTAAGAAACTTAGCTAACTTTAAAGCTTCGTTGCAATATCCCCCGGCGGGGGAAAGGAAGGGAAAAGCGGGTGATATGGTTAGAAACAGATTTTTCGGAAATTCCCATGTACAACAAGAATACAGACAAGGATTTATTAGGTGCAGGAATAACAGCGGCCTTAGGTGCGGGAATCATCACATCTTTTGCGGTAGGCCAGGGGCAGGACATCTTCACAGCCCTGGGAATTACCGTATTAGCTGCCCTATGCGGGATAATTTGCCGTCAGTTAGATATTCTGTAGGAATTCATTTCACCCCTGGGGGAGAGATTGAAGAAACGATCGCTAGATCCGAGATCGCCGCTATCTTGGAGGCTAATTCGGTTTCGCTATACTTCGATAACGAGCTTCGAGCAAACAATAAAGGCTGTAAGCGATCAATCCCGTGGCGACGATGCCTAGAATCCAGGGGCCCGATGGTTGATTCGCTAGAACCGCTAAAGAGCCTCCGATCCCTCTAGCCTCATCCGGGTTAGAGTTGAGGGCGGCCAGACAGAGAAATGTGCCGATGATACCGAAGACCACCCCCCGGGCCGCGATACCGAAACGCCCTAGGCTCTTCACCCATTTTTGTTGGGTTCGGCTCAGGCGATGCAGTTGCAGATGTTTTTGGAAACTTGCTTTATAAGCTTGGTAAAAATAAGAGATCGCTACCCCTATCACTGCTAGCCCGGCTAAACCTACCAACCATTGACCGAAGGGTTGGCTCATGAATCGAGCCGTCCAATCCTTGGTCGCATCCCCCCCGGTACTCCCTCTGCCGATCAATAATTTCACGGCGGTCAATGCCAATCCGGCGTAACCCAAGGCACTCAGCGCGTAACCTATCCGGCGCAACGGGGCGATCGCCTCTTTTTTCTTCCTTGAATGTTCGGGATCGAATATCGCTTGGACGAGACACCAGAGAACGTAACCCGATAGACCGATGGCGATCGCCGCCAAGAGTATTTTCCCGAAGGGCTGGTTCAGGATCTCCACTAAAGCCCCTTGGCTGTCGGTGGTTTTCCCCCCCGTAGTGAATGCTGCCTGTGTTGCTAATAGACCGATGATGAAATACACTACTCCTTTAGCCGCGTAGCCCCACCGGGCGAGTTTTTCCATCCACGGATGACTCGCCGCCGCGCGGGCGGGTGTTTCTAGATCGGGAAGGGGAGAGTTTTGGCGGCTCATGGCGATCGTGGGCAATCAACCCGGTAAATTATGTCTAACTAATAGACTGAATCAAAATTATTACCATTCCTTCCCTCGTAGGTTACGTTCCTGGCAATCGCAAGTGTGAAATCCGCCTTGATACTTTGTAACGACCTTGAGCGATGGTAGAAAACTCCCTGCAATGGTTACTGTCGTCAGCTGCTCTATAGAATTTAGCTTTAACGGTACAATAAATAGTTAGACCCTGCTGCATCTCCTTCACCATAACTCTCATGTCAGATCAACCTGCACTCTTGATCGAACTGCTCCGCGCGGCTTACGCGGCTTTCAACGTGCGAGACATTGACGCTGCCCTCGCGCTCATGACTCCCGACGTGGTTTGGCCGAGAGCTTTCAAAGGCGGTTTTGTCCGTGGCCCCGAAGAAGTTCGCGCTTACTGGACGGAGCAATGGAGCGAGATCGATCCGCACGTCGAGCCGGTTTCCTTTTACTCGGAGGAGGGTGGGCGCATTTTGGTCGATGTGCATCAGGTCGTGCGTGACTTGGCTGGAGCGGTTCTTGCCGATGAGCATGTGGGCCATCGATTCACATTCGAGCGTGGCTTGATTCAAGTTATGGAAGTCTGTCCACTTTCATCGTCCACCCCGAAGACCTAACCTGCGTTGAGTAGCAACTGATCCTGTTGGTCAATTAGATATTAACTCATTTTCATGATTGATCAGTGGTAAAACAATCTTCTCTAAAATAAATCGCAAAAGCATAATTTCGTTTGCTTTCCGTCAACATAGTAAATCCCCATTATGGCTCAACGAACCAAACGAATTTGTGGAATGACGACAAACCAGCGGTCTTTTATCTCATCGCTCACACCGTCTATATCAAGATGCTGAAATATATATCTAACCCTCACTTCTCCACCTTCAAATCCAAAACTATCGGACGAAATACCTTTTCTTCGCCAAAAATCATTACATTGTTTGGATAAAGCACCGATCGCCACACCCTCCCCGGTCAATATATCCCAACCACCCCTTTGATTACCCGTTAATTGAAGCGAATCCCCCTCCTGCATTTTCTTGATGAGCTTCTGTTGATTTCGAGCCGCTCTATGACCTAAATTAACATCCCTCGGTGTTAAATCCAAATATAACAGTTGATCGTGAGAAATATTTTGGTTAACTCGATCGCACACACGAGAATTAACTTTCGTCTCCCCGATAAACGCATTTTTTCCTGTACAGCACAAGATTAATTCTTCCTTCGCCCTCGTCATTCCCACATAAAATAAACGACGTTCGGATTCATCGTCACACTTAAATTTATCGGTCAGCAGAATAACTTTTCGGAACTCTAATCCTTTAGCGGTGTGACAGGTAGTTACCAGCACCGCTTCTCGGTCTAAAAAACTTTCGCCGCTATGATCGAACTCGTAAATAGTAGTAATTACCTCATCGGTACTGATAGGAATCGCCAACTCGGAACCGTATCCCCTTTCTGAATCTATATCGGCGGCGATTTTAAATAATGCTTTGACAGTGGGTTGCCTATCTATACGAACCTGTTCTAGGGCGCTTCTCTTGCATCGTAATCGATTGTGAGCGATGAGATTATTAGCAGCTTCAATGATAGATCTGGTTGATCGATAATTTTCTACCAACAATATCTGTTTCGCTTTATATTGAGACTCAAACTCAATAATGTACTTAACGTCAGTGCCTCTGAAGGCGTAGATATTCTGATCATCATCACCGATAACGCAGAGATTGGTCTGTACCTGACGGGTTGTGTCCTCACTCTGTCCGAATCCCGCCAATAATCCGATCAGTCGGTATTCATCGTGACCCACATCCTGATATTCATCCACGAAAATATATTCTAAATTACCCAGTATATCTATGCGCCGCGTATGGGTTTCTTCGTCCTCATCCTTACCATCCCCCCGCTCTATCAAGTCACAAGCTTTCCGTAAAATGTCGCTGAAATTAACGGGCGAGCGCTTGTCTTCTCCTAAGGTCACTCCCAACAAAGCGAGAGCGATGCCGTGAAAAGTTGACACCCGTACCCCGAAAGCCAGCTCACCGATAAGGTTCCTCACGCGTAATCGTAACTCCCTCACGGCGTTGCGGTTGTAAGCTAACACCATGATACGATCGGGAGGAACCCGCTTGACTTTGATGAGATAGGCGATACGATGAACGATCGTCCTCGTCTTACCCGAACCCGGCCCCGCTATCACCGCCAGGGCCGGATTCTCCGCCAGAACGATCTCCCTCTGGGTTGGATTGAGGGAACACATGATCCTGTTATAGTCAGCTTGGATAACGGGGCGTTTAGCTTCGTCGCGATCGAGTCGGGGATAGTTTTCTAAAAAGCCCTCTCGCGTCAGCTTGAAATAATCGTCTATCAGTCGCTTCCTTTCTTCCCCGTCGCATAATTTACCGTATTCGATCATCGTATGGGTGCGGCGGGCTTGTTCCAGGTAATGAGCGGCGAGGGTATTATAGCGGCGGACGATGGTGTTAACATTGGCGTTCGGCACCACTCGAACCTTAAGCGCCTGTTGGAAAAGATTCAAGCTATCGGTGAGGCGTATTAATTTACGTTCGTGTAACCAGATGATTTCTTCTTCTAATTCCTTCCCAGACCAACGAAAAAGCGGAGTTTGCCCGTTAATATCTTCTAGTAGTTCCTCTAAATCGCACTCTACTTTAAGTAGTTTACCCTTACGATCATCCAATTTAGCGTACAGAAGATTAATAACGCTACGCGCTAAATCCATATGACGGTTTAACCCGTCCACCACCGTTATATTATTCAATAAAACCACATCGCTCGTAACAGATTGGAAAACCAACCATTTGCGAGAGTACCAACCGTTAATAATCTCTAAAAGATTATGAGATCTTAGCGAATTATTTTCTTCTAATTCATTATTTAAACGAGCGGCCAAACCTCTTAAATTAACCTGGATAGATCCGTCTACTCTTTGTAGTTCCAATAGTGCCGATATTAATTTTTCTTCCGTGTTAAAAATACGTTCTAGGTTAGTTTGCTGTGTACAGGACAAAAAATCGGTGTAGGGCTTGCAAAGCTGACAAGGAAAGGGTTTCATAGAAAGTTACGACACAATTCTCTGAAACCCTATGAACCAGATTAACTTATTGAAGGAAGCTTTAAAACCCCATCTTCAA
>JADQBB010000022.1 GCA_016903695.1 Chlorogloea purpurea SAG 13.99
TCTCTTAATAATTGAGCCATCATAATCGGCTGATTCTTCTTCATGACTTGCCATTTGCTCAATAATGACGCAAGATAACAAGCATTACTCGAACATTCCCAAGACCTATTGTAAGAGGTGCAATATGAATACACCGTCGGAATTCCTAAAGGACGTTTCTTGCCATTTGATTTAGGTATTAAAACCCTTTGAGTTGGTGATGCGTTAGGCATTTCCCAATTATTGACAAGTTTTACTCGCTGTCCAGGTGTATTTATTACCTCCTTATCTACCCCTGCGGTACGCTTTCCAGTGTTTTCTTGAGTAATTTGTCTCACAGACGCTAGTAAATTTGCGTAGCTTTTTAATAACAATTTCTGCAATCTTCTTAATTGCTTCCATTGACCAAGTTTTCTGGCACGAAATATCCTTTGTTGTAGATTTCTGACAATTTTTCTGACTTTTCGCCAATTAATTTGACTCCAACCTGATAATTGTCCCTCATGTCCATTTATTAAGTTTTTGCTTAATATCAAACTTTTCATTTCGGTTCGATTTCCAGTTCAATTTCTATTTCGTATATGACCAAGATGAAGTCTGCTAAAGATTCGCTCAGAGGCAAATTTTGAACCTCTATTCTGGGCGTTATCCCAGACTTTCGCTTTTTCACCCATCCTTTATCCACCAGAGATTTCCGTCTTTGTTACCTCAGACCTACTTAATAGTTCGACCTCTATTAAGACTCTGTTGGACTTACCCTGTTGCGTCAATTAAAGTTTCACGTATGATTTGGATGCGCCATCTGCCTTTTATTGACTGATGTTTTCCTCTTTCTCCGGTGGGATTTCGTTCTCTTGATTAGCTAACAAACCCTTAACTAATCCACCCACTTACCATTTTGGTTATTGCCTATCAGGTCATTTGGCAATTTGGGGTTCACGGAGTTTAAAACGGAATCGTTCACTTTCGTTCATCCAAAATCATCCTTCCCCCTAGCTCCTAACCAGATGTGACCTTATCTAGCTTCGGCTACCTTTGTGACTTGCATTCCATCCATTTTATTACTTACTTTGGATGTAGTCGGACTCATAGAGTCTTTTACATGGGGGTCGATGAAGAGAATCATCGAGTAGCATCGGTGCTACGGTTTAATTGACCAGTTCAGGTCGCGCGGTCTAAAACCCCGTTCTTTAGCGTAGCGGAGGACGGCTTGACGTTGTTGCTCACATGGCTTACCATAATTACTATGGTTTGGTAAGCAAGATGTTAAAAGCCTTCAAGTACAGAATCTATCCGACCGGTGAGCAATCAGTTTTGCTCGCCAAGTCGTTCGGCTGTGCTAGATGGTTTTACAATTACGCCCTGAACTTAACGTCCCAAGCCTACAAGCAAACTGGAAAAGGGTTGAGCAGAAATGAAATAATCAATCTTCTGCCTTCTTTAAAAAAAGAGTACGAATGGCTAACAGAAGCACCGTCTCAGGTGTTACAGCAAGCCGCCCTGAATCTTTCCAGTGCCTTTCTTAATTTCTTTGAAGGGAGGGGAAAGTATCCTAACTTCAAGAAAAAGCAAAATAAACAGTCGATTAGATTCCCTCAAGGTGGCAAATTAAAAGACGATGTTCTGGTGTTGCCTAAAATTGGGAAAGTCCATTGCAAAGTCTCACGACAGCCAGTGGGAAGCTTAAAATCTGTTACTGTTTCGTTTGCTTCATCAGGAGAATATTTTGCCTCCTGTCTGTATGATGATGGGCAGGACTTGCCAGAACAATCATCTGAGGGGAAAGCGATAGGGATAGACGTAGGGCTGACTCATTACGCTATTACCTCCGATGGTACTAAACATGGAAACCCTAAATACTATCGGAAATACGAACTCATATTAGCGAGAAGACAGAAGCAATTAAGCCGCAAGCAAAAAGGGTCTAATAACCGTAATAAAGCTAGGGTTAAGGTTGCCAAGGTTCACGCTAAGATTACTCGTTGTCGCGAGGATTTTTTACACAAACTAAGTCGTAAATTAGTTGACGAAAACCAAGTCATAGTAGTAGAAAATCTGGCAGTTAAAAACATGGTCAAAAACCACAGCCTCGCAAAATCAATCAGCGATGCTGGTTGGGGTATGTTTTGTACCATGCTGAAATACAAGGCCCAATGGGATGGAAAAACCTATATCGAAGTAGATAGGTTTTATCCTAGCTCCAAGACCTGTAATAACTGCTTAAATCGTGTTGACAGTTTACCTCTCGATGTTAGGTTTTGGGACTGCCATAATTGCGGAACCAAAAATATCGATAGAGACATCAATGCGGCAAAAAACATCAGAGATGAAGGTTTACGAATTTTGGCGGGAGGGCATCTCGCTACTGCTTCTGGAGAACGAGTAAGACCAAGTAAAGGCACTGCCTTTAGGCGGCATCATTCCGTGAAGGAAGAATCCTCGTGCCTTTAGGCACGAGGATTTGTCAACAGATAGACCCTACATTAGGTTGGGGGAATATCGGTTTAGACGCTTTGGAAATCAAACAAATTCTAGGCACCCATTTAGGAATTCTGGAAGAACCTAATGTGATATTTTTAGATCAACAGATGAAAGCCGAGATTGATAAAGTTACGGGGAACTATCAACATCGCTCATGAAAACAACTATAAGGGATGATATTCTTTATATCGATCGAGAAGATTTACCTCAATACAAAAAAACGGGTTCGGTAGTGAGGAACAGTTATTTCTGGGCTTTGAGATCGATCGCCTGTAACGCTCGTAGGGATACGGATTGGGAGTTCGATCGAGATGTCTGGGTCGCTCTCAATAGAATGTTACTGTGTTTTACCGCTTCCGGTTATTTGGGCTACTCGGAGACGATCTTGGAATGGAATACGGATTGTCCTATCCCGGAGGAATTGAGGGCGGTGTCCACTTATCTTTAGCCCAGGGCCGAGGTTAAGTAGTCGGCGGTGGATTGCACGAGGGGGATGGTATTCTCGTATAACATTCTCGTGGGGCCGATGATACCGACACTGCCCACGGGTATTTCTCCATGCTTATAATTAGCGGCGATGAGAGTACAGGGGCGCATGGATTCCAGTGGGTTTTCCGTACCTATTTTGATGTTCACCCCTGGAGAGAATTCAAAAATCACCGGCAGTAATTGTTCTTGTTCTTCTTCTAGTAGGTGTAATAACATCTGCACCTGTTGCAGTTGGGAAAATTCCGGTAGTCTTAATACTTCGGAAACCCCGTGAACGATTATCGATGGGGTGTAGGATTGTTGGAGATAACCGGTTAATTCTCTTACCAGAGTTTGCAGTACGTTAGTGTACTGGATGAATTCTCGATCGATCTGTTGCCAATCCAATAAGGATAATTCGGCTAGAGAATAACCTTTTAGTTTCTCGTCCAGGAACTTGGACAGTATTTTTAATTCCTCTTCTAGCCACTCTTGATTCTCGTGCTTTTGCATAGTGGACAAGTCGATTAAAATCGATTGGGTTTGCAGGCTATCGGTGACGATAATTAACATTACCTGTTTGGGTGATACCTGTACCAGTTGCAGGTGACGTAGTTGGTTCGTGCCGGAGTTGGGTAAGCTGATGATCGCTATGTAACCGCTGAGACTGGCGAGTATCTGGGTGGCTTTCTGTAGTAGCGCCTCGAAACTCCAGGAGTTGGGGCGTAAGTTATGGGTGAGGTGTTTCTCTACCTGTCTGCTGATGTTATCGTCCCTGGTCATCAATTCGTCTACGTAGAGGCGATAACCGTGGTCTGAGGGAATGCGCCCCGATGAGGTATGGGGTTGATATAGTAAGCCGTCTTTTTCCAGTTTACCGAGAGCGTTGCGGATGGTAGCCGAACTAACGCAGAAGTTGTATTCTTCTAATAGAGTTTTCGACCCCACAGGTTCGGCGGTGGCTATATAGTGCTGGATCGTGGCTCTAAGTATTTTTTGATGGCGATCGTTTAAAGTTATTTTAACTGACATAGAGCAACTTCGTTAAAAATAGTATTAATTAAAAGTTAAAGAGAATTGTTTGTCAGTATAACGTTTGTATCACCGCTTTATTTGTTCGCGGGGATCAATAACGGGGTACTGTGGGATCGACCAGGAGAGAATAGGCATCGATGCCGCCGGAAATATTCTTAACGTTGGTGAAACCTTGGTCGCTCAACCACTGACACATCTGGGCTGATCTGACTCCATGATGACACAATACGAGGGTTTCCGCCTTGGGATTCAATCGAGAGCCAATATGGGGGGACCACTGTTGGGCTTCGCCTAGGGAGAACACTTGAAAGCCTTCGATATAAGCTATCTCTATTTCTTGAGCCTCGCGTACGTCTATTAATTGTAAATCCCGATCGCCTTCAGCTAGGCGGAGGGCTAAATCTTCTACAGAGATAGATGTATACATGGTCTAGATAGTATGGAGTGGTATGTTTTAATTATAGGAAATTTACCTGCCAAGCTCATTTAATAACTAAGCGTGGAAAAGGAATTGACAATTTCTCCATATAGGTTTTTGCGAAATTACCAACTACTGGCGATCGGCATCCGCCAGCCGGTGCCGAAGGCTCGATCGGTGATCTTTAACCCCGGCGGTGCTTGTTTGCGCTTGAATTCAGCGTTTTTGAGCAATCTGAATATTTGCTCTACGGTTTCCGGTTTAAATCCTTCGCCGATCAGTTCTTGGGGCGAGCGGTGCCGGTAGAGGACTCGATGAAGTATGTCGTCTAATATCTCGTAGGGGGGTAGGGAGTCTTGATCGAGCTGACCTGGTTTTAATTCGGCACTGGGGGGTTTATCGATAATATTCCGGGGTATGATTTCCGTCTCTCTATTCAACCACCGGCACAGGGAATAAACTCTCATCTTCGGTACGTCGGCTATCACTCCTAAACCTCCGTTCATATCGCCGTAGAGAGTGCAGTAACCCACCGCCATTTCTGATTTGTTACCGGTGGAGACAAGCAGATAACCGAACTTATTAGCGATCGCCATCAGGATTGTACCCCTGATGCGCGATTGAATATTTTCCTCTGCCACGCCGAAGTCTGTATCGGCAAATAGCGGGTCTAAAAGGCGATCATAACCGCTCATCAGGGATTCTATGGGGAGCGTCCGGCACTCAATATCTAAGTTTTGACCCAATTGCAGGGCATCACCCACGGAATGTTGGGAACTATAGGGAGAGGGCATCAACACCCCTAAAACGTTGTTTTTTCCCAGGGCTGATACCGCGATCGTCGCCACCAGGGCGGAGTCTATACCACCGCTTAATCCGAGGACGATTTTGTTAAAACCACATTTACGGGCGTAGTCTCTCAATCCTAATACTAGAGCCCCATAAATTTCCTGATCTTCGCTATCACAGAGGGGATGGATAGCAGATGGCAACAAGTCTCTCTCCCCGGTAGAGTAATCTAATATTTCCAAGGAGGATGTAAATCCGGGGAGGCGACAGATAACTTCCCCTTGCCGGTTGAGGGCCACGCTATAACCATCGAAGATCAGGTCATCATTACCGCCTATTTGGTTGACGTAGATCGTGGGTATGCGGTGGATGTTAATACTATGGGATAACATCGCTTCTCTAATTTCTTGTTTTCTCACCGTATAGGGAGAAGCGGATAGGTTAACGATCAGGTCTACTCCCAATCGAGCTAAATCAGCGATGGGATTGACTTCATACTGGCGTTTTCCCCAAAACTCTTCCTGATTCCAGAGATCTTCACAGATGCTCACGCCTATTTTTACATTCTCTAATGTGAAATAATCGCTTTCTTTTCCTGAAGCGAAGTAACGGTCTTCGTCAAAAACGTCGTAGGTGGGTAATAATCTTTTCTGAAATATTTGTTTGACTTCCATTCCCTCGATCAAAGCCATACTGTTAAATAGAGGCTTTTCTCCTTCTATGGTGCCGTGGTCATTAATTTGAGGCATACCGACCATGACTGCCAGAGAAGGTGGTAATGTTCGGCATAGTTGCTTTAATGTATGGTAACTTCTGGTTATAAAATTAGGATTTAAAAGTAAGTCCCTAGGGGGATAGCCGCATAGGGATAATTCCGGTGTTAGTAACAGTTTAGCTCCCTTGGAAACCGCTAATTGGGCCATTTCTTGAATTTGTCTGGCGTTATATTCTAAATCTCCTATTTTAGGATTTAGTTGAGCTATAGCAATTTTCATTGGTTTTAAATGAATACTAGAGGATAGTCTTTTATAGGGGCGAAGGCACTGGAAGAAAACCGATATAGGTTAGCGGGTCGGCCCGCACCTTTGGAAATTTTTATCTTTGAATTTTGTAAAAATCCTAATTTCAAAAGTCTATTTCTAAAGTTGGAATAATCGGAAAAGTTCGCTCCTAAAACAATCTCATATAATTGATATAAATCGTGCAGGGTAAAAAGTTCGGGTAATACATCGAAGGCGATCGGGCTATAAGCTAATTTATTTTTTAATCTTTGATAACCGTAATCGAGAATTTGATCGTGATCGAAGGCTAATGGGGGTACTTTGCTCACTTCGTACCAAGCTACCTGTTTACTGTTTTCTAAGAGCAAGTGGGCTGACGCGTAGCTTACCAGGGCGAAGTAACTCACGGATAAATAACGTACTCCATAACTGTCGGGAGATTCTCGCGGATCTCTATGGGGCCCTCCAAATGTATAAAGCTGTTCTAGATAGAGATTTTTAACGGGGATTTTTTCAGAGAGAATCCGGTAGGCAGCCGATTCTAAGGATTCTCCTTCTCTAACTAATGTGCCAGGTAAACTCCAAGTGTTAACGAAAGGTTCTTCGATTCTTTTTACCACTAAAACTAACAGTCGATTGCGCTCCAAGTCCACACAAAAGATGACGCTATCCACTCCTACTTTAAAGTTCGCTAGTTTTATTTCCCCTTGGCTGGATGTATTCATAAATATAATTTAGCTTGCTCTATATATTCTCGAACTGAATCGGTGAGGATGCTTAAATCACCCCGGTTCCTATATTCGCTCGATGATACTCTCGGTGCTTTAATTTTAGTGGCTATTTCGTATTTCGCCCCCAGTTTTTCTATCTCTTTTATCTGTATAGGATCGATCGTATAATCGGCTCTCGGTACTATTAACAGTTTCGTTATTTTGAATAGATCTCTTACTCTATACCAGCTTTTTATCTGCCCCACCAAGTCCGCCCCGATTACAAGAGTATACTCGTTCTCTTCCCCCCATTTCTCGATCGCTCTCTCGACGCTGGTCAGACTTCTGCGATCGCTCAATTCTGACCCTAAATATATCTTCTCTCCCGCACCCTCTATCTCTCCCACTAGTAGTTCTAGCATCTTCATCCTCTGCCCCAACTGGCTTCCGTGTTTTTTATAGGGGTTATCCGCCGCCCATACTCCCACGATGTCGTATTCTTCTTTTAATCTTCTCAATATCTCCCCATGTCCTGCTGTCGGAGGGTCGGCACTTGTTCCGAATAAGGCGATTTTTTGTTTTTTTATGGTAAAACGTACCAAAATAGGTTTCTCCTAGCCCCTTGGGGATGTCGGTCTCTAACGACCCACAAAACCATACTAGCATTTCTATTTATTAATCGCACAGAAAATCATAAAAATTAATTTTCACGGGAAAGTGTGACGAAGAATTGCAAAGAATATTGAAAAATTATGGAGAGTCTGGGAGTAAAAAGAGAATAGGAAGATAATAAAAAGAGAGGGATCAAAGAAAAGAAATTTTCTTGTCATCTGGAACAGAAGACTAAAAGTAGCCCATTAAAAGAAAGAAGAGAGAGGTAAGGGATATGATGAAAAAACTAGAAGAGATGGTGAGATACGTATCAGAAGCGTTCATTAGAGTTTTCAGTCCCGATAAAGACGAATATCCAAAAGTTGGGAATCAGCCGTATGAAGCGGAACCCTATCATCGAGCAAGAAAACCCCAATAATCCAGAAAAGGGATTTAGTTCATGGCTAAATCCCTTGCAGTTTTAGTTAGAAGAATTGAGAGAAGAATCGGGGCAAGAATCACCTTCCCAACCGTAGGGGTGCATGGCACAGACGAGGAGAGAACCCTCGTAAATACGGCCGTGATAATAAGAGCAGCCGACGCAAGCGGGATGGAAACCCGGGGAAGGATTAACCTTGGGATTGATAAAATTATCGGGATAGAAATCGAAACCAGAGGAGCCGTCGGCATCGGTGGGAGTGAAGACATCGGTAAAAAATTCTTCTAATTCGTTGAGGAAGGGGGGATTTTCTAGAAAAGACTCCCATTCATCGGACGATCCGAAAACCGTATGGAAAGTTTCGCCCACATCCTGAATAACTTCCGTGCCAATACGTTCGATCGTTTGTTCCACATCTTGAAGAAAAACCTCGACATTTTCCCCCAAAGATTCAACCGTCCGCCAGAAATCTTTTTGCCAATCGTCCATATTAATTATCCCGCTGTAGTTTACGTAATTGCTCTTGTAAATCCCGAACCTTACCTTCAAGAATTTCCGATTCCGAGGGAGTAGAATCCGGTTCATCTTCGACTATTTCGATGCGCCGGGGTTCTTGGTAATCATGAGTAGGATTATCGGGAGTGGTTACGGTTTGTTGTTGAGCTTGTCGCAGTAATTCATCGACGTATTTGCGGGCTTCTTCCACGTTCATCTCGCCGCGGGCGATCATTTCATCGGCCACTTTCTGTGCTTGAGCGCGTAACTCTTGCAAATTAGTACCGGCTCTTTCGGCCGCGTAACCAGCGATACCCATACCGAGAAAAACTGCTTTCTGGACTAAATCACCAAGACCCGCCATAGTTCATCCTTAATATTTGACACTCATATCCTAGGATATACCACGGCCTTGAAAGTCTGCGGATACTTCTCTAATAAAGTTCGGTTTTACTGCTATAAAAAGAAGGAAAAACTGGGTACTATGCAAGGATAGATGATCAGAGACAGATTTTAAGATGGTCGTGATGAATGTGTCGGGGCAAAAATTAAGTGAAATATTCCGGCAATCGGTAGCGGAATCGGACTATTCCCCGATGGGCGAGGTAGATTACGCCAAAATGGGGGAATGGGTGAACCGGGTGCAACTGAAGGCAGAGGGGGAATGGTTCAGTGCGATCGCATCTGTAGAAAAGTTATTGGCCTGTCAATTAGGGGACTCCGAGCGGGGTTTAATGCTATGCGCCCCCACACAGTTATTAGTGCATTCTCAAGTGATAGAGAAATTACGTATTGGGATTTTCACGCCGAAGGTGTGGAAACAATTAAAGTGGCTGGGGTTTCAATTACCGAGTGCCGAGAAAATTAGTGAAGACTTCAGCAACGATGAAATCGTGGAGTTACCCCTATTTCCCCATGACGAGTTGAACAACGAGAAGTTTTGTTTGTTGTATACATCAAGCTTTTCTCTGTTAATGGTTTTAGGCGAGGATGATTGGGGCTTACCGGCGTTTCATTTTTCCTTTGACCCGGAGATAGTGGCGCGAGGTTGGCAGATACTGCGAGAGAGATTGGTGGTAGCGAAACATCCCCAGTTATCGGTGATCGAGAAATTAATCCAGAATTGGGGTGATATAGTTCCAGATTATAAGGTGGTGACCCATTTCAGCCAGCACTTATTGAAAAATTTACCGAGTTTGCCCTTGGTGGAGACGAAAAAAGCGAAGGTAACGATCGAAGAGAAGCCCGAAGAAACGGTGGACGAAAACCCCGGTATCGATCTAGAGTTATTAAAAGCTTTAACTCACGAGATCCGCACGCCCCTGACGACGATTCGGACGATCACGAGACTGTTATTAAAAAGGATGAAATTGGGTGCCGACGCTAATAAATATTTGGAGACGATCGATCTAGAATGTACGGAACAGATCGATCGAATGGAGTTGATTTTCCGGGCGGCGGAATTAGGCATCAAACCGGCTGGTAATCGACCGATTCAACTGGTGCCGATCGCTTTGGAGGGGATGTTAAGCGATAGTGTACCGAGGTGGCAGAAACGAGCCAAAAGAAGGGGTGTGGATTTAGATGTAATCCTACCGAAGAAACTGCCCCATGTGATCAGTGACCCCTGTATGTTAGACCAGATGTTAACGGGAGTCATCGAAAAATGTACCCGTAGTGTACCGGATGGGGGAAGGATAAGATTACAGGTATCGACGGCGGGGAATCAGCTCAAGCTACAGTTCCACTCCCAATCTGCCGATGAAAGGGGTGGGCTGAGGGCGTTAGGACAAATACTGATGTTCCAACCGGAGACGGGTAGTTTAAGTTTAAATATGAGTGTTACTAAAAATCTCTTCCAGGTATTGGGGGGTAAATTCATCGTGCGCCAAAAACCGAAGGAGGGAGAAATATTGACTATATTTTTACCGTTGGGGAGAAGTAAATAGAGATGCTGTTCTTGGTGAAATTGTTATTGTTATCGGCTTTAATCTCATTGGGTATTAAATATATAGGGCCGGTGTTAAAAATCGCCCCTAACGACCTTAACGCTTTATTGGGGGTGTTAATATTTCCCTTATTTATGACCGGGGTTTTATGGTGGCGGGGAAGTAGAAAGATAGAGAGTCAAGGATGACTTTTTACACGGCGTTAGCTTCGGTAATTTTGTTGATTTGTTTGTGGGTGGTCTGGCAGATCAGGAAATTACTTTTGTTGCTATTTTTAGCGATAATCATCGCCGATACTTTAAATATTTTCGTAGTTTGGTTAGAGAAGCGGGGGATAAAGAGAGAGAGGGGTATACTGGTTTCGATCGGGCTTCTCTTATCTATGGTGGTGGGCAGTTTCGGGCTGATCATCCCGTCCTTTGTCAAACAGTTCCAACAATTAAGCCGTCTTTTGCCCTTGGGGTTAGAAAAGTTGGCAGATGGCATCGATAACTTTATAGAACAGTTAACTTATCGATTGGATTGGAACATTTTACAGTCCTTACCGGATACGAAAACCCTGTTAAGTCAGTTGCAGCCGCTCTTCCACCAAGTGGCGGGCAAAGGTTTAAGCGTGTTTTATAGTACTTTCGGGGTGGTGTTGGGATTATTATTATTACTCGCTTTATCTTTGATGATCTTTCTGGATACGAAAAATTATTATAAGGTGTTAATCCGTCTTTTTCCCTCTTTTTACCGGCGACGGGCCGGGGAAATTCTCCAGAAGTGCGATCGATCCCTGCATGGATGGTTGAAAGGGGTAGTCTTTCATGCTGTCTTAATGATCTTTTCAAGCTGGCTAGGATTATCTTTATTAGGGATACCCCTAGCTTTTACTGCGGCGGCTATTTCGGGTGTCTTGACCTTTATTCCTAATATAGGCCCGGTATTGAGCGTGATTGCGCCCTTGGGTATAGGAGTTTTAGAGGAGCCGTGGAAGCCTTGGGCTGTATTAATTTTATATCTTGGCATTCAGATTATCATTTGTTATTTTGATCGTTATCCTCTCTACCCGGGTTTAGCTATCAGGACGATTCCCTTATTACCGGGGTTCATTTTGTTGTCTCAAATATTTTTTGCTAATTTATTCGGATTTTTAGGGTTATTCCTTGCCGTTCCTTTATTGATCGTTACTCAAATTTTTATCTCGGAAATAGTCATTAAAGATCTTTTAGATAGACTCAATTGATAAAGGTTTTGACTTTTTTCAATTCAGTGCTATGATTGACTGATTTATAAAACCGGGCTAATCCACGATTAAATAATCATCATGGCGAGGAGTACACGATCGATATGCTAGAGCAGCAGACTTTTTCTACCAATGAAATCACATCCCTTAACTCTTCATTAATCCATCCTCTTAATAATGTCAATACTTCAGGAATTATCCCGCCAATAGCAACACCCCTCAAAACGTCCGCCGATCTTCCCTTACCTAAAGCAGATCTAACGGTGACGAGTTCAGAAAAATTAATGAATTTCCTGAGCGTTGACGCAGGCGGTATGATAAATATTAAATATGATTTAAGAAATCAAGGTAATTTAAAGGCAACGAGAACTAGGACAAAATTTTATCTCTCCAAGGATGAGCTGATTGATAACAGTGATAATTATCTGGGTAGCAAGTCGTCAGTTGCTGTTAGTAGTAATAGTTTTATTTCTGAATCTATAAACCTGAGAATTGACAGAAATTTATCAGGTGGCAACTACTATATTATTGCTAAAGCGGATGATTCTAATGTAGTGGCTGAAAGTCGAGAAGATAATAATACAACCCCTATACCGATTACTGTTAACAAGGTTGATTTAACTATCACGGATACTACTAACTTACCGACGTTAATCATCAGCGGTAACAATCTTAATTTTACCTATAGGATAGAAAATCAGGGAATGGCGGTTTCCCGGGTCACGCGAACAATTTTTTATCTGTCTAAAGATGGGAGTATAGATAAGTCAGATATTATTATCGGGTCTGATCTTGTAGAGGCTTTAAATCCGCTAACGGGGCGATCCGAAACGGTTTCCTTGCCGATTATCGGCAATTGGTATAATTTCAAGCCTGGTACGATGTTCTTGTTGATGCGGGCTGATGCCACTCAAACCGTGGCAGAAAGCGATGAAAGTAATAACGTAACGGCGAAACAGATCAGTATCATCGATGGGAAAAAATATAGTAGCGTTAATGGTTACGGGTTAGTTAATGCGTCGGCCGCGGTAGCGAGTGCCATAGGCGCGCCGAGTTTCCCCAAGGTAACAACTCTGGAGGCAAATAATTGGGGTGCCAACTTGATTAATGCGCCTTCGGCTTGGGCGAAGGGTTATACAGGGTTCGGCGTGATCGTGGCTGTATTGGATACGGGGGTCGATCGAACTCATTCAGATCTGGGGCAAAATATTTGGATTAATAACAAGGAAATAGCGGGCAACGGCATCGACGACGATCAGAACGGTTTCGTTGATGATGTATATGGTTGGAATTTTGTCGAGAAGAATAATAATACGATGGATTTTCATAGCCACGGTACTCATGTAGCCGGAACGATCGCGGCGCTCAATAATGGTATTGGTGCGACGGGAATCGCCTATAACGCTAAAATTATGCCGATCAAGGTTATTGGCAATAATGGTAACGGTGAAGAAAAAGATGTGGCCCTGGGGGTGCGCTACGCGGCCGATAACGGGGCGAGAGTGATCAATCTGAGTATCGGGGGCAATAAGGATGAACCGGATTTGCGGGCGGCGATCGAGTATGCCAGTAAGAAGGGTGCGATCGTAGTAATGGCGGCGGGCAATTCGGGACAGGCAACGATACTGAATAATTACCCCTCCGCGTATGCTACCGAGTGGGGTATAGCGGTAGGTGCGGTTAATTCTGCTAACGTTCTAGCGGGTTGGTCGAATCGTGCGGGTACTGTCAAGATTCCCTACGTTACCGCCCCAGGGGTAAATATATATTCCACTTTGCCGGGGAATCGTTACGGGTTCAAGAGTGGTACATCGATGGCCACCCCCCATGTGGCGGGGCTGGTGGCGCTGATGCTGAGTGCTAACCCTAATTTAACCGAGGCACAAGTGCGGGAGATAATCGCTAGTAGTGCTGATAATAGTTTAACTATTACGAGCATTGCCAGTTAAATTTTCCAACAGATACGATCGCACTTTTAATCGATGACGGAGTTAAAAAAGTCGATCGTTTCTTTGAGGGCGATGATAAAGCGATCGATCTCCTCACGGGTGTTGTAGAAATACAAACTCGCCCTCGCACTCCCGTTAACATCGAACAAGCGATGTAGGGGTTGGGTGCAGTGACTGCCGGAACGGATCGCTATGCCTTCGTGATCGAGTAAAGTAGATAGATCATTGGCGTGAATATTGTCCACGTTAAAAGAAGCTAACGCGGCGCGCCCTTTTCCCTCCGCCGTGGGTTTCGGGCCGTAGATTCTCAAACCTGGTATTTCCCCTAATTTCTTGAAGAGATAACCCGTTAATTCTTCCTCGTAGGCGTGGATATTATCCATACCGATACTCGTTAAATAGTCTATGGCGGCACCGAGTGCGATCGCTTCAGCGATGGCGGGAGTACCGGCCTCGAATTTATGGGGCAATTCGGCACAGGTGAAGTGGTCTAGATACACTTCAGAAATCATCTCGCCGCCGCCGAAGAAGGGGGGCATCCCGTTTAGTAAATCTAACTTACCGTAGAGAAAACCGATGCCGGTAGGGGCGCACATTTTATGACCGCTGGCCACTAACCAATCGCAATCGATCTTCTGCACGTCCAGGGGTAAATGGGGGGCACTCTGACAGGCATCGATCAACACTCTAGCACCCACTCCATGGGCGAGTCGGGTAATTTCCGCCACCGGATTGATACATCCGAGAGTGTTGGAGACGTGGACTATGGCGACTAATTTAGTTCTCTCGGAAAGTAAACTCTTATACCCTTCCATGTCGAGACTTTCTTCGGGAGTCAGTCCTATATATTTAATCTCCGCGCCGGTTTTTTGGGCGATGATGCGCCAGGGGATCAAATTACTATGATGTTCCATGACCGAGGTAATAATTTCATCCCCTGGTTTTAAAGTATTCAAAGCCCAACTATAAGCCACTAGGTTGATCGCTTCCGTGGCGTTGCGGGTGAAAACTATTTCTTGACGGGAAGCCGCGTTAATAAACCGGGCTAACTTGTCTCTGGTGGCTTCGTAAGCTTCCGTCGCCCTCACACTTAAACTGTGCGCCCCCCGGTGAACGTTGGCGTTATCGTGTTCGTAATAGTGACGCATACGCTCTAAAACCGCGAGGGGTTTCTGTGATGTAGCAGCACTATCGAAATAGATCAAGGGTTTGCCGTGTATTTCTTGATTGAGGATGGGAAAATCAGAACGTACTTTCGCACCCAGGGTTTTCTCTTGAATGATCGTCATATTGGGTTGTATTCTTCCATTATTGATCGTCCCAATTATCAAGACGAGGGGAATCCCGATAACTGAGTTTTATTCATCGATCGATTGTCCGACAGGAGAGACATTGATTCAGTCTCTGACGTAAAGACTCTAAGGGCAGTTTATCTAATATCTCGGCGGCGAAGGCGTCGATCAAGAGATGGCGGGCATCGTCTTCGTTCAAGCCCCGACTGCGTAGATAAAAAACCTCATCGGCTTCTAGTTGACTGACAGTGGCTCCGTGTGAACATTTTACATTATCCGCGGTGATTTGCAATTCGGGTTTGGTATTTATCCGCGCTTTCGGAGACAGTAATAGGTTCCTGTTTAATTGGGCGGCGTTGGTTAATTGGGCGGGTTTGGGTACGAATACTTTGCCGTTGAAGATCGCGTGCGCTCGATCGTCAATAATACATTTATGCAGTTGGTTCGTCGTCCCCCCCGGATGGCTCAGATAGATGGCGGTGTGAGTGTCACTAACTTGAGTGCCGCCGATGAGGGTTAGGGCGTTGAGATTGGTTTGGGTGTTTTCCCCGCACTGAAAGACGTGTAGGGTGTGACGGGATAACTTAGCGCCGAGATTAATCTCGTGACAGGTATATCTGCTATCGCGGCCCTGTTCGATCGTGCTTTTTCCCGTATGATACCCATCACCGGACTCTCTCTGTACCCGCGTGTGTTGTACTGCGGCATTTTCTCCCACGAATACTTTCGTGAGGGCGTTAGTCCAGTATTGTTTATTCTGGGGCAAGTCGGAACAATGGCTCGATCGAGCGCCGAAATATTCCACTAGTGATAAACTCGCTCCAGGTGAGGCAATGATGACCCCTCGCGGTTGAGAGATGGTAGCGCCCGACTCGGCTACAGAAAGATACAGTAGGTGTATCGGTGTCTCCACCACGACATTTTCTTCTGCCCAGATTACCGCTACGTCTTGTAAACCAGCGCTATTGAGAAGACCTAACACTTCCTCGTCCGTGTCTTTCACCTCAATATACTTGCCTATCCCGGTTTTTTGCGAGTCAGATAATCCCGATAGATTGCCCGCGTAAACACCCCTTGGTAAACCGGACACATCGGAAAGATGGGGGGCGTAAATGCCGTTAACGAATACGAGGCGAGTGTTTTTCGCTTCCTTAAGGATGAACTCCGACGCGTCGGTTATATTAACCCCCTGAGAGGGAGTGAATTTAATGTTGAAAAGCTCAGATAGGTCGGTGAATCGCCACTCCTCGTCTTTCGTGTCGGGTAATCGGCTACTCGCTAATTTCTCTACCGCCTGCTTGTTTATGTCTTGAAGTAGTCCGGGCCCTGGATTGGCAATACAGGACTGAATTAACTCTTCCAAGTAGACATCTAACTTTGATTTAACGGCTACTGCTGTACTCATTTATCCTACTTCCGCTAATACTTGTTGGTCGAGAAAGTCATAGCCTTTTTGTTCTAACTCTAAAGCTAATTCTTTCCCGCCGGTTTTGACTATGCGCCCGTCGTACATGACGTGAACGTAATGGGGTTGAATATAATCCAGTAGACGCTGATAGTGGGTGATTAATAAAAAGGCGTTGTCGGGTGTGGTCAATTGATTGACTCCCCCGGCGACTATCTTCAGCGCGTCGATGTCTAAACCGGAATCGATTTCATCGAGTATCCCCAGGGTAGGGTCTAATAACGCCATCTGTAGGATTTCGTTGCGCTTCTTCTCTCCCCCGGAAAATCCCTCGTTTAAGCTTCTGCCTAAGAAGCTGGGGTTCATTTGCACCACGCCCAATTTTTCTTCTACTATTTCCTCGAAGTCGAAGCTGTCCACTTCTTCTTTTCCGAGGTGTTTCTGACGGGCGTTATAGGCTACCCGCAGGAAATCGAGATTACTGACACCGGGGATTTCCAGAGGGTATTGGAAAGCTAGGAAGATACCGCCGAGCGATCGCTCGTGGGGTTCTTTTTCCAAGAGATTCTCGCCCAGGTAGATAACCTCACCGCCGGTAACTTCATAATCGGGGTGGCCGGTTAATACCTTGGAGAATGTACTTTTTCCCGAACCGTTACGCCCCATGATGGCGTGTATTTCCCCCGCTTTGATTTCTAAGTTCACCCCCTTGAGTATGGGTGTGCCGTCCACGTTAGCCGTGAGATTCTTAACCGATAATATGGTGTCGCTCATGTTGATATAGTGTTGGAGTTATTGATAAAAATTACCCGACTGTTCCTTCTAGTTTGAGACTGAGAAGTTTATCGGCTTCGGCGGCAAATTCCATGGGTAATTTGCTTAGCACATCTTTGCAGAATCCGCTGACCAGCATGGAAACCGCGTCTTCTTCGGAGATACCTCTCTGTGCGAAGTAAAATAATTGGTCTTCACCGATTTTCGAGGTAGAAGCTTCGTGTTCTACTTTACCCTTGTTGTTATCCACTTGAATATAGGGGAAAGTATTCGCCTCGGCGTTATCGCCTATAAGCATGGAATCGCACTGGGAGTAATTACGCGCGCCGGTTGCCTTGGGGCCGATTTTCACCAGACCGCGATAGCTGTTTTGAGAGTGACCGGCGGAGATACCCTTAGATATGATGGTGCTGCGGGTGTTTCTGCCGATGTGGATCATTTTCGTGCCGGTGTCGGCTTGTTGCTTGTGATTGGTGAGGGCGATCGAGTAAAATTCTCCCACCGAGTTATCACCTACTAGCACGCAACTGGGATATTTCCAAGTAATGGCCGAGCCGGTTTCCACCTGCGTCCATGAGATTTTTGAGTTAACGCCCTTACAGATGCCCCGTTTCGTGACGAAATTATAAATCCCGCCCTTGCCGTTTTCATCGCCAGCGTACCAATTTTGAACAGTAGAATATTTGATGTCGGCGTTGTCGAGGGCGACTAATTCCACTACGGCGGCGTGAAGTTGATTGCTGTCGTACATGGGAGCCGTACACCCTTCTAAATAGCTCACTGATGCCCCTTCTTCGGCGATGATGAGGGTGCGTTCAAATTGTCCGGTATCGCCGTTATTGATGCGGAAATAGGTGGATAGTTCCATCGGGCAGGTTACGCCTTTGGGGATGAAGACGAATGAGCCGTCGCTGAATACGGCGGAATTGAGAGCGGCGAAATAATTATCAGCCACGGGGACAACGCTACCTAGATACTTCTGCACTAATTCCGGGTGTTCTTGTAGGGCTTCGGAAATGGAACAGAAGATCACGCCGTCTTTGGCGAGTTTTTCTTTGAAGGTGGTGGCGATGGAAACGCTGTCAAAAATAGCGTCTACGGCTACGTTAGACAGGCGTTTCTGTTCGGAAAGGGGGATTCCCAGTTTCTCGAAAGCTTCGATGAGGGTGGGGTCTACTTCTTCTAAGCTGTTAAGCTTTTCTTTCTTCTGTTTCGGGGCGGAGTAATAAATTATATTCTGGTAGTCGATGGCTGGATAGGAGACGTGGGGCCAATCCGGTTCTGTCATCTTCTGCCACTGCGCGTAAGCTTTGAGGCGAAACTCTAACATGAATTGAGGTTCGTTTTTCTTGGCGGAGATCAAACGGACGATGTCTTCGTTGAGTCCGCGGGGTATGGTTTCTGATTCGATGTCGGTGACGAACCCGTATTTATAGGGTTGGTTGACTAGGCTTTTGACTGTGGTAGCGCTCATTAGTTTTAGTGTTCTCTCTTACGTTTAGACTTGGTGGCCTGGCGGAAGATGGCGGATGGGACTTAAACAACATATTTGTTACTTAAGTATAGTATAGTTTACAATAACAGCATAAGTGTTGTTTTAGTCACAAGTTAAAAATTTTTAGCTTCGGGCCCTAACAAAGCATCCTTTGTTAAACTACCGTAAAAAGTAACCTTTGCTTCATTAATATCACTGCTGTGTTTGGTAAATACTCCATGACGACGACTCAACCCACTTCCACAAAACAGGATATTCTGGAATACTTGCTCAGGAATGGTCAAGCCACAGCGGGTGACTTAGCGGAGAATTTCGGTATCAGTCCCCAGGCTACCCGCCGTCATCTCAAGGATCTGGAACTGGATGGGCTGATAGAATATGCTTCGGTTCAGAATGGTATGGGAAGACCTCAGCATATATATAAATTGAGTCGTCTGGGACGCTCGAGGTTCCCCCACCGTTACGATGATTTCGCCCTGTCGTTCTTGGATACTCTGGTGGAAACGGTGGGAGAACAGCAGTTCGGGGAAATTCTGAAGAAGCAATGGGAACGCAAAGGATTAGAATATCATCATCGTATCGGTGCGGGTACTTTAAAGGAGCGGGTGACGCGTTTGATGGAGATCCGTCTGGAAGAGGGATATATGGCGGAGCTACACACTGTGGAAGAGGGGGAGGGTGTGGAGAAATATATCCTCGCCGAACATAATTGCGCTATTTCTGAGGTGGCGGAGTCCTATCCGAGTGTGTGCGGTCACGAGTTGGAGATGTTCGCCCTGGTGCTACCGGATTGTAAGATCGATCGTACCCACTGGCTTAATCATGGTGAGCATCGCTGTGGTTATTTAATTCAATCTACTTGAAACTATGAACGATCCTCAATTTTTAACACCCGACCAGTCCCTGGATGTGGATAAGGCTCTATTAACTTCGTCGGAGAAGTTCTTGGCTCGGTTGACTATCTCTTCTAAGAATCTGTTAAAGATTATCGCTCAGGATGCGGGAACTCCTATAGAGGATTTAACTCATCAGCAGATTATCGATTGGTTCGAGAAGGATGGCAAGATCCGGCGGGAACAGGGCATAGATGCCGCAGTTCTGAAGTGGTAATTTTGGTTCAGTTTATCCGACAGTGATTTAAATCACTGTCGCTTTTTTGGTTTTTTGATATTATTTAGTGCTGGTATTATACCTGTAAGTAGTTTCACTGATAATTAGAAAACCCTGTAATTTTAAAGCTTTACATATCATGATTTTGTAACTAGAAATTAAATAAAAATTCATGATCTTTATCGTAAAATTTTCTTGACGTATTACAATCAAAAAATGATAATAGTAGTGAATAACTATTTTTAATTCTAAAAATAATGCCAACATATACTGGAACTAACGGTAATGATAATCTCCCTACTAGTGGGAGCAATAACTCCGGTAACGACATATTTATACCACTATTAGGCATAGATACAGTGGATGGGGGAAGCGGGGACGATCTTCTTATTATTGATTATTCGAGTAATACTTACACCGGAAATGCTACTTATGCAGCCGGTATTTCTACTAATATATCTGAAAGTGTTCCGGGTACATTTACAGGAAATTACTTAGCTTATAAAAATACCACGGGAACTTACGATCAGGTCAACTTCAGTAACATTGAAAGATTTCAAATTACCGGCACGAATTTTAACGATACGATCGTCACGGGTTGGAATAATGATGTTATTAACGCCGGTGGGGGTAATGATATTATTGATGGACGGGGCGGGATAGATACGATCGATGGTGGTGCGGGTACGGACACGGTGATCTATCTGGACGCAAGCGATGAAACGGCCAATCTAGTTATCAATAATAGTGGGGCGAGGATAGGGCTGACCAACGGTACTGTCATCACCAACGTGGAGCAATTCCAGAACGTGGACGCAGGGGGTGGTAACGATACGATCGCTTTCAGTGACTCCCTAAACCATGCCATTGATGGTGGCGGGGGTAACGATGCCATAACCACGGGCGGGGCTAATGATACTATTACTGGGGGCGACGGCAACGACACCATTAACGCCGGACTGGGAATCAATAATGTGTACGGTGGCACGGGCAACGATCTATTAGTTCTCGACTACTCCAGTAATACCTACGCCGGTAACGTTACGTATCCCGCGGGTATCACCCTTTCTTATTACAGCGGTAATGGTTTTACTGGGTGGAGTGGTAACTATTTCGCTTATAACAATGGCAGCGGTGGCTACGACCAGGTTTATTTTCAAGACATTGAACGCTTTCAAGTTACGGGTACTGCTTATAACGACTCGTTCGATCAAGCTGGCTACGGTTCCATCATCGATGGTGGGGCGGGTATCGATACCCTCAATAACGTCGATTTCAGCTTAGAGACGGGTAACATGAGCCTTGATAATAGCGGTGCTACCTATACTAGGAGCGATGGCAGTACCATCAGGAACGTGGAAAAGTTCGGCAATGTCACCCTGGGTTCCGGCAACGATACGATCGCTTTTACCGACAATCTCAATCATACTCTTACAGGCGGTGACGGCAGCGATTCGCTCACTGCGGGCGGAGGTAACGACACCCTCAACGGCGGTGATGGCGATGATACACTCAACGCTGGTTTCGGCAATAATCAAGCTCTTGGCGGTGCGGGTAATGACCTGTTAATCCTCGACTACTCCGGTAATACCTACGCCGGGACGGTTAATTATCCCGCGGGGATTGTCGTTAATTCTTACGGTGGGGATAGTACCAATGGTTGGACGGGTTATTATTCCGCTTACAAAAATAGCACCGGTGCTTCCGACCAAGTTTATTACCAGGACATAGAACGTTTCCAAATTACCGGCACGGCTTATAGTGATGCGTTCGGTCAAGTATCCGCTGCGTCGAGCATCGATGGGGGCTTGGGAACCGATACTATCACTAACGCTGACTTTAATAATGAGACGGGTAACTTAACTATTAATAATAGTGGCGCTGCCATCACTTTGAGCGATGGTTCTGTTATCAGGAACGTGGAACGATTTGTGAACCTCACCACAGGTTCGGGTAATGATACGATTTCCTTTACCGACAATCTGGGTCATCAAATCGACGCGGGTGCGGGCAATAACTCCGTCACCACGGGTAGCGGTGATGATACCATCATCACGGACTTAGGTAACGACACCATCAACGCCGGCCTCGGTAACAATAACGTGGATGGGGGCGCGGGTAATGACCTGTTAATTATCGATTATTCAGGTAACACCCTAGGGACGAACTCCGGCTACCCCGCAGGTATAAGCAGTTCTATCAGCAATAACGGCGCTAGTGGTTGGAGCGGTTACTACTACGCTTACAACACTGCTACTTTCGACCAGGTTTACTTTAATAACATCGAACTATTACAAGTTATCGGCACGAGTTATAACGATACCTTCGATCAGTGGGGCTACGGTTTCACCATTAATGGCGGTGCGGGGACAGATACGATCGTCTTCGCCAACTTTGTCAGGGAGACGGCTAATTTAACGATCAATAATAGCGGTGGGGCGATCGCATTGAGCGATGGTAGCACGATCAGCAACGTGGAACAATTCCAAAACCTGACCACGGGTTCGGGCAATGATACTATTTCCTTTAACGATACCCTCAGCCACTACATTTTAGGCGGTGCGGGCAACGATGTGATCACCACGGGCGCGGGTAATGACGGTATTAACGGGGGAGCCGGTAACGACACCCTCAATGCCGGCCTCGGATACAATAACGCCGATGGGGGTAGCGGTAATGACCTGTTAATCCTCGACTATTCTAGTAACACTTTCCCCGGTAACGGGAGTTTCCCTGGCGGCATAACTAGTTCTTTGAGTGGTAATAGCCTTACGGGCTGGTCTGGCTCTTTCCTGGCTTACAATAACGCCAATGGAACCTATGATCTGGTCAGCTTCTCTAGCATCGAGCGTTTTCAACTGGTTGGTACCGGGGCTAACGATTCGTTTCAAAGGGGCGGTTACGGTTTTACCATTAATGGCGGGGCGGGTACGGATACGATCGTCAACGCCAATTTCAGCCGGGAGACGGGTAATTTAACTCTGAACAATAGCGGTGCCACCATTACTTTGATAGATGGTAGCACGATCGCAAATGTGGAACAGTTCCAGAACCTCACCACGGGTTCGGGTGGTGATACGATCGCTTTTACCGATAACCTCAATCGTACCCTTAATACCGGACTGGGTAATGACGTAATCACCACGGGTGCGGGGAACGACACCATCAACGGGGGGGCGGGTAACGACACCATCAACCCCGGACGCGGAATTAATAGCGTCGACGCGGGGACGGGTAACGACCTGTTAATCTTCGATTACTCCGGTAACACCTACACGGGAAATACTACCTACCCTGCGGGTATAACCAGTTCTATCGGTGGTAATAGTATCGCTGGCTGGAATGGTTACTTCTCGGCTAACACTAGCGCTAGTGGAACTTCTGACCAGGTAAGTTTCAGTGGTATCGATCGCTTTCAAATCACTGGCACGAGTTACGGTGACTCCTTTTTCCAGGGGGGCTACGGTTTCAATATCGATGGCGGGGCCGGCACGGATACGATCGTCTTCGCCGATTTTAGCAGGGAGACGGGTAATTTAACTCTTAACAATACTGGTACCCCCATCACCCTGAGCGACGGTACGGTTATTAGAAACGTGGAACAATTCCAAAACCTCACCACCGGTACGGGTAACGATACAGTTAACCTCACGGATAACTTGAATAAGGGGATCAACACTGGTACGGGTAATGACGCTATCACTACCGGTGCGGGCAATGACAATATCAACAGCGGTATCGGCAATGACACCCTTAACGCCGGACTCGGCAATAATTCTGTAGATGGCGGTAAGGGCAATGACCTGTTAATCCTTGACTACTCCAGTAACACCTATGCCGGTAACGCGACCTATACCGCAGGTATAACGAGTTCTCTTTCTTACCCAGGTCTTGGTGCCTGGAATGGCTCTTTTTCTGCTTTCAAAAATACCAGTGGTGGTTCAGACTCGGTTAGCTTCAATAATATCGAACAATTCCAGATCACCGGCACGGGTTTTAACGACAGCATCGGGGGTGGTAGTAATAGCGACACCATCAGGGGTGGCGCTGGCAGAGATACTTTAAACGGTGGCGGCGGTATCGATACTCTGAGTTACGCGGGTTCGACGGCGGGAGTTAACGTCAATCTAACTACCAACACCGCAACAGGCGGGGATGCTACGGGCGATGTTATCTCTGGTTTTGAAAACCTGATAGGTTCGGCTAATAACGATACCCTTGTAGGTAACGCGGATAGTAACGTCATTATCGGCGGCGGTGGCGCTGATTCGCTCGATGGTGGTGCGGGTATCGATACTCTAAGCTTCGCCACGGCAACGGCTGCGGTTAACGTCAACCTCGCTACCGGTGCGGTTACGGGGGGTAACACTACTACCGGCTCAAGTTTCACTAATTTCGAGAATCTCATTGGCTCGGGTCTCAACGATACTTTAATTGGTAGCGCAGGCGATAACGTCATCGGCGGTGGTGCGGGTGCTGATTCGATCGATGGTGGCGCGGGCGTGGATACTCTTTCTTATGAAACCTCTACGGGCGGAGTTAGCGTTAATCTGGCCACTAACGCGGCAACAGGCGGCGAGGCCACGGGTGATGTAATCGCCAACTTCGAGAATGTTAACGGATCTGCCGGTAATGACACTTTAACGGGTAGTGCGGTTAGTAATGCCTTGAGCGGTGGCGGAGGTAACGACCTGATCAATGGCGGTGCTGGTGCGGATTCCCAAGATGGTGGTGCGGGTATCGATACTCTGTCTTACGCCGGTTCTACTGCGGGGGTTAACGTTAATCTCGCCACTAACACGGCGACGGGCGGCGCTGCTACGGGTGATGTAATTGCCAATTTCGAGAATCTCACCGGCTCCGGGTTGAACGATACGTTAATCGGTAGCATGGCTAATAATACCATCTCTGGCGGTGTGGGTAAGGACTCTCTCACCGGTGGCGGGGGTAGCGATCGCTTCGTCTACAACGCTTTAGCCGACTCCCTTCTAGCTAATTTCGATGTGATCACCGATTTTAACGGGGCTGATGATTTCTTCCTCGTGGGTACGTCTCGCACGAGTTTCAATAATGTAGGTGCGGTGACGACTCTCAACGCTGCCGGTATCGGGGCCAAGTTGACTAGTACGGCTTTTGCAAGCAATAGCGCGGCA
Organism: Chlorogloea purpurea SAG 13.99; assembly: GCA_016903695.1. Classification (GTDB taxonomy): domain Bacteria; phylum Cyanobacteriota; class Cyanobacteriia; order Cyanobacteriales; family Microcystaceae; genus Chroococcopsis; species Chroococcopsis gigantea_A. Next base: position 24,762 of record JADQBB010000022.1, read on the forward strand.
CAATTTACCTTCGGTAGTCGTAATTTCGTGGCTATCAACAATGCCACGGCTGGATTTAGCGCTACTACGGATGCGATCGTCGAGTTGACCGGTTTAACCGGCTCTCTGGGTATAGGTAACTTTGTTACGTTATAAACAATAGATATAAACCGCCGAGATAAATGCTCGGCGGTTATTTCGACTTGTTAAGAATTTATAGTTATTATTGAGCAATAATGTTTAAATTTATATGGTCATAGATAAAATTTTTTGATAAAAAATAATGCCTACTTATACAGGAACTAATAATAATGATAATCTTCCTCCCAGCGGAAGTAATAACTCTGGTAACGATATATTTATTCCTCTATTGGGCATAGATACGTTAGATGGAGGAAGTGGAGATGATCTTCTGATTATTAATTATTCCAGTAACACCTATAGCGGCACTACTAGTTACGCAGCCGGAATACGCTCTAGCGTGGGAGAAAATACTCCGGGGTCTTTTTCGGGTTATTACTATGCTTATAAAAACGCTAGCGCCGGTTATGACCGGATTAACTTTTCTAACATCGAGCGTTTCCAAATTACCGGTACTAATTTTAATGATATTATCACTACCGGGTGGGGCAACGACTCCATTAATGGCGGTGGTGGAGACGACATCATCGATGGTAAGGGTGGTATCGATAGCATCGATGGCGGTGGGGGCACTGATACCCTCATTTATTTAGACGCTAGCGATGAAACCGCGGGTTTGACACTTAATAACACGGGAGTTTCAATAGCTCTTTCTAGTGGAGTTAGCCTCACGAGAATCGAACAATTTCAAAACGTGGATACAGGTTCGGGAAATGATACGATCGTTTTTACCGACGCTTTGAACCACAACATCGATACGGCTTGGGGTAATGATAGCCTCATCACGGGTAGCGGCAACGATACTGTTAAAGGAGGTAACGGCAACGATACCATCAACGCCGGGTTAGGACGCGATAACGTAGACGGCCAAGGGGGAAACGATCTTTTAATAGTCGATTATTCGGGTAATACCTACGGGGGAACCACCACCTACCCCGCGGGTTTAGTCTCCAGTATCAGTGCTAGTGGTAGCGGCGGCTGGAATGGCAATTACTACGCTTACAACAACAATAGTGGTGGTTACGACCAAGTTTATTTCTACAATATTGAACGTTTCCAACTCACCGGCACGGGTTCTGGCGACGTTTTCGGTCAAGGGGGATACGGTTCCGTCATCGATGGTCGCGGTGGCGTGGATACGATCACCAATACCGATGCGAGTAATGAAACGAATAACCTGACCATCAATAATGCCGGTGGAACCCTGACCTTGAGCGACGGCAGTGTTATAAAAAACGTGGAGCAATTCCAGAATCTGAACACGGGTTCGGGAAATGATACGATCGTTTTTACCGACGCTTTGAACCACAACATCGATACAGGGGCTGGTAATGATGGCATCACCACGGGAAGCGGCAATGATACGGTTAAAGGAGGCAGCGGCAACGATACCCTCAACGCTGGGTTAGGACGCGATAACGTAGACGGCCAAGGAGGAAACGATCTTTTAATAGTCGATTATTCGGGTAATACCTACGGGGGAACCACCACCTACCCCGCGGGTTTAGTTTCCAGTATCAGTGCTAGTGGTAGCGGCGGCTGGAATGGCAATTACTACGCTTACAACAACAATAGTGGTGGTTACGACCAAGTTTATTTCTACAATATCGAACGTTCCCAACTCACCGGCACGGGGTATGGCGACGTTTTCGGTCAAGGGGGATACAGTTTCATCATCGATGGTCGCAGTGGTGTGGATACGATCACCAATACCGACGCGAGTAATGAAACGAATAACCTGACCATCAATAATGCTGGTGGAACCCTGACACTGAGCGACGGCAGCGTTATTAAAAATGTGGAGCAATTCCAGAATCTGAACACGGGTTCGGGGAACGATAGTATCGTCTTCACAGACACTTTGAACCACAACATCGATACAGGGGCTGGTAATGATGGCATCACCACGGGAAGCGGCAATGATACGGTTAAAGGAGGTAGCGGCAACGATACCCTCAACGCCGGGTTAGGACGGAATAACGCCGATGGCGGGAAAGGTAACGACTTGTTAATCGTTAATTATTCTACGAACACCTATGCTGGAACCACGTCTTACACGGCGGGTATCAAAAGCTCTTTGGGATATGCAGGTGTAGGGGCATGGAATGGAAATTACTACGCCTACAACAACAGTAGTGGCGGTTACGACCAAGTTTATTTCTACAATATCGAACGGTTCCAGATCACGGGTACTAATTACAACGACAGTATTCTCGGTGGTAGCAATAATGACACGATCAAGGGTGGGGCCGGTTCTGATACTTTAGATGGCGGCGGTGGTAGCGATACCCTGAGTTATACAGGCTCATCTGCGGGGGTGAATGTTAACTTGGCTACTAATACCGCTACCGGCGGTGACTCGACCGGAGATGTAATCGCTAATTTCGAGAGTGCGATCGGTTCCGGCAATAATGACACGTTGACAGGTACTAGCGGTGATAACACTATTAATGGCGGGGCGGGAGCGGATTCCCTCAACGGCGGAGCTGGTACGGATAGTTTATCCTACGAAACCTCGACGGCGGCGGTTAACGTTAACCTAGCAACCAACGCCGCTACGGGTGGTGATGCCACCGGTGACATCATCTCCAATTTTGAAAACCTTACCGGCTCAAATTCAAACGATACCCTAATTGGTAGTACGGGTATTAATACAATCAACGGCGGGGGCGGCAATGACCTGATCGATGGTGGTGTGGGAGCGGATTCTCTCGATGGCGGTGGCGGTATCGATACACTGGCTTATGACACATCCACGGCTGGGGTTAATGTTAATTTATCTACCAATACCGCTACGGGCGGTAGTGCCACCGGGGATGTTATCGCTAACTTCGAGAATATCACCGGATCAGGTTTCAATGACTCCTTAACGGGTAATACTGCCGCTAACGCTCTGGTGGGGGGAAATGGTAATGATACACTCACCGGCGGGGCGGGTGGCGACTCGCTGACCGGCGGCGCGGGTCAAGACCGCTTCGTTTATACGACTTTAAGCGATTCACTTTTAGCGGGAGTGGACACCATCACCGATTTTAACGCTACCGCGGGTAACGATCTTTTCCGTGTTGCCGTCGCCAGAAGCACTTTCACCAACGCGGGCACGGCTACCGGAACCACTTTGTCGGCGGCTATTTCCGCCGTACTTAACAACACTAATTTCACCGCTAATTCTGCCGCACAACTATCTTACAATAGTCGCATTTACGTGGCTATCAACGATGGAACGGCTGGATTCAGCGCGTCTACCGATGGTGTTGTTGACGTGACTGGTTTAACCGGGACTCTAGCCCTGGCTAACTTCGTCACCGTTTAGAAGCCACGATAAAAAGCCTCCTAACATAAATTAGGAGGTTTAAGGGTTGGCTTTTGTAAACTTGGGCTTAGAACAGCCATTCCAAGACGGCTTCTTCCTTGGTGTTGGTGTTGCGCGAAGGAGTTTCGCGGGTAAACTTCATGTGGATGGAGCGGGTTTGTTCACCATCTACCGCTACCGCCATGATCGGGTAATCGATCAAACCATCCTGGAAGGACATCTGATAGCGGAAAGTACCGTCGGGACTTAGTTTGATGGGACGACCGCCGATCGTTACCGTGGCATCGGGTTCGGTCGCTCCGTAGACGATCAACTCAGCGTCAGCGATGAGCCAGAACTTGCGGGGCAGGTTGGGGGCCATCATGCCGATTCCAGACATGGTTTCCGCCCCGATACCGGACATGGTTAAACCGGAAGCGGTAGGCACTCCAGGGGCCGCCCACATACCCACGCCGGAGGGGAAAATATAAGAACTGAGGACTTCTTCGGGAGCCATTGGCAGTGGCACCTGTTGCATGGAGCCGAACAGAGAACCAGCAACCCTTTGAGCTTCCACACCTTGAAGGGTCGCGAAGATTTCATCGTAGATGGGGGCGGAAGGGTCGTAACCAGGGGTATTGGTGGCGTATGGAGATGGAGCTGCTTGGGCTGTACGTTTGCTGGGGGGAATCAGTTCGTAAACAGTTTTACTGGTTAATTCTTCTTCCCAGTCGAGGGTGACGAAAATATCTTCGATCCAATCGGAGGGGTATACGGGGGGGATACGGACGGAAACGGAACGGGCCAGGACTAACCAACGACCATCGGCGCAACGATAACCGATGTCGATCGCGTAATCTCGATCGCTCACGGGTATGGGCATATACCATTCGCGGGCCAGTTCATCACACAGGTATTCTTGAACGCTGTGGGGGGTTTGGTACTCGATACTGAGATCGGTTACATCGTAGAGGCGCAGGGCGAGTTGTTGACCCCCCCCGCGGCGTAACTCCTCTTTGTGTTCTTTGGGTACATCCCAATAGGCATAAGCCCACTGGGGATCGCGGGGCATCAAAACGATTCGGCTTTCACCATAACCACCGGGAAAATCGCCCAAACCTTCATCTACTGAGGCTAGACTTTCTTCCATCTGATCTTCTTGGCCTAAATCGAATTTGGATGCTTCCACTTGTACTGTCTCCTGAACGATATTATTGGGTTGGATTAAGGGTATTCCTCGAATATTCATAGCTTTGCGGATAGCCTCCATCAATTCTGATTTCCGCATCCGGCTGTAAAGGGAAATCGCGTACTCGCTAGCAACTTTACGCAGTTGCCGCAGGGTCATTTCTTCTAAGGGTGGGCGTTCTTGTGCCATTGGATTAACACTCTCCGATTAAGATGGCTGCAAATTGCTCCTTGGTTTTTTGAATGGATTAGCCTCGCTAATTCATTCATCTTTCGATCGCTGGGGATCACTTGCTTACCCTTATGTAACAAGACTTTACCCCTAATAGTCAAGGTTTTTATGTCATCAATTCCTGACAAAAGCTGTAAACCTTGATTTTGAGGAATCCTTAAGTCATGAAATCTTGACTTAAGGAAATTAATCGGGGAGGCACAAGAAAATGTAACCTATATAAAGCAAGTAGAAAAAGGATTAAGAGATTGGCTACCCGCGTCATCATCGTTCGTCACGGACAAAGTAACTACAACGCCCAACAGAAAATACAAGGTCGTAGCGATGCCTCGGTCTTGACCGAAAAAGGGCAGAAAGATGCAGCAACGGTGGGCGAAAATCTTAGCCAAATACCGATCGAGGCGATTTATTGCAGCCCCCTCCAGAGAGCGAAAAGCACTGCGGAGATCATCGGGCGCAATCTGACCAATCCCCTCGCCATACAGCCAACAGAAAAACTATTGGAGATCAATTTACCAATCTGGGAAAACATGGTCAAGCAAGAAGTGAAAGACCAATACCCCGACGAGTATCGTTGTTGGCACGATCGACCAGGAGAATTTAAAATGATACTCGAAGACGGTAAAGAACATTACCCCGTCCTCGACCTCTACAAACAAGCTCAAGATTTCTGGCGGGAAACTTTACCCCAACATCAGGGACAAACGATTCTTATCGTCGCCCATAACGGCATCAATCGCTGTTTACTCTTGGCTGCCCTCGGTATAGACCCTTCCGTGTATCACCGTATTCAACAATCCAACTGCTGTATCAATATTCTCAACTTCACCGGTGATTTCGGTGAGCCGGTACAGATAGAATCCCTCAACCAAACCGCCCACATGGGCGTACCCCTACCGCCACCGCGCCCCTCTTACAAGGGCTTGCGTCTGTTGCTCGTGCGTCACGGGGAAACCCAATGGAATCGGGACTCAAGATTTCAAGGTGTCCGCGATATTCCCCTCAACGATAACGGCAGGGGGCAAGCCCGTAAAGCCGCTCAATTTCTCAAGGATGTAGAGATAGATTTCGCCGTCAGTAGCCCTCTGTCCCGCCCCAAAGAAACGGCGGAAATCATCCTCGAAAATCATCCTGGAGTGTCCCTGGATCTGAAAACTGACCTGACAGAAATCTGTCACGGTTTATGGGAAGGAAAATTAGAAAGCGAGATCGAAGCCGACTTCCCAGGACTGTTACACGAGTGGAAAACCGCGCCGGAAAGCGTACAGATGCCGGAGGGAGAGAACTTACAACAGGTATGGGATAGGGCGATCGCTTGCTGGCAAGAAATTCTCAACCAATATTACGAGGATGGCAAACCGAAAACCGGTTTGATAGTCGCCCACGATGCTATTAATAAAGTTATTTTGTGTTACTTACTGGGTTTGCAAACCGCTAACTTCTGGAGTGTGAAACAGGGTAACGGTGCTGTCAGCGTCATCGACTACGATAAGAATCCCGATTCACCACCGGTGTTACAGGCGATTAATATTACTTCCCATCTAGGGGGTGTATTGGATAAAACTGCGGTGGGAGCTTTATAGCCCCGTATTGGGGAGCGGCCGAAGCGTTACCCCGATATTGGTCTACCAGATATAATAAAAAAGATATTTATCAAAAGGAAGATAAAAAGATTCCCACATCAGAGCAAAAAACATCCTGTTATATTTTATGTTGCTGGTTCACTAAACTTTATTTACCGATTAATATTATCCGTCTAGATAAACGAACAGGCAACATATTTTTCTTGGTGGGAGATGAAAAATTATTGAAATTTTTTCTAACGGAAACTGGAGGTATATTGAATGAATAAGCCTGATTTGACGGCAATGAGTCGAAAAGAATTACATGATTATTTCATGACTCATCGAGATGATGAAGAAGCGTTTAACGCTTATGTTGATAAATTGCACTCCGAGGGAAATTGGAGAGAAATGCCCGCTTTAAAATCATTGGATGATTTAAATCAGTATCCAGATTTTGTTAAACGGTTTCCCGATATTCCTCACAGATAATAAAGTTCATATTTTTCGCCTTCTTTCTCGAAACCAATGCTGTAACATTTCACGACATTGCGATTCGAGAATTCCTTCGATCACGTTCAAATGATGATTGGAAAAGAGGCTATCGGGAAAATTGGCGACGGTGCGGATGACTCCCGTTTTCGGATCGTCGGCACCGTAGATTAACAAACCCAGACGGGCGGCGATTATGGCCCCCGCACACATGGGGCAGGGTTCGAGGGTAACGTAGAGAGTGCAATCGTTTAAATGCCAGTTGTTCAATTTTTGGCTGGCGGCGCGGATGGCGATAATTTCAGCGTGGGCGGTAGGGTCTTGGTCTCTCTGTTTGCGGTTTTCTCCCCCGGCTAAGAAATTACCCTTTTTATCGGTGACGATCGCCCCTACAGGTATGTCCCCCCCTCGCCCCGCCTCCCGGGCTAACTCTAGGGCTTCTCCCATCCAGTGACGGTGTTTTAAATAACACTCGTAATCCACTTCTATCATTTAAGCCGGTTGAGACAGTAAACGATCGAGTTCCCCTTCCCCATCTAGTTTATAGAGATCATCGCACCCGCCGAGATGTTGATCGTTGATGAATATTTGCGGTACGCTTCTCTTGCCGCCCGCTCTTTCTGCCATAGCTGCCCTAGCGGTTTCGTCCCCGTCTATCTTATATTCTGTATAGCTGACTCCTTTCCACCAGAGCAGTAGTTTCGCTCTGATACAGTAGGGACAGGTAGCCCAAGTGTATATCTCCACCTTGGCTTTCTTGGAGTCTGGATTTCGGTTGAATATGTTTAACATTTTCTTTATTGATAACTTGATAATTTTATTATAAATAGGTTTATGGACAAAGTAAGGTTAAGAAAAGAGTTAATCAAACAACGTCGCTCTCTTCCCTTGTCTCAGTGGCACTGTCTGGGTCAACAATTAAGTATTAATTTAAGCAATTATCCATTATTTCAAGAAGCAAAAACCGTTTTAAGTTATTTCAGTTTTCGTCAAGAGCCTGATCTGAGTTCTTTATTTTCTTTAGATAAAAATTGGGGCTTTTCTCGTTGTGTGGGTGATGAGTTATCGTGGCATTCTTGGCGGGATGGGGAACCTTTAGAAATTAACGGTTATGGTATTCCCGAACCTTCGGTAAAGGCGCGGCTTATCGGGCCAGCGGAAGTAGATTTGATATTGATTCCGGCTGTGGCTTGTGATAGTCGGGGTTATCGTTTGGGATACGGCGGGGGGTATTTCGATCGGCTGTTATCTTCCCCCGATTGGGCGCAGGTTCGGACGGTGGGTATTATATTCGATTTCGCTTACTTACCCGAACTACCGATCGACCCCTGGGATAAACCAGTAAATATTATTTGTACCGAATCACGGATAATTTAAATTGAAGATTGCCATAAGAGCGAGCAATTACAGATTACCACTATTCCTAATAGAAGGAGCTAAGGACAAAGTAACCGCGGCTTGTTTCATTTGTTCGATCTCGTCGTTCAACCATTGACGATCGCTTTGACAGTGATGAGCGATCAATAAGCCCCATAAACCCTGAGATGTTAAAATCGGGACAACAAGATTAGCCTTTATTTTCAGGTAACGCAAAAAATCGCGGTGACATTCCGCGATCGGTTCTGATTCAATGTCACTGATCGATCGTACTCGTCCCGCCAGGTATAGTGTAGCGTATTCATCGTTAAAGCATTGATCGGGCCCTGTTGAACCTAAAATAGAGAACTGATCGTCGCTCAAGGATTCAAAAATTACTTGACCTTTCCATTGGGTATAAAAATAATAAATCACTACCCTGTCAGACTTGAGAATATTCCTGAGTTCGTTAACAGTATTTTGTAGCAATTCGTCACGTAGCATTTTTTTGTTGAGTCTGAGCAAAAGACCCTGAAACGTCCCCGCCTCCCCCCTGTGTTGGTTCGTGTGAATATTCGGGTCAAATTGGATAGGCATAGAACAATATTGGTTAAAATTGGTTGCCTACCAATTTTAACTGACAGATAGGGTCTCCTGACTTTTCAGGGATTGTCAACTATTTTAAATTATTGACGATACGAGCGCCGCGGTGGTATCAGCGGAAACCCCATTTGTCACCAGCGATTTATCTATGCTTAAATTAGAAAACTATTGTCTATCTAATATGACTCAAACCCAATTAGAACCTAAACTATATAGCTTTGACGAATTTATAAGCTGGTATCCAGAAATATCAGAAGTCCGATACGAACTGCACAACGGAGTTATTATCGAAATGCCAAAGCCCAGAGGGAAACATTCCAACCTAACAGGCGCTGTCATAGAACAACTCTTAATAGTCATCCGACAAATGAATAAAGGTGGTATTTGGACTATCCCTAGAGAATCAATAGTTAAAACCAAACAATCGCAATCGGGTTATGAGCCGGATATTATAGTTTTGAATCAAGAGGCTCTCGTCGCAGAATCTAGGTGGGAAACTGAATCGATAGTTCAAAATCCCGAATCAGTTAAATTAATCGTCGAAGTAGTTTCAACTAATTGGCGTGACGATTATTACAACAAACTGAGGGATTACGAAGAGATGGGTATCGACGAATATTGGATTATCGATTATGCAGCATTGGGCCCGAGAAAGTTCATCGGTGATCCTAAGCAACCTACCGTTTTTGTTTGCTCGTTGATCGATGGAGAATATCAAATGAATCCTTTCACTGGTAACTCGACTATTATCTCCCTCACATTGCCAAAGTTTAAATTATCTGCCGGGGAAATTTTCGCTCTTGCTATTTAGCGTCTTCATGAAAAGCACAGATACAAATCAAGCCAGTAAAAAATCTAACTTCCATTCCAGTTTGGCTGGCTGTGTGGTGTCCGCCTTACTTTTCCCTTTTTGCCTCACTCTATCCGCCTGGTTGGCTTTCGCTCTCGGCCCGATGGGTTGCGCCCTTCCGAATAGATGTTCCAAGTCTCAAGAAAATGTTAAAGCTATTGTATCATTAATGATTTTCGTCGGCGGCGGTTTGGGGATTCCCATAATAACCGGCATCGGGATGGGTAAGGCTGTCGGAAAAGGTGTTGATATTATTGAGAGAGCCAAGTCCACCGAAGATAATGAATAGTCATTTGTTAGACTTTTAATCGAGGCTAATTATCTTATTGTTTGAATTTCAGGCCATGTCTCCCCTATTGATTATAAGTAACGGACACGGAGAAGATGTGGTGTCTTCCCGGGTGATCGATCGATTACAAGCTTTACCCCATTGTCCGCCTATTTCAGTATTACCCCTAGTAGGCACGGGACATATCTTTCAATCAAAGGGTATTCCTATCCTGGGGCGAGTTGAAATCATGCCATCGGGGGGCTTTATCAATATGGACCCGCGGCAACTGTGGCGGGATATTAGCGGGGGTTTATTAGGATTAACCTTGAGTCAATACCAATTGGTGCGGGATTGGGGAAAACGAGGCGGCAAAATTCTGGCGGTGGGGGATATAGTGCCTTTACTATTCGCTTTCTGTAGCGGGGTGGATTACGCTTTTATCGGCACTGCTAAATCTGAATATTATCTGCGGGATGAAGAAGGTTGGTTATCGGGTACTACTTGGCCCGATAAACTGTGGCAATCCTATTATTATCCTTGGGAACGTTATTTCATGTCCCATGAGCGATGTCGGGCGGTTTTCGTGCGGGATACATTAACGAGCAAGATTCTGCAACGCTGGCCCATACGCGTCTTCGATTGCGGTAATCCCATGATGGATGACTTGGACACTGAAGCTGATCAATCTTCTGATAATTGGGTTTCTATCCTACTTCTGCCAGGCTCTCGTTTACCGGAATCCGTTAACAATTGGCTGAAAATTTTAGCGGCCCTTAAAGGTATAGTGGAAAGTTTTCCCGATAGGGCCATTCATTTTCTGGGGGCGATTTCTCCTAATACAGACTTGGGGAATTTTGAGTCGCCCTTGGAGGATTTTGGATTTTCTCGATGCGGGGATGGTTTTAATTCCGGGCGGGCGATATTAACTTTATCTCAAACATCATACCCTCAATATTTAGCCCGCGCCGATTTAGCGATCGCTATGGCGGGTACGGCCACCGAACAAGTGGTAGGCTCGGGTAAACCCGTGATTACCATGCCAGGAGACGGGCCACAATTCACCGCGCATTTTGCCAGGTTACAAACTCGCCTACTGGGTTGTTCCGTGATCTTAGTTCCGTCACCGGCAGAAGTGGCTCCCTGTGTAACGAATTTATTACAAAATCCCGAATTATTACAGAGGATAAAAGAAAACGGGAAACAACGCCTCGGCTTACCAGGTGCGTCTCAACGCATAGCAGGGTATCTACTTCAGAAACTGGGGTACAGTCTTGAAGACCCTCAACAATGTTATAAAGATAAATAGTGATTTTACAATACCACCACTATGCCGCGTACCCAGAAAAACGATAATTTTATCGATAAGAGTTTTACAGTCATGGCGGATATTATCCTGAAGGTGTTGCCCGCCAATAAAAAAGCCAAAGAAGCTTTCGTCTATTATCGCGATGGTATGTCAGCCCAGGCTGATGGAGAATACGCCGAAGCCCTAGAAAATTATGAAGAAGCCCTCAAGCTGGAAGAAGACCCGAACGATCGTAGTTATATCCTCTACAATATGGGACTCATTCACGCTAGTAACGGCGACCATGTCACCGCTTTAGACTTTTACGAACAAGCTATCAGCCTCAATCCTCGTATGCCCTCGGCTTTAAATAATATCGCCGTTATCTATCATTATCAGGGTGAGCAAGCCAAATCGGAAGGGAGGGAAACGGATGCGGAGGCCCTGTACGATAAAGCCGCCGAATATTGGAAACAGGCTATCCGTCTGGCACCGAATAATTATATTGAAGCCCAGAACTGGCTCAAGATTAACGGGCGATCGGAAATGGATGTATATTTCTAAAGGACATCATGATAGATAAAGAAGAAGTGAGAAAAATCGCTCATCTGGCGAGATTGGCAATTACCCCCGAAGAGGAAACTCAATTCAGCGGGCAGTTAAACTCTATATTGCAATACTTTGAACAGTTGAGCGAATTGGACACGGAAAATGTGCCGCCCACTATGAGAGCGATCGATGTGAGCAATATCACCCGCCCCGATAGTAAGATCATTTACGAAGATCGATCGGCTCTTCTAGATCAATCCCCCGACAGGGAAGGAGACTTTTTCCGAGTGCCGAAAATCTTAGCGGGCGATGAAGCGGTATAAATGACTCGCGATTGTCTGTTATGTTTCCCGAAAAATTGGGCATTCTAAAACCAGAAAGGACGTGATAGGAGGCTTAAAACCTTGGACGCTGCCAACGCTCAAAAAATTCTCGGTTACTTTATAGAAGAAGCGAAAGAACATTTAGAAACCTTGGAGAAAGGAATTCTCGATCTCAGTAACATGGCTAATGATTCCGAGCAAGTTAACGAGATGTTTCGCGCCGCTCACTCGGTAAAAGGAGGAGCGGCGATGTTAGGTTATACGAGTATTCAAAAAACGGCGCACCGCCTCGAAGATGCTTTTAAAATTCTCCGGGAAAACTACGTTAAAGTAGACCAGAAGTTAGAGTCTTTATTCCTTAAAGGCTATGACATCCTGCAAGAATTAGTGGATAAGTTGCAGGGCCCCTTCGGTTTGCCCGAAGAGGAAGCTAAAGTCATATTAGCTAAAGGCGAACCCGCTTTCAGCGAATTACAGAATCACCTCAATAACCTACTGGGCAATTCTAATAGTTTACAGAAAGATAAAGAAGTAACCTTCACCAGTGGCATAACATTTATCAGTAAAGTTCGTAGCTTATTGAAACAAATGTTAGACATATTCAAACAGCAACCTACCCTGAATAATAGAAAGCAATTGCAGGAGTTATGCGAAGAATTGTCCCAATTGGTTCCAAAAGAAAACCAATGGCAAACATTAGTAAAAACCTCGAAAACCGCCATAGCCAATCCTAAAAACAATTACAGAACCTTGGCCCCGGTAGTAATTAAAGAACTGAAACAGGCGGGAGATTTAATCGAATTAAAAAGAGGTGGAGATATAGCCATCAGTAAGGAATTACAAGAATTAGCCACATCTAGCCTGCCACAAATTCTCGTCACTCTCGAACCGAAATCCGTAGCCAGCACCCTACTACAGATGTTCAATCAACAACAGGTGAGCCAATTGGTGAAATTACTGCAATCTGCCCGTTAGGATAGATATGTACGGCTAATATATTTCATACCATAGGGGTGAAGTTGATACAATCAGGTCAAGTGAACGGCCCTAATAGCTGTATGGAAATTTTAACGACAATGCGATTCTGTTTTGTCCTCTGCTTATTGACCGCGGTCATCTGGGCGGTGGGTCGTGCCTTAAAGGATACGGTAGCCATAGCGAAGCAAATGCACTCGATACCCTGTCATAATTGTGTATATTTTACCAATGACTATCGCCTCAAATGCCCGGTGAATCCAATGGGGGCCAATACGGAGAGTGCGATCGATTGTCCCGATTATCGAGGTAAAGCATGACAAAAGCGATCGGTGTAGCTATAGTGGGTACGGGATTCGGCGAAAAAATTCATATCCCCGGTTTTCAGCATCATCACCGTACGGAAATAGTAGCAGTTTACCATCGAGATAGAAATAAAGCAGGAGTCATAGCCGATAAATATGGAATTAGTTACGCCAGTGACCGATTAGAGGAGATTCTCGCCCTGCGGGAAGTCAACGGTGTTAGTATCTCCACCCCTCCCGGACTACACTACGAGATGGCTAAAGCCACCTTAGAAGCGGGTAAACATCTGTTATTAGAAAAACCGATGACTTTAAAGGCCGGGGAAACTAAAAGCCTTTACGAGTTAGCCAGAAAAAAAGACTTGATAGCCACGGCCGATTTTGAATTTCGTTTCATCCCCGCTTGGCAATTACTGCGAGAATATCTAGAAAGAAATTATGTAGGCAAGATTCGCCTGATAAAAGCTGATTGGCTGGTAGCAGGTCGCGCTGACCCGGAGCGACCTTGGAACTGGTATTCTAGAGAAGATATGGGCGGCGGTATATTGGGGGCGGTAGGGTCACACGTTTTCGATTATCTCCACTGGTTATTCGGGCCGGCGCAACGAGTCTGGAGTTATCTCAATTGTGCCATACCCCAGCGCCCTGATCCTCTCTCTGGAAACGAGATGAAACCCGTCACCGCCGAGGATACCTGTTTATTGATGTTAGAATTAGCTCACGGTATACCCTGCCAAGTGTCTTTAAGTTCGGTAACTTATAATGGTCGTGGTCACTGGTTAGAAATATACGGATCGGAAGGCACGTTAGTATTGGGTAGCGATAACCAGAAAGATTACGTTCACGGTTTCCGTCTTCTGGCCGCCCCGAAAGGGGAGAGTTTAAAAGAAATCGCCATCCCACCCCGATTGGATTTTCCCCAAGTATTCGCTGACGGCAGACTAGCACCCTTCATCAGAGTGGTCGATCGTTGGGTAGAATCAATAGATAAAGGACAATCTCTCGCCCCATCTTTAAAAGAGGGTTACTACTCCCAGTTACTGATGGACTTAACCCGTCAATCCCACGAGAGGGGTTGTGCCGTAGACGTGCCGGATATTAGCACCTTATTTTAATGACTGTCTTCGATCTAGAGAAATTACTTTTCACTCCTGTAGCCAAAGACACTAACGCCATCCCCACTATCTTCGCTTTTCCTAACGAGTATTCCGTGGGGATTACCAGTTTAGGCTATCAAATCGTCTGGGCTACCTTGGCGAGTCGGCCCGATGTGGAAGTTAGTCGTTTATTTACCGACATTCACGAGTCTTTACCCCGACAACCGGAGTTATTAGGATTCTCCTTTTCTTGGGAATTGGACTATGTGAATATCCTGACTCTTTTGGAATTTTTAGAAATACCCCAAGATAGTAACCAGAGAGATAATCATCATCCTCTGGTATTCGGCGGCGGGCCGGTTTTAACCGCCAATCCCGAACCTTTCGCGGATTTCTTCGACGTGATTCTTCTGGGAGACGGGGAAAATCTCCTCCATAGTTTCATCGATGGTTATCGAGAAATCAGGGACGCGGATAGAAAAACCCAGCTCAAGTTTCTGGCGGGGATTCCAGGAATATACGTTCCGAGTCTATATGAAGTAACTTACCATAGTCTGTACGGGGAAATAAAATCGATCGTGCCCCTTGACGATCGTATTCCGCCCTTAATAGAGAAACAAACTTATCGTGGTAATACTCTCTCGGCTTCCACGGTGGTAACGCCGAAGTCCGCTTGGGAAAATATCTATATGGTAGAAGTGGTGAGAAGTTGCCCGGAGATGTGTCGTTTCTGTCTGGCGAGTTATTTAACCTTACCCTTTCGCACCGCCGATTTATCAAGTTTGATTGCCAGTATAGATAGAGGTTTACAGGTGACGGATAGAATCGGTTTATTGGGTGCTTCCGTGACTCAGCATCCCGAATTTGAAACTTTATTAGATTATTTAGGTCAATCACAATACCAGGATGTAAGATTATCGATCGCTTCCGTGCGTACCAATACCCTCACGGAAAAATTAGCCGCAACTTTAGCGCAAAGGGGTACTAAATCAATCACTATCGCCGTGGAAAGTGGTTCGGAAAAAATCCGGCAGAGCATCAATAAAAAACTGACTCAAGATGAAATAATCACCGCTGCCATCAACGCTAAATCGGGAGGGTTAAAGGGGATAAAACTTTATGGCATGGTAGGTTTACCGGGAGAAGATGATGGGGACATCGAGCAAACTGTCCAGATGATGAAAGAGATTAAAAAAGTTGCGCCAGGTTTACGTTTAACCCTCGGCTGTAGTACCTTTGTTCCGAAATCTCACACGCCTTTTCAATGGTTCGGGGTTCAATCCGTAGCTGAGAAAAGATTGAAATATCTTGAGAAACAACTACGGCAGCAGGGTATAGAATTTCGCCCCGAAAGTTATAATTGGTCGGTGATTCAAGCGTTAATTTCTAGAGGGGATAGGAGGTTAACACCCCTATTGAAATTAACCCGCAGTTATGGGGATTCTTTAGGTAGTTACAAACGAGCTTTTAAAGAGTTAAAAGGGCAAATACCCGGGTTGGATTTTTACGTCCATCAAGATTGGCAATTCACACAAGTATTACCTTGGAGTCATTTAAAAGGGCCTTTACCCCAAGAAACTTTAGTGAAACACGCTCGTATATCTTGAAGGGGTTTAGAGTCCGATCGATAAACACCGAATTTGTCTGTTAAAATTGGGTGGTTTATCTCAAGAAACAACAACCAAGTCTGACTTTTTATGATCAAGGCTCCTGAGAAATCCTCGGTTCTAGGTTTACCCATACATTTACTGGATAACTATAGTCAGTGGTTACTACAAAGGCAAAGAGAAGGTCACGGCGCTCATGTAGTCACCCTCAATGCCGAGATGGCCATGTTAGGGGAGAAAAATCCGCAAGTGGCCGAAGCTATCAAAGAAGCTGATCTAGTGATTCCCGATGGTGCGGGAGTGGTTATATACCTCGGTATACGGGGCAAAAAACAACAGCGCTGCCCCGGTATTGAATTGGCCGAATCTCTGATCGAGGGATTGGCACGGCCCGGCGAGTTAATCGCTTTCTACGGCGGTAAACCAGGCGTTGCCGATTTAGCCGCGGATAAATGGCGTGATAGTTTACCTGGCGTTTCTATCATCACCAATCACGGCTATCTCTCGGACGAAGAACAATGTCGGTGGTTAGAAGTTTTAAGTCAGAAACAACCCCGTTTGATCTTGGTGGGTTTGGGTGTGCCCCGTCAGGAATATTGGATCAGACAACACCGTCATCTATGTCCTGGGGCGATTTGGATCGGCGTGGGCGGTAGTTTCGACGTGTGGTCTGGTTTGATCGATCGCGCCCCGCGGTTTTTCCGCGATAATCATTTAGAGTGGTTTTATCGTCTGTATCAAGAGCCTTGGCGTTGGCGGCGGATGTTAGTTTTGCCCCTGTTTTTCCTCCGCTCTTTCCTACACTAGAGATAGAGTTATTCTAATTCAGACACATTTGAGTTATTTTTAAAGCAGGGGCGATTAAGGTCAATTCTTCTGGTTTAATCATCGTTTCTATGACTTTAAACATTACTTGATAGGTGATTTGAGCTGGTTTACTATCAGCGAAAGCTTTGATGATCTTTTGATCCCACATTAAGTAGTCATTGCGTAAACGATCCAAGTCATCGAACAACATGGCGGCGGAAGCGCAACGTAAAGCTTGCTGACGATCTCGCCTACAAATATTGGCTATATTGCGATCGCCTCGGTAATGAATTTTCGGGTCGATGCTTTGGGCGATCAAAGTGATCTGACTATCGATTTGCTCTTGCTCGTCGCGGATCGTTTCATAAACGCCTATACGCGCGTTTACCGTTTTTAAATAATCGTGAAAAAACTGTAATTCTGATTCTTGGGCGTAACGCCCTTCTGTAGATATACTGAGTTTTTTAAGTTGAGTTAACATCGATCGTCCTTCTGCTCATTGAAAATGTCTCATACTCTTATATTTCCCGAAAATTAAGAATTACTAACAGGGGATTTATTATTAATGTAGAGACACAAACCCGTAAAAATTAACGTGCCGAGTAAATACTTTAAAGGGTCGGGAATGGCGGGGTTAGGAGATATGAAACCTTCGATAATTCCGGCGACAATCAATAGGGGCACGATACCGAAAACCAATTTAGCCGCTCTATTGCCGTAGTATTTGATCGCGTCTACCCGACGATAAATTCCAGGTAATAATAAAGCTTTGCCGATCAATAATCCCGCACCACCAGCGATGAAAATGGCGGGTAATTCTAAAGCGCCGTGGGGGAAGACGAAGGCCCAGAAAGGGAAGGCTAATCCATTCTGACCGACGAGAGCAGCGATCGCACCCAATAACAAACCGTTGTAAACTAGAACTATAACAGTACCGATGCCGCCGATGATTCCCCCGGCTATGGCGTTGAAAGCGACGCGAATATTATTCTGCATGATACTACTGGACGCGATCGGTTCTGACCCTAAAATAGACCCCATCCATAATTGATGTTCGTCCCGTACTTTATGGATCAGGTCTTGAGGTACGATCAATTCCATGAAGGCCGGGTCATGCCAACTATACCACCAAGCGATCGATCCCGATAGAAACGTTATCAAGGTGGCGACGGCGATATAAAGCCAATTTTCTCGTAAAGCTTGCGGTAATCCCCACAGGAAAAACTTTTTCACGGCAAGCCATTCTTGTTTTCTCTGCCCCTGATAGATCAGGCTATAACCGCGGGAGGTAAGTTGTTGTAGGTCTCTAACGATCGAGTCGCCCGCCTTTTGGGTTTGGGCCCGCGCCAAGTCCCCGGACACCGAACGATATAAACTAGCCAATTCGCAGATTTGACCCGATTGTAGAGACTTGACGCCTTTTTTCTGAGTTAGGGTCAATAGCTGATCTAATCGCTTCCAATCTTGTTCCCGACGGGCAAGCCAACGTTGAATATTCATAAACACTAAAGATCCCGAACCCTGTTTTCAAGCTAGCTTAAAATTATCATAATTGTTTTTCATGGGGTTTTTATGTCTGCTGCTTTCCATACTCTCGGCCCTTTGAGTGTCGGTAATGTTATTAACGCGGCCTTACGGTTATATAAAGATAATTATAAGATTTATTTACCGATCGCTCTACAGGCTGGATTGTGGTCGCTCTTACCTACGGTGGTGGAATTAATTTTAACCGGGGTACTTTTTAAAAATACTGAGTCTACCTCTTTTGTAAGGTTACTGGTCTTCCCCCTACAAATTTTCTCTACTGCCAAGTTTTTGAGTTTGGCTGCCGTCATCGCCCGTTTAGCATTTCAACAGTTAATCTATCGCCCGGAAACCCCCGTCGAGGCGAAAGCGCCTGTAATTAAGAAAATGTGGCAATTCTTGTTCGTTCAAGCCCAAATTTCCCTACTGATATTCATAGCTATAATTGCCTTGGGAATAGTGGGGGCGATCGTCGTTTCTATTTCCACTGTCATTCCTCTTCTGGCGGTGATTTTAGTGCCAGCATTTATAGTCTTAATGTTTTTAGCATTGACGATAGTTTATGCCAGAATTATCATTCCAGAAGTTTGTCTGGCAGTGGAAGATAATCTGACGGCTTTCAAGGCGATTAAACGTAGTTGGGAGTTAACCGCCGGTTTATCTTGGAGGATCGTCTCCATCATTTCCATCGCTTTTCTCGTCACTATTCCCCTTTATATTTTAGCCAGCGTGCCTTTCTGGTTGGCGCTCGTACCTCTTTTCGGGGAAGGTGCTGCTCTCGACAATCGAGATATAGAATCTGCCTCGGCACAAGGGGTGATTTTCGGTGTCTTGATTTTCAGTGTCCTCAATATTTTGGCTTTACCTTTCTGGCAAGCCCTCAAGGGGGTAATTTATTACGATCTCCGCAATCGTAAAGAAGGCTTAGAATTGACGATAGAAGATGGAAATTTATAAAACCCGATGAGCTTTCTCAATCAATTTAATTTAAAAACTCCAGAGAATGTAGAAATATGGTTCACGTTAGCGGGTATCGGGAATAGAGCTTTAGCCTTATTAATCGATTACACGCTTTTGGGTTTGGTACAGTTTTTTTATCTGCTGACTATAGTTGTTTTGGGAGAGATTTTATATAACTCCCTCGCCGAGATTTTCGGAGGAGATGAAGGTAAAGTCTTTATGTGGCTATTCGCTATATACAGTCTGATTTTCTTCTTTATCTATCTGGGCTATTTCATATTCTTTGAAACGGTTTGGCAGGGGCAAACCCCAGGTAAACGCTGGCTGAAAATTCGGGTAATCCGTGACGATGGGCGGCCGGTTAGATTATTACAGGCTACTCTCAGGTCATTATTGCGCCCGGTTGATGACATTTTTTCCCTCGGATTATTTCTGATCATCTTCAGTAAATCGGAAAAACGTCTGGGGGATTGGGCGGCGGGAACGATCGTGATCCAAGACGACTCTAGGGGTGAAAAGGTGAAAAATATTAATATATCTCCTGAAGCCCAAGAATTAGCCCGGTTATTACAGACTCAAAGTCAATTAGAGAGACTCAGCCCCGATAATTTTGGCGTGATTCGAGAATATTTGCGCCGCCGCGAGGGGATGTTACCGAAAGCGAGAATTGAATCGGGTAAAACCCTCGCCCACCGGATCAAAGATATTATCGGGCTGGAAAACGTTCCCGAAGGCGTTACCCCCAGTCTATTTCTAGAAGCCGTTTATCTGGCCTACGGGCAAAAATCTTCAGATTATTAACTGATTTTCTTATTTGACATATCTTTTAGAATAGGTAGCAGGTAAGTAAATGTACTAGAGGAAAAATACTCATGAATAACGGGAAGTTTGAAACTCCAGCTTCTCTATCTGATAGGGAGTTGCAAATTTTGGAGTTAGTAGCTTCGGGATTGACCAATCAGGAAATCTCGGAGAAATTAGATATTAGTAAACGCACCGTGGACAATCACATCAGTAATATTCTTACCAAAACCAAAACCGATAATCGGGTGGAACTGGTCCGATGGGCTTTACAGTGGGGTAAAGTTTGTATAGACGATATTAACTGCTGTATTTTGCCCCCATCTGATTCCAAGGATGAAATTTTGTCCTAGCACTCTGTTTTCTCTAGTCTTACCTATTTCTTGCTTCTTAACGGGTTGCAGTGAGGCAGGCTTGATCACTCCTCCCCAACAACTGGGTAATTCTTTAAACACTGGGGCGGCGGAAGTAAATCCTCGATTTTCCTATGATGGTCGTTATTTAGTTTATGCTTCCGATCGTGACCGGGGGCGATCGATCTATCTTTATGATACCCGCGACCGTCGTTTAATCCCCCTGCCAGGATTGAACCAACCAGGTAGTTTTCAAGACGAGCCGGATATTAGCGCTGACGGGCGTTATATTGTTTATGTGGCCCAAAGGGCCGGTAAACCGGATATATATGTATACGATCGACAAACCTTCGATAGCGATAATATTACCGAAAATATCCTCGCGCCCGTGCGTCATCCCACCATCAGCGGCAATGGTCGTTTCGTGGCTTTTGAAAGTAATCGTTTCGGGCAATGGAATATAGAAATTTACGACAGGGGTTTAGATGTCCCTCTTTCTCTCCCCGGAGGTAATTCTGCTAAACCCGAGAAGCCAGAAGGATAAAATAGATAAAACTCACTTCATGAGCCTAAAATTGTGATGATGCCACCTCCTCCTCCCCCGCCACCCTCTAGACGTAACAAAGATAACGACTGGCGATTATTATTAACATTACTACCCTACACCAGGGGCAATAAAAGGCTACTCATCGGCTCTATAGTGCTTCTGTTCCCCCTCGCCCTCACGGGTGCGGTTCAACCCCTGATCATCGGTCAAGCTGTCTCTGTATTACGAAAGGAAAATACATGGGGATTCCTGACGGGTATGCCCGTATCCGCAGCCATTAATACTCTCATCTGGTTATTAATCGCCAGTATCATGTTCCGCTTGGTTTTCTCCACGATCCAAGGTTATATGGTACAGAAGGTGGGACAGAATATCACGGCTAACGTCAGAGAGGATATTTTCAGCCACGTTACCTCTCTGTCTTCTCGCTTTTTCGATACTACGCCGGTGGGAAAATTGATCACCCGCCTCACTAGCGATGTGGAAGCTTTGGGGGAGGTTTTCGCCAGTGGTGCGATCGGTGTGGTTAGTGATTTAATCTATATCATCGTCATCATTGTCGCCATGTTCACTCTCCAGTGGCAACTAGCCATCCTGCTGGTGTTGATGTTAATCCCCGTCACCGGTCTAATTATTTATTTCCAACACCAGTATCGTATCGCTAATTATCAAGCGAGGGAAGAACTTTCTAAACTCAACAGTATCTTGCAGGAAAACGTCACGGGCGTTAACGTGGTGCAATTATTCCGCCGCGAAAAGTTTAACGGGGAAATGTTCCGCGCCGTCAACGACGATTATCGTAACGCAGTGGATAAAACTATCTTTAACGATTCTGCCGTCTCAGCGACTTTAGAATGGATCGGCTTGGTGGCAGTGGCGGGGGTTTTATGGTTGGGCGGTATATTAGTTCTACAGAAGAGTATCGATTTCGGTGTTCTGTCTTCTTTCATCCTCTTCTCTCAACGCCTGTTCAATCCTTTGCGTCAATTCGCTGAAAAGTTTACCATGTTCCAAGCTGGGTTCACAGCGATCGAACGTATCGGGGAATTGATGAATATTCCTATTGAAGTTAATGACCCGGATACTAATAAATATCTGCCTTTTAAAATCCATCCTTCCGGGGCTACGGGCGAGATTAGATTTGAGAATGTTTGGTTTGGTTATAAACCAGGTGAGTACGTTTTAAGAAATCTCAATTTCACTATCAAGCCAGGGGAAAAAGTGGCTTTAGTAGGGCCGACGGGGGCGGGAAAAAGTTCGATCATCCGCTTATTATGTAGATTATATGACCCTTCCGAGGGCAGAATTTTAGTAGATGGTGTGGATATTCGTGATATTCCCCAGTCACAGTTACGCCGTCACATCGGAGTGATTTTACAAGAAAGTTTTCTGTTTGTAGGTGATGTGAAACGGAATATAACTTTAGGAGAAAATTACTCGTTAGAATCCGTTAAAGGGGCAGCCAAGTTGACTAATATAGATAAATTTATTGAGGATTTACCCCAGGGATACGACACGCAATTAAGGGAAAGGGGAGCGAATTTATCCAGTGGACAAAAGCAATTATTGGCTTTTGCCAGGGTGGCCATCAGGCAACCGAAAGTATTGGTGTTGGATGAGGCTACGGCCAGTTTGGATGTGGGGACAGAAGTGTTAATTCAGAACGCTTTAGAACAGGTTATGGTCGATCGTACCGCTATTATTATCGCTCACCGCCTCTC
This sequence comes from Chlorogloea purpurea SAG 13.99, assembly GCA_016903695.1. Taxonomy (GTDB): domain Bacteria; phylum Cyanobacteriota; class Cyanobacteriia; order Cyanobacteriales; family Microcystaceae; genus Chroococcopsis; species Chroococcopsis gigantea_A. Next base: position 47,582 of record JADQBB010000022.1, read on the forward strand.
GACGATCCGCGACGTCGATCGGATTTTCGTTCTCAAACGGGGGGAATTGATAGAATCAGGTTCTCACGAGGAGTTATTACAGGAAGATGGTCTCTACGCCCGTCTCTATAAACTGCAACTGTTGAACAACCCGCAAGCAGTTTAAGGGAGATGTAAAAGCTCTGGAGGTACAAGTCAGAACAATTAAGGACAACGTAGAGAAACTAGAAAAGCAAAGCGATGAGACGGTTAAAAAAGTTGCTGATCTTACCGGCGCAAATTCTTTTATCAAGCCGGTTATCGTCGGTATCGTTTCCGGTGCGGTAGTCGCTCTGATAAGATTTCTGCCCTACAATTTTTAACCATTTAATACGTTAAAACCGCCATTAATGGCGGTTCTAATGTGTTTTTTAAAATCCCTTAGCGCAATTCCGTGTAGTTAGTGGTTGAAGGTTCCCTATTCACGTCTTGACGGTAGGTATGCTGTTCGGGTTTACGTTTTAACCCGGCTAAGCCGATTAAACCGAGTAAGCCTAACCAACCCAGATCAAAACCATCGTCGTGGTTACGATACGTGGTTGTGCTCGTATTAGTATCGGGGCTAGTAGTGGTGGTGCTAGGAGTGGTTGTATCGGGAGTCGTGTTGTTAACTTGCGCGTAGACCGGTAACATGACAGTCAAACCAGAAAGAGCGATTCCAACTAAACCGGCGTTCAAAGTTCTAGATATATTTTTCATTGTTAATTTGTTTTGATCGAAATTTTGTAGTAACTATAAATAACTATAAGTTCTCATGAGATTATGTACGTCTAACTTTGGTTCAATTCCCATCTACTCTTTTAGTATAATTTGTTCAATACAGTCTCAAGCCTTGAAAATAACACTGGAATAAATTTTTATAAACCGCTTATGATCGCTAATTTGATCCGACATCGGGCCCTCCAGAAAAGCTGGCAAAGTCATCAGTCAAGCTGTCAAATACTCAGGTCACAATTGGGGTTTAACGGGGTAGAACCATCCTGTCCAGAACCCTGCCGGGGATGTGTTAATTACCACGGTCGAAGTTACGGACACAACCGCACCACGAGGAGTCGATTAATTTGTGCCCTACACCCCTACGGATGGACGGAAAGCCACACTTGTCCAGACCGCCAGGAACAGTAGGAAAGCGCGTTACACTACTAGAGTAAAGCGAGATCTCACGGGACTATGGAAAGCTTACTCTCAGTTAATACCGTCGCCAGTTTGTTATTAGGAATTAGTCTCAGCGCCGCCTGTGGCTTGCGTCTATTTTTGCCGTTTTTAATGTTAAGTTTCGCCGCGGATATTGGGCATATCGGCTTACCGGCGGACTTATCCTGGCTTAGTAGTGACCAAGCCCTGCTAATGTTGGGCATAGCGAGCGCGGTGGAAATTATCGGCTATTATATTCCTGTTATCGATAACATTCTCGATCCGATCGCTTTACCTCTAGCTACGATCGCTGGTACTTTCGTCACCGCCTCGACCCTGCCGGAAATGAATTCTATCGCACAGTGGACTCTAGCCGCTATTGTAGGAGGCGGTTCGGCCGGATTGATTAAAAGTACCACTTCCATCTCCCGCATCGGTTCGACTATCTTGTCCGGGGGTTTGGGTAACTTCATCATCTCCACTTTAGAATGGTTGGGGGCTTCTGGATTGGTAGTTCTGGCTTTAACCCTACCGGCGCTGGCGGGAGTTTTTACCGTGGCCTTGCTCCTGTTCATCGTTTATAAAGTCTGGCCGAAAATCACGAAAAGGTTTTTTTCCACTACTTCTCCTTCCTAGGTTGTGTCACACTGGAAGTAAGGCACATCTAGGACGCTCGCAACATGGAAATACAAGAATTAGATACTATCCCTCATATTCATCACCAAGAAACCCACACTCATACCCATACGGGTCACGTTCATAGCGAAGCCTCACGGAAACAGTTAATTAATCGCCTCTCGCGCATCGAGGGGCATATTCGCGGGATTAAAAATATGGTGGCCGAAGACCGCGCCTGTCCAGAAGTTCTCATGCAGATAGCCGCCGTCAGGGGTGCGATCGATCGAGTGTCAAGATTGATCCTCGATGAACATCTCTCCGAATGCGTGGCTAGGGCCGCCCAACAAGGTACGATCGAAACGGAAATAGAACAACTCAAAGCGGCGCTCGATCGTTTTTTACCTTAACTAGCTTTTGGGCGCAAATTGTATTATGATCTTTGATTGGGACTTTTTCGCTAAAGGTTTACCAGTCAGGAGGTGAATACAGTTTAATGACCCAAGTAGTCGTAGGTCAAAATGAAGCCATCGAATCGGCTTTACGTCGTTTTAAACGGCAAGTTGCTAAGGCGGGAATTTATGCCGACATTAAAAAGCATCAATTCTTTGAAACGCCTCAAGAAAAAAGAAAACGCAAGGCAGTAGCCCGCCGTCGGCAGAGAACTCGTCGCCGTTAGATAGTACGATGTAAGGTAGGCTTCCGGGCCTACCCCGTCCTCATCCAATCTATATCCCCTATGTCTCTTCAACTACGTGTTTATGTTCCCCCCCATCCTCTCGTGAAACACTGGTTGGGCATCGCTAGGGATAAAAATACTCCCTCTGTTCTTTTTAAAACGGCGATGACGGAATTAGGACGCTGGTTGACTTATGAAGCGGCCAGAGATTGGCTGCCGACTTTCGACACTACCATAGAAACGCCTCTAGCCCCTTGTAACGCTACTTTTATCAATCCCAGTATTCCCATCGCCGTAATCCCGATCCTACGCGCCGGTTTATCCCTTCAAGATGGCGCACAAAGCGTTTTACCGGTAGCTTCCGTCTATCATCTCGGACTCGCTAGAGACGAAGAAACCCTCACCCCCAGTTGTTATCTCAATAAATTGCCCCTTCAATTTCGAGAGAATACGAGAATCCTCATCCTCGAACCGATGTTAGCCACCGGCGGCTCGATTATGACGGCCATGGATGAGATAACTAAGCGGGGCGGTGACGTGGCTTCGACTCGCATTATATCGATCGTCGCAGCACCCCCGGCCCTACAGAAATTAAGTCAGCAGTATCCTGGATTGAATATCTATACCGCTATTATTGACGAAGGATTGAACGATCGAGGTTTTATCATACCCGGATTGGGCGACGCGGGCGATCGAGCCTTCGGCACTTAAAATAGGATCAAAGCTATAGGAGAGATACGTATGAGTGAAAGAGATGGATTTACCGGCGGTTTTTTAGCGGGCGCGGTGGTCGGGGGTTTAGTCGGGGGTATACTGGGAAGTGTCCTCGCTTCACGGGTCAAAAAATCGGCAACCGGAGAACAGGCGATGTTGACCCAGAACAATGACACGCCCTTGAGATTGGATTCCGAGGAAAGTATGGAGATGGCGCGGCGTAATTTAGAAGCCAAGATAGCCCAATTGAATACCGCTATAGATGATGTGCGTCAGCAACTGGGTTCCGTCAATCATAACTCTCACGATTAGTTAAATTTTGGCCCGCCCAAGAGTTATTAAAGATCACCTCGTAGATGGGGTTACTTACTACCAGATACCCCTGTTGTTTGCTTACTAAACCCGATAGGACTAATTCCCTCTCTATCAAACTATCGGTGGCTTTAATCTCTCCACCCCCTAAAATCCGTTGATACAGTTGTAAAAGTTCTCGGTTGTTATCACTTCTGAGTAAACGATCGCGAACCGTTCTTAAATGTTCCGGTTCGTCTTGAGACTCCCAATTAGCGAGTATATTATCCCTGACTAGATTATCGATCCACTGACCCTCTTCGTTAGGGGGAATCGAGTTAGAAGTATTACGGATTAACTGACAGAGTTTTTGCGAGAGAAACGGTTGTCCATTCGTCCAGTATAAAATTTGTTTGAGCACTAACTGAGGGTTAGTGACTCGATCGGCCAGACCGTATAAGAGGGGTTGGGCCTCGTGTTCTTTAAACCCTTCTAATTGGATGGCGTGGCCGATATTGAAAGGAGTGCGTTTAGAATCGCTGATCAAGTCCGAGGGTGTAGCCACGCCGAAGAAAGCGAAGGTGAGGTAATTATAGACGGGATTAATCCCCCTTTGATTGTAACAGGAGCGGATCAGGGCGAAAAAGTCGTGTACGGAAAAATTCAAACTGAGGCTACTATCTATCTCATCGATGAAGATAGCTATATGTTGCCCCCGGAAATGTCCCAGAATTACTTCTTCAATAAAACCACCCAATCTCTGGACGGCGGATAAATCTCCCTTCTCATTCCACCAAGCTTTCAAATTGACCGCCCCGAAAAGATTGAAACTCTGCCATAGTTCCGTGGCCATACCTTTGTACCATTGTTCCGGGGTGATATTTTCGCTACCGATACGGGTGAGGTCGATGGCCACGCAGATGAAACCTTCCTGTTGTAGATAGTGCATCATCCGCACCATCAGACTAGATTTACCCATCTGGCGGGCGTTGAGTACGTAGCAGAATTCACCCTGTTTCAGCGCTTTATACAGGTGTCTATCGGCTGTCCTCACCACGTATGTAGGGGCATCCATCGGTAAGCTACCACCGACTTGGTAATCTATTTTGGAGGGGGTTTCATCGGCTTTCAGTAGGGCATTTTCTATTAATAATTCCGCTTGGGTAGCTTTCAGAATTTCTAAGGTTTGTGATAGTTCTTTCGTTCTTTCTTCAACTCTTATCTCTAGAGTTTTACTGTATTCCGATAACTGGTCTTTCGCCTGTTGTAAGGCGACATTTTTAAGGGCTAACTCTTGAGTGAATTGTAATCTTTCTTCTTCCGATCGTTTACGTTGTGTGATGTCGATGAAAGCAGCGATCGCATACACTACCTCTCCCCCTTCATTAAAGATGGGCGTAGCGGAAACTTCTAGGGGAATCACCGTATCATCGAAGCGAATTTCTAAATTGTCAACTGTAGAACTTTCTCCCCTTAAAGCTTTAATTATGGGTTGTTCCGCGGGGGGATAAAGTCGCTCGGTTTCCGCTAGATAGGCTCGATACAATTGGGGCATTTCTTCGGGAGTTATATCGGAGATAATACCCTGTCCGAGAATTTTTCGGGCTGTTTGATTGGCGTAATAGGGGGTGTTACTACGGGCATCCACCACAAAGACACCTACAGGCACTGCTTCTAGAAATTGAGCCAGTTTCTTCTCGCTTTCTTTCAAGGCTTCTTCCGCTTTTTGACGATCGATGATCTCTCTCTGGAGATTGGCGTTCAATACACTCATATCTTCGTACAGTTGAGCGTTTCTGATGGAGATAGCCGCCTGGGATGATAAGAGGTTCAATACTTCTAAATGTTTCGGGGTGAAGGCCCCGACGATGAGATTATTTTCTAGATACAATAAACCGATTAACTGACCTTGATTTAACAACGGCAGACAGAGAATCGATTTGGCGTTACTTTCCATCACGTAACGATCGTTCTTGAAATCGCCTTCCGAGGAAGCGTCTGGCAGAATAACACTATTTTGACTGTGCATTACATAGTTAATGATACTGATAGACATTAACGAGTTATATTGCTCTAAAACAACCGGGATTTTTTCGAGAACTTGAATAGATAATGGGTCTACACTTCCTTGAGCTTGTATTTGCCAGTTTTGCCCCTGTTGGAGAATTAATAATCCCTGGCGGGCCCCCGCGTTCTCTAATACGGTTTTCATCAGCTGCCGGAGAAGTTTCTCTAACACTATCTCTCCCGAAATTACCTGGGATGCTTTCATGACACTACCAAAATCAAAAGTGTCAGTGATATTCTGGGAAATACTAGTTAAAGAAGTAGAGGTTTTAGATGAGGTAATTTCTCCACTTGTTTCTCCTAATAATTCTGGGTATTTCAATTCTAAGTGTTTAACTTTGTTGCTCGCCCCCCACTGTCGGTAAGCATAATGGGCGTTGCGTAGATAGAATTGCCCTAGATGGGTTTGTTTACTGTCCAAATAAAAACGGGCCGCACATTCATAGGCAAGGGCTTCTTCGTTGATATAATCATTTTCTTGGGCAAGTTGAATGGCTCGATCGTAATAATCTCTTGCGGTTGCATAATTACCTTGTACTCTTGCTATTTCTGCCTCTACTAAATAGTATTTGTTGAGAAAGTTCATCGGTGCGTATTTCGCCCAATGTTTCATTTGCTTCTGATTTTTTCTCACTTGGGCTAAATTTCTAGGCTTAACGGGGGCTAGAGAAAGATGTGTCAGGGATTGATATAAATAGTAAAGGGGAATATTAAGTGAACCGGCAGCCCCCCCCATATATTGAGTCGGTACACCGGCAATATTTAGAGCCTGTTCATAGTGGTCGAATAAATAGTAGAAGATGAGTTTATGTAGATAAAGATTAAATAAAGCCGGTAAGTCATTAACCGACTCGTGAATCGGTTTCATGAGATTTTCATCGTATATTCTCCCTATTAATTCATAGGGGTTAGCCACCGGCTCGATTAAGTTGAAAACTGTTTGATAAATTAAAGCGTTATAGTTAACCGCCGTTTGCTGTTTCAACTTAACTAACAAAGAACTATACTCTTCTAACTGACCGGCGAGTTGAGTTAAATTCTCACCCACGCAATAGGCATTACTGGCGTACATGAATAGGGAGTAACCGCCGAATTCCCAGTCACCTATTTCTAATTCTCTTACGTGGGTTTCTAGTAGAGGTGTTAAGGTGTTGCGGGCGTGTTCCTGCCAATGAATCACGAAACTGTAGACCACATGACAACATCTAAACTGAGAGATACTATTTTTAAATAGAGGATTATCACCAAGTTTTAAAGCTAATTTCCCGAATTTATACCCGTTATCAATGTCCCCGAAAGTGCCGCACAGAAGCAGACCATAGGCGGCATAACACAGTAAAGATTCGGAGTAATTACCGTGTTTGATAAATATGCGTAACTCCCGCAAAATCATCAACAGATATAACATCGGCGAACTCACGTAGGCAGCCACTCCGATTCTGGCGATTAAATTTACCGTGGCTAGTCGGTAAGGATTTGTCATGAGAGGAAGTTTATCTAAATCCTCGATCGATTTTCCCCATAAACTCAGTTTCGTTTGCATTAAATTCAGGAAAATATGACCCCGGTGGGGACGTTTGGGAAATTTAACCCCCAATAACCGGAAAACTTCCAGAGAGTGTTCAACCGCCAGACTCGGTTGATTTTGAAACATATAAGCTTGAATTTTTAAGCTATTGACTTTAACTTTGTCTAAAGTGTTTAGCTTCTGTTTTAAAGCTACTTTAACCAGCCCATTCATCTCCTCGAAATTAGTGGCTAAAAATGCTATTTCTATAGCTTCTAGATAAATATCGAAGGTCAAGTTATATTGTTTTTGCCAACTATCCGCCCTCAGTAATTCAATCGAAATTTTTATGTAATTCCAAGCCGCTTCGTACGCCGTGGATTCTTTAGCCTTCTGGCTGGCAATAAAATTTAATTCAATCAGTTGATCCTGTTCAGATGCGCTCTCAACTAAATCGATACCTAAATTAAGTTGATTGACTATATCAAAGATTAAATGTTCTCTTTGCGCCGGAGTAACTTTATCGAAAAGTATACTTCCTATTTGTCGGTGCAATGCGCCCTTACTACCTTCATCGATCAAACTATAGGCGGCTTGTTGAATACGATCGTGAGCGAATTTATAAAGAACTTTTTCCTGTATTTCCGCTCCTTCTAAATCCAATTCTATCCACTTATAACCGTGACCTATAGGCAAGACTAAACCTTCATTAACTGCAGATTTGAGATGCTCGATCGTAGTCTTTCGCCCCGTAGAGGCGAGCAAAGCCAAAGTTTCTAAATCGAATTGATGCCCTATACAAGCAGACAGTTTTAATAACTCTTGAGTCTGGGGTGGTAACTTTTGAATCTTGTTAACCATCAATTCCACTACATTATCAGTTAACGCCTGAGATTTAATTAACTCCAAATCCCATCGCCAGCCCCGATTATCCCCGGAATATAAGTCAAAGTATACTAACTTCTCTTGATAGAGAAATTTTAAAAATTCGTTGATGAAAAAAGGATTGCCATTGGTCTTAGTTAGAACCAAACCCGCTAACGCTTTACTACTGTGTAAAGAACAATTAAAAGTATCGGCAACCAATTGATTCACCTGCTGTAAATCGAGGGGGGCGAGGGATATAGAATTGACGATCGCTCCCACTTTCCGCAATTGCTCCAGAGTATAATTAAGAGGATGGGCCGGATAAACCTCATTACTCCGATAAGCACCGATTAAAAACAGATATTGACCGTTGACATTACCTAATAACAATTGCATTAAATTCAAAGATGCCGAGTCGGCCCACTGTAAATCGTCTAAAAAAATTACTAGAGGGTGTTGGGGACGGGTAAAAACTTCGATGAAATTTTGAAAAACCAAATTAAAACGATTTTGGGACTCGGTAGGTGGTAGAGTTACAACCTGGTCTTGGCTACCGATAATCAGGGCGAATTCAGGTATCACATCGATGATTACCTGTCCATTCACACCCACTGCCTCTAACAATTGCTCCCGCCACTGTTGTAACTGCGAGCGGGTTTCAGAAAGTAAATGCTTGATCAATTCTTGAAAAGCGCAAATGAAAGCCGAGTAGGGAATATTCCGATTGAATTGATCGAATTTACCCGCGATAAAATACCCTTTCCTCTGTGTCAGGGGCTTATACACTTCCTGCACCAAAGCCGATTTACCCACCCCGGAATAGCCCGATACTAACATCATCTCGCTTCTAGGCGGACTGGTTTCCGTACCGCTATTCACCCTTTCAAAAGCTGATAGAAGGGTGGCTATTTCCTTTTCTCTCCCGTAGAGTTTTTGTGGCACTTGGAAACGGGCGATAATATCTTCCGTGCCGATAATGAAAGGTTGAATCTCTTTTCCCGCTTGCAGATACGATAAACAGATTTCCAAGTCCGCCAGCAATCCCCAACTACTCTGGTAACGGTCTTCGGCATTTTTAGCCAGTAGTTTCATCACTATATCTGAGACTACCGGGGGTATCCGCAAATCTATTTTGTGGGGCGACGGGGGCTGTTTGGCTATGTGACAATGGACTAACTCCATAACGTCACTAGCGGTGAAAGGTAGAGAATCGGTCAGCAATTCATAGAAGGTAACTCCCAGAGAATAATAATCGCTTCTATAGTCGAGATGCCGATTCATCCTCCCGCTTTGTTCCGGCGAAATATAGCACAATGTGCCTTCAATAACGTTAGGATTATTCAGTGTGGGATTCTCTTGACTTAAAGAAGTGGCGATGCCAAAATCGATTATTTTTAACTCCCCCGTGTCGGGGTTGAAGACTATATTAGAGGGATTAATATCTTTGTGAATTATATTACTCCCGTGAATGTTAGCGAGGCTGACCGTGGTTTTCACCATCAAAGATAGGCATTCTTCTAAAGAGAATTTTCTGCTTTGGGAGAGGATTTTTAATGATTGACCGCCAAAATCTTCGAGGACGATTACTAAAGTTCTCTGATACTTTTTCAAGTCGTAGCTTTTAATAACATTGGGAAAGTCTAGAGAAGAAGTTACCTCATATTCTTGGCGGTAACGAAATAGCATTTCCGGGGTGGGATAATCCCGCTTCAATACTTTTAAGATCACCCGCCCATCATCCCCATGACGCACACCCGAATAAACTAATGTATTCGCGCTTTCGTAAATTTGCTCGATGACTTCAATATCAGGGATGGTAATCATTCGCCGGGGAAATGGGGGTAGATTTCTCGATCGAAGAAGTTCTGCATTTGCGGGTCACTAATTAAGGGGTTATAATCCTCCTCGAGCGAATAATTATAATGGGTATCACTTCGATCGATCCGAGGCAACCAGGCTGTATGTAATGTAACGCTGAAACTCAAATCGCCGTGTCTCAACTTACACAGGGGGCCGCCCTTGAGATTATCAGCAGAAAAAATCCACAGTTGATTTTCTTTCGGGGTATAAACGGTACAGAAGATAAAATCTTGTCCCTTGCCCCCATGTATGAACTGAGGCGAACTCATCATGTGAGGTTCCCAGTAATCACCATTTTCGTCCGTGAGAGGAAACTGGTAACTATCGGATACGGTCATCGTTGCCGTATCCACACAGAATAGAGTAGGCGGTTTAGTCTGTCCGTTGGTCGCCCGACTCAATACTTCATGAAGGGGGATTAACCGATAGGGATAATGTTCGTAGAGATTGGTCACGAATTTTGTCGATAAATCGTGCCACAGTCCCGAAGACTGCCAGTAGATTTTCTCTAGCTTACCAGGCCCTGCGGGATAGTCGCTATAAGTGCCGAAACCGATACCCCAAGTTAAATTCTCATTGGAGATAATTTCCGAAGTTACCAGTCTCCCCGATTCCCCATCGATAACGTATTTGCCGAGACGACTAATATCCGTTTCCTGAGTGGGCAATCCAGCTAGATTATCGGGGAGGGGACGATTATTGTGGTAGGGTGAAGTATCGTTGGGGTGTATCCACTCGGCCACATCTTGCCCGCCCACGTGGGCCATATGGAGGGTTATCAGCATCGCCGGATTATCGTAGTCCACGAAGAAATGAAAGGTAGGTAGGGGAATAACTATTTTTCTTGCCGTTACCGAGGCTTCGGGATTATCATCCGAGTAACGTTGTCCGGCGGTTAACTCGTCGCGACGGATTAAATAAATTACCGTGTCAGGGTTGACTTGCCCCGTGACCGTATCTCGCAACAACTTTTCTGCTTGCTTATTGCGGGGGATGGGGTTATTGAGTACCTGTCTCATGCCCGCTTTAAAAGCCGTGTCAACGATAATAATGTAGTCTCTCGTAACGCCGATTTGATGGATGGTTTGTTCGATTGTAATCGGATTGCCCTCCTCGTCCAAGACTTTCCATCTTTCTAACTCGCCTTGTCCATCCCAAGCCATAATATACACGAAATCAGAAATGCCGATACCAGTACCTAAAAGACGGTTGAAAATTTCCCACCCGTCGTGAGCAAAATTAAACACGGTTTGCAGGTAACTTATAATTTGTTCCTGTTTTTCAAAATAGTTAGCCAGACTCTCTAATAAATCTTCTACTACCACGGGAAAGTCTTCTAATTCATTCAGCCAGGGGATAGTGAGCAGAAAATTATTGATCGATCGACCATAATTAACAGTAAACAGGATCTGTTTCTCGGTGTCGAATCCAGGATGGGCGGTACTCAACAGGGGCGGGAAAACGTAATCGAAATCCGCTTCCGCCTTCCACTCCCGGTTATAACCCACGGGGGCGATTAACTCCAAAGTAGAGGGGTCGATTTCGTAGGGCCGGCCACCATCGTAAGTGACTAACAATCGATCGTGCTTTCCCAATCCCGAAGATAACACCACGAAGGCGGTATTTAATTGATTTCTCGTCCCCAAAGCGCGGGAGAAACGGGTAATCCCGTAGTTTTGGAATTTATAATCCTTGTATTCCTCTTTCTGGGAGGCCGCGAGATCAGCATAGTAACAGGGAGTTTTCATGATGCGGGATTTTAAATTCACCCCCGCACCATCTTGGAAATCCACGCGATAGACCATACCATCCCCATTGAATATACTATCACCCGCCGAATTCGGTAAACCATGAGAAGCCACCGAGCCTACCGGGGTGACGAAAAATAAATGCCCTTCTAACCCATCGGGCAATTCTCCATCAAAAACTTCCAGGGATATATCCAATTCATACCTTTTAGCACTGGTAATAGACGCGGGTACAGGGGGATAATCTCCCTTACCCCCAGCGGTTTTAAAGTAGGGGTATACTTGTTTCTCGAATAATTCGCGAATACTGGGGGGTTGGATAGTCACCGAGGGGGCGAAATCAGCCCGCACGGGTATACAATAAGAGGCTTGGCGGGGGGCAATCTCCTTCATCCAAGTGCTATGAGTGGTGAAGCCGAATTTCAAACCCCGATGATGGAGACGGCATAAAGGGCCCCCTTCTAAATTTTGAGCGTCCAGTAGCCACAATTCGCTACTGTCTCCCTGTAAAACGGTAGCCAGTAAATAGCCCTCGGTACTACTGTCTTCTTTGCCCGCGCGGGGTATGAACTGGATCGAGTTAGCGAAATGGCCGTCGGGGAATTGATACCTATCCTCGATTTGTAAGGTAGGGGGGGTGGCATCGGTAGACAGACGGCAGATATTAGCTGGTATTCCCGCGCTCGTTATTTCCTTTAGTTCTTTCTGTTTTATGTTTCTAGGATACTGCCGATACAGGTCGAGGATGAACCCGGTCAATAAATCCGGCCAACAACCCCAGGAATTCCAATAAATAGTGTTGAATTTGGATAACTCCGGGGCCTCGTTATAGGCATAGATAGCCGTCGCCCAACTTATATCTTTATCTTGTAAAACTTTACTCTTGGGTCTGTTAATAATCCCCGTATCGCCGTTGATAACGTAGCGGGCGAAAGAGTGTAAATCGGCTGTGCCCGACATCATCCCCAAGGCTTCGGAAGGCCCGCCGTCTTTACAGGGTAAATCATCGTATTTCCGCACCCACTCCGCTACATCCCAGGCGTTGTTCAAGGCGGCGTGGAGGGTAATCTCTCGCCCCGGATTCTGGTAATCGGCGACGAAATGAATGATGGCTTCCTCGAGCGTTACCTGTCTGGCGGTAATTTTATTACTAACTGGATTAAGGTCGGCGCGAGAGATAATATAGACGTTACTCTCGATCGATTGGGGGTAGTCGGCGAGATTACGGATGATAGCTTCTAACTTTTTATTTTTCAGGACGGGTTGGGTGATCAATTGTTCTATCCCCACCTTGAAACCCGTATCCACGATGATAATAAAATCTTCCGTGACTGCGATTTGATGGACGGTTTGTTTTATCTTGATAGGTGTGCCATCGCCCAAAGTCACCCGCCATTTCTGTAGTTTCCCCTCTCCATCCCAAGTGATCACATCGAGAAAGTCATCGATTTTACTCAAACCCTCTATCATCTGCCGCAGGAGATCCAGTATCTGTTTTAAGTCCTCTAGAAGGGGCGAAGATTGACCGTTGATCACCTCTGTAATCAGGTTGACCACTTCACTCGTTATTTTTTGGATAGTCTCCGGGGTATGACTCAATTCTTCGGCTATCAAACTTATATGTTCGCGAATCTCCCCTAGTATCCCCCAGTTGCGGGCCAGATTAAAAGGTTCTTCCAACCAAGTTACCAGACGTTCGATCAGTGTCTCGACAAATTGCAGGAGTCGGGTAGAGTTAGCCTTAGTTAATGAACCCGTGAGGGTGCTTAGGGACTTGCCGAAATTAACGGTAATTAATTGTTGGGTGTGAGAGTCGAAATAAGGATGGGCGCAAGTCATCACCATCTCGAAGGGTAGATTCAGGGGTAATTGTTCCAACCATTCCCAATTAGCGCCCACCGGTGTCACAATCTCCAGGGATACCGTATCGATTTCGTATGGTCGCCCCACATCTTGACTTAATAGTAATCTCTCCTGCTGATCCCGGAATTTCATCGCCACCAGGTTAGTATTAGCTACAGTCCTCACCCCCAACCAAGTAGACAGACGCGCCAGCCCGAAGTTAGAAAAACCATACTCGGCGTGTTTAGTCCCCGTTTTCGTGGCTAGATCGGCGTAGTAACAAGGGGTTTTGGCGATACGCGTCCTGATACCCACTTTACCTGGAGAGTCAAAATCCAAACGGCAAATCAAACCGTTACCGTTGTATAGAGGAGTACCGTAATGGGCCGGATACACCATATCCCCCACCCGATAGGAATCTACGTGACCGACGGGGGCGAGTAAAAACACATGACCTATGAGATCATGGGGTAAGTTGCCCTCGATTACCGTCATCTGGGAGTCATCGATCTCGTCTTGTTTAACCGTTTTAATCGCGGCGGGGAATTGGGGGGGATTCATAGGCTGAGTTAGATAGTTTGGAAATATTGGCGGTACAATTCGCAGCTAGGGCTGATTTCTTGGGCGTTACCTTTTACCAGTCCCATACTGGTAAGTTTATAAGCGATAAATCGATCGACTGTCAGAGGTTCACCGGAAGCCAGCACCTGTTGTAATGTGTCTAATAATTGGGGTTGTCCTTCCAAAACCCCCCAGTGTCTTTGCAAGTAATTGTCATAGATGCCCCGGCCACTACTACCAGTTTCTAATAATTCTTGCAGGCTGGTTTGACCGATAGCCCAATGATATAAAGCAAGGTGGACTAAAAAGGGGTGTCCTCCTAAAAATTCCATGAGTTTATTAACTTCTCCCTCGCTTATCTGAATCCCGTAACGCTGGGCTAGTAAAAGAACTTGTTTCGGGGTGAACATTTCTAATTGAATCGGTAGCCCCACATTAAAAGGAGACTGAGTTAACTGTAATGGTACATAAATTTCTGTGGAGTGAACCACGATCGTCCGTAATTGTTTCCAAACTTCATTTCTCTTGCCTTCTTCGTACCAAGAGCGCAATAAAGGGAAAAAATCTTTGGCGATTACCGGATATTCAAATACACATTGCACTTCGTCTAATGCCAATACCAGGGGCGCTTCGATCTGATCTAATACATAGCGCATATATACGGTACAACTAAGCTTACTACCTATATCTTCATCCCAATATTCATCTAGTTTATTTTCTATATTCAGGTGATAACTAATATTGACACAAAGCCAACGCAGAAAACGATTTAGGTTGGTAAGAATATCCGAGTCTATCTGCTGGAGATTGAGGCTGACGGTTTTATAACCCAACCTTTCACCGTGGGCGAGAATCCTTAATAGTAAAGAGGTTTTGCCCATCGTTTGGGGTGCTTTGATACGGATTAACGCCCCCGCCCTTTCTATCTCGTTGTAGGCTTTTCCTTCCTGTTGCGATCGTTCTATATAAAATCCCGATTCTAAAGGTATCGCCCCGCTAGGATAGGCGTAGTCGTGATTTTTACCCCCGGTTTCCTTCATCTCGTCAACTACGAGGGGTAGGTTTTTGGAAGCGGCCGCGCTCAAGTAGGACTCTAAGAGAAAGCGACAATTCTTTTTAGTCACTTTCTGCCCCGTCATCTCCGAAAGTTTGCGACACAACTCCGGTGCTACCACATTAGTAAGATAACCTGCACTGTAGCCCCCTCGATCGGCTATCTCCTGATAGGTCTCGTTTTCCCAGATTCCCCGCAGTATTAAAGTTTCCGCGTGATTGAGTACACGGTTACTCAGTCCTAGCAGTTGAAAATTTATCTTCTCCAATACGGATTCTAAGTTCATGGTTCGATCGAGGTCTACGGAGATTAAGAGCGTCAGTAACTATCAATATAGTGGAAAAACTTACTGCAAAAACAATCATACCTCATGCTTAAGTATAAATACTCATGAGATTTATATGAACTTCAGCCTTCTGAATAACGCGATTATTCTATGAGTTTTATGGATTGTGGATGGGGGTGAGAAATCCTAATATTGGTATCAACAGGAGATAACACAACTGAACTTCGGATCGAAAACCAACCATGAACCTTTGCTACCGTGGTAATCCATACAACAACAACAATTTAGAAATTTGCGAAAAACAATTATTTAACGTCGGCAAATACAGAGGAATCGATTACATGATCTTGAATGTGACCGCCGCCGAAAACAACGTTCGTGGCCAGCGTAAATATCGCGGCGTATCTTACTAAATCAAAGTTTATCAACGAGGAAATACTATCATGAACTTGATCTACCGCGGCTTTATTTCTAAATACCAAGCGCCCGTTAAAGAATGTTACCGCCAACCCCACGCTATTAATTGGCGTTATCAAATACCAGGTGAGAAAACCCCATCACCTAAATTACGCCAAGAAGTTTATCAAGCCCCCAAAGCCCTTAACTGGCGCTGGCAATATTAAGTTTAGTAGTTAATCGATCAAGTATCTAACTCTCGCCTTCCTTCTAACGCCCTTGCCAAAGTTACCTCGTCCGCGTATTCTAAATCGCCGCCCATCGGTAGACCGAAAGCGATACGAGTGACTTTAGTAAAGGGCTTTAGTAGTCTGCCCACGTAAAGAGTCGTGGTTTCTCCCTCCACGCTGGGACTGATAGCCAGAATTACCTCTTTCACCGATTGCTGACTGACTCTTTTTACCAGTGGATTAATATTTAATTGTTCGGGGCTGATACCATCCATAGGGGAAATAACACCACCTAAAACGTGATATTTGCCCCCGTACTCGCGGGTTTTTTCTAGGGCGATAACGTCACGGGAATCGGCCACCACGCAGATACTTTGATTATCCCGGTTTTGATTACGGCAGATCTCACAGACGGATTCGGCGGAAAGATGGAAACAGACACTACATAAGCCTACCTGTTTTTTCGCTTCCACGATCGCTTTAGCGAGAGCCTGTACCTGATTTTCCGGCTGTTTCAAAATATGTAGGGCTAACCTCTGGGCTGTTTTCGGCCCCACCCCTGGCAGATTCTGCAATTGTTCGATCAAACGGGCTAAAGGTGCGGTATAAATAGACTTTCTCCTTCAATCTCTATCTTGATCATAACCCAGACTAACCGCCCCTGGGGGACAAGTCATCACCGTGGAGGCGTTTTCAGAGTGCAATTTCACCCGCAGATTTCCCTCCTGAGTAACGCCGATAATCGTCCCCTCGTGACCGTTAATAATTACCTTCTGACGATCGTTAATCCACAAATCCGTATAGACTTTCAAAAGTTCTTCGATGCCCTGACGACGATAATAGTCGTAACCATCAAGTATACCTAGAGTCGTTAAGGCGGCTAATTCTTCCAGAGATAATAAGCTTTCATACGAGGCCAAATTAATACCTGTTCCTGGAACCGGATTGAGCCAATTAATCCCGACACCGACGACGATGTAAACCCCGCGGCTTTCTATTTTAATACCCCCCAACTTTCTTCCCTCCAGCATCAAGTCATTAGGCCACTTCAGCGCCACGGGTAGTCCCTTATTTCTTAATGCAGTGGCTATCCCCCAACCACTGGCGAAGACGAGGGGATAATTCGCCGGGTTAGATAAAGCCGTATCGAAGGCTAGAGATAAATATAATCCTCCCTTTGGTGATTGCCATTGTCTACCCCATTGACCGCGCCCTTCACTTTGTGCTTCGGCGATTACCAAGATAGGATCATGGGCCCGTGACAATATTTCCCAAGCGGTGGTATTGGTAGAAGCCACTTGTGGAAAAATGTGTACCGATAGGGGATAAGCGGATAGGTATTCTTCCAGTAGCCGTGGATTTAAAGTCACTGCGGTTTAGAAAGGTATATCGTCTAAATCTTTCTCTTCTTCCTCTTTAACGGGGGTGGAAGAGGGTTGAGATAACTCGTAGGATGATTCATAGGCGAAATCTTCTCGGGGTTGTTTCGGGGCCGTTTCCACGGCTTTCGGTTTGTAGTTACTCATCGCTACTACTTTCTCTGATTTTTCCATCCCGGGTACAGTGGCTTTAATATCGCCACTCACCTGATAAATGTGAGAGATGACTAATTCGGGGCGGGTTTCTTTAAAGCCTTCGGGACGATCGATCTTCATCATCGACAAACGCCCTTCTACGATAACTCGATCGTTTTCCCCGTAATGTTCGGCCACTTCTTTTGCTAGATTACCCCAAGCTACCGCTTTCATGGTGCCTGGATTGTCTTCATTCCGCAGGGCATCGAATTCTATTACCATCTGGGCGTAAGGAGTTTGATTGTCTTGGGTATAACGCAATTCGGGACGACGGATGATTTTTCCACTCAAGATACAGTTATTCATAGTCAGGCATTCTGCTATTGATGGCGACTGCTTCTATTCTATCTTTTCTAGGGTCTCAGAACAAGTGTACCGGACAAAGCGATCGATCTTTAAGATCAACCTTGTCTGGAAAGGTATTTTTCCGCTAATTTAAATTAAAGCTTAGTTAAAAAACCACATCATGAACGCGTCAGAGCAAGCGAAGGGGCTTGAATTAACAGCTAAGATCGCTACCGTCGTCAATCTGTTCAAACAACAGTTTCCCGATGCGAGGGCCGATCTCAAACCTTGGCGCAACGATCCTGATACTCTTAATTTAGTCGATCCCCACTCGATCGACATCGGTTTTCACTTTCCAGGTTGGAGTCCCAAAATCCAAAGTCGTAGTATTCTCGTACAAATCCGGCTACATGACGATCCTGAAATCGAAACCCGAAACTTGATCGGTTTGGATATGGTGGGTATCAACCATCAAGGTACAGCTTGGCAAATGTCCACTATCGGACAGTGGCAATTAACCGGGCAATCCTTACCGGTCGCCGCAGTAGGAGAAAAATTAAAACAATTCTGCGAACAGGTATTTGAACTATTTAGAAGTGGGTCATAATGACAAAAGAGGCTATTACACCTCTAAATCTATATATCGGGTCAAATAAGCGGGAAGACTCTCACGAGATCAACTTCCCGTTTATTTGCAATTGTCGTCCTTATCGCCTTTACAGTCCCGCTGTTGGACGATCGTGACATGGGGCCCTTGGTCTGAACTAACCGTTATCGCCTCTGCCATCGCGCTGATACTCGAACTCCAGAAAAGGCCAAAGCCTAGAAGTAAAGTTAGAGTGGGTTTCATGATCGGGTCTCCTTCGCGTATACGAGGGTATTTCATGATCTAGGATAGTATTTATCCGGGGTGATGTCAGTCCCATTACCTTTCTACTTACATGGAAAAAAGTAGAATGGGTAAAAGACATTATTGATCGCAAATAACCTATGAAACCGCAAGGGTGGGACGAATTTTTAAAACAAATTATTCAAGAGTATGATTTAACCGGCAGACTCAAGGACATTTTTCTGGTTCGTTTCCAATACGAGAATTGGCGCAAGAAAGACGAGGAAATTTGGGAATTAGCACAAGCACCCAGTCATGAAACCTACAAAAAATACATGACACAAGTTTACAGTAAATTCTCTAAAGATAAGGAAAATGGCTGTCCAGAACTGGAATTGAACAATAAAGGGCCGGGCAAATACAATATTCTCCTAAGTTGGTTTAAAGATATTAAATATACCCAGTGGCGACAGAATCCAGGCTTAGTCGCGCCCACACAATCCCTCAATAATAAACTTTATATCGAACGTCCCCCCGTAGAAACAGAATGTTACGAAGAAATTACTAAATTCGGCTCTCTCTTGAGAATTAAAGCCCCAGAAAAGATGGGCAAAACTTATTTAGTGAATCAGCTCATATCCCAAAACCAGATTTTCGGCTTTCAAACCGTATACATCAACTTGCAAACGGCGGAAACATCTATATTGTCGAGTCTAGATAAATTTTTACGGTGGTTTTCTGCTAATGTGAGCCGGGAGTTAAAACTAAAACCCCTTTTAGATGATTATTGGGATGAAGAACTATACGGAAGTTTGATGAGTTGTAAAACTTATTTTCAAAGTTACATTCTCGAACAAATAAGCACCCCTTTGATTCTTGCCTTAGATAACGTAGATAAAATTTTTGAACATCCAGAAATTGCCCAAGATTTTTTACAGATGTTGCGAGTGTGGCACGAAGAAGCTAATAATTTAGAACTGTGGAAGCAACTAAGATTAGTAATCGCCTATTCCACGGAAGCTTATATTAAATTGGATATTAACCAATCGCCTTTCAACGTGGGTAAAGAAATTAAACTACCGTTCTTTACTTTAGAACAAATAAAACAACTAGCCCTATACCGAGGTTTATCGATGAACGAGACCGCAGAGAATTTTCTGGTGAATTTAACAGAATTAGTAGGCGGGCATCCTTATTTAATTAACCTGGCAATTGAAGAATATGGCAGAGAAAATAGCGACCCTGATAAAATTCTGGCACAGGCCCCGACTCAAGGGGGCATTTACTCGGCCCATCTACTTCGTCATTGGCGCAACTTACAACAACAGCCTTCCTTAATGGCAGCGATGAAAGACGTAATGGAGGCAGAGGGGGGCGTTAAATTAGACCCGACTTTAGGGCATAAATTAGAAGGTATGGGTTTGATCACGATCGAGGGAGACGCGGCCACCGTTACCCTAGAACTATACCGGCGTTATTTTTGCGATCGTCTTTAATACTTTCTTCGGTTGTTTTCCGGGTTGACTGGCTTAGAATTTAAGCTAAATCGTCTTCAAAAGCGAGAAAATCACCCCAAAAAGCAGATTTGCTCATTAGTCATGTTAAAACAGAATCGATTTTGGAAAAGATGGGCTTTAGCTTGCTTGGCTGGCTGTATAGCCGTACTGATTTGGCAGGGAGTGGGAGCGCAACAGCCAGAAATGGTTCATCCCCTTTCACCCCTGACAGTGACAGAGATAGAAACTGCAGTAGCCATCGTGAAAAAAGAGAAATCTCTAGGGCCTGATGTGGCTTTCCCCGATATATCCCTACGCGAACCCGATAAAGAGACAGTGTTAAACTTCGTCCTAGGTAGTCCTATCAGCAGACAGGTAAATATCACCACCATACAGAGGAGAAAGAATGTAGCTTACGACGCAGTAATCGACCTCAACAAGAAAAAATTAGTATCTTGGTCAGAAATATCCACGGGACAACCGCCCATTTTAGACGATGAATACGTACTTCTCGACAAATTAGCCAAAAGTGATCCTCGCTGGCAGGAAGCCGTCAAAAAACGAGGTATCAATGACTTCGAGAATACCATAGTTGACGGTTGGGCTATGGGGATGATGAATGAGAAAGAGAAAGCCGATGGTAAACGCTTGATGCGGGGAATCACTTACTACAAAGGCAAAGATCGCGATAATTACTACGGGGCCCCCATAGAAGGATTGATGGTGACGGTAGACTTGAACGGGGGTAAAGTCTTCGAGGTAATCGATAATGGTATAGTGCCTTTCTCGAAAGAAAATTTCGATTATGACGAGAAAACCCTCGCCCCCTTGCAGAAATCTCCTTCACCTTTGAGAATCAAACAGCCGAAAGGCAATAGTTTCGTTATTAACGGTAACGAAGTGTCTTGGCTGAATTGGAAATTTCGCTATCTGATGCACCCTAGAGAAGGATTAACCCTCTATCAAATCAGCTACAACGACAACGGGAAAGAGCGTCCCATACTCTATCGAGCCAGTCTTTCCGAAATGGTAGTTCCCTATTCCGATACCTCTAGGGCTTGGGCGGTCAGAAGTGCTTTCGATGTAGGTGAATACCGTTTCGGCTGGTTATCTACTCCCCTGGAACCTAATAACGATGTACCAGAAAATGCTCTGTTATTGGACGCACTTTTTGCCGATGAGTCGGGTAAACCGTCCGTGACCAAAAATATCATCGGCATTTACGAACAAGATAGCGGTATTCTCTGGCGGCACTACGATTTTAATACAGAAACTTTTGAAGGTAGACGCGCCCGCAATTTAGTCATCACGACGGTAGCAGCGATCGGTAATTACGATTACGCTATCAATTGGATATTTCACCAGGATGGTACTCTAGAACAGAAAAGCGAACTCACCGGTATCATGTTGGCTAAGGCAACTCCTGATGTTAGCCAATCCCATCACGGCCTCGGTACTCTAGTAGCCCCGAATGTGGAGGCGATCAACCATCAACACATGATGAATTTCCGTCTGGATTTTGACGTGGATGGCAAGGCTAATTCTATTCGCGAGATGAAAGTGGCCACGGTGGAAAAATCCGCTAATCCCTACGGTAACGCCTTCGTGATGCTAGAAACTCCCCTAGAGGATGAAAAAAGCGCCGTCAGGGATGTGAAAGCCTCCGAAAGTCGCAGTTGGGCCGTTATCAACCCCGGAAAGAAAAACGCCGTGGGAGCAACCGTGGGTTATATGTTGATGCCTGGGGATAATACTCCTTATTATCCCAATGAGTTCGCTGATTCCCGCCAAAAGGGAGAATTCGCCACCCATCATCTCTGGACGACCCGATATAATCCATCGGAATTATACGCGGCCGGTAATTATCCCAATCAAGCTTCGTCCCCTCAAGGATTACCCCGGTATATAGCCGATAATCAATCCCTCGATAATCATGACCTGGTGGTTTGGTATACCTACGGCGTTACCCATACTCCCCGCCCCGAAGAATGGCCCATCATGACCGTCCATCCGGCGGGATTTAAAATTATGTCCTGGGGGTTTTTTGATCGCAATCCTGTCCTCAACGTTCCTAAAAATCGCCTTCATGATTAACCCATTCTAGTTTAGAGGCGGAGAATTTATGAGATAATGGCCATCATAAGCGTTCCATCGGGAAAATTCAATGGTCGTATTTGAGTTCAAAGCCTACGGTAAACCCAATCAGTTCAGCGCCGTTGATGAAGCTATCAAGACTGTTCAGTTCATCCGCAACAAAGCTATTCGGCTTTGGATGGATGGCGGGGCTAAGTCTTGCTACGACCTCAATAAATACTGTGCTGTACTGGCTAAAAAGTTCCCG
Source organism: Chlorogloea purpurea SAG 13.99 (assembly GCA_016903695.1). Classification (GTDB taxonomy): domain Bacteria; phylum Cyanobacteriota; class Cyanobacteriia; order Cyanobacteriales; family Microcystaceae; genus Chroococcopsis; species Chroococcopsis gigantea_A. The sequence continues at coordinate 69,976 of JADQBB010000022.1, forward strand.
TTCGCCAACCAACTCAATTCGATGGCACGTCAAGCAGCAGCCGAACGTGCATGGGCATCGATCCAACGTTTTTACGATAACTGTAAGAGTAAGATTTCCGGTAAAAAAGGATTTCCCCAATTCCAGAAAAACAACCGCTCGGTCGAATATAAAACGTCAGGATGGGCATTAAGTGATGACCGTAAGTCAATTACTTTCACT
>JADQBB010000032.1 GCA_016903695.1 Chlorogloea purpurea SAG 13.99
AGCATCCCAATTATGCAAGGTATACCTGACCCGACCGTGATTAAAATCACGGTCTCATAGCAGAAGTCCTCTTAAGAGGACTTGGACTATGAGGCGGGGAATTGATTCCCCGCCGGTCGTTGCAAAAATGGGATGCTCCCGAAAAATTACCGTTGAACGTAAGGGAATGGACTTGCACCTGTGGTGTAACCCATGACCGCGACATCAACGCAAGTAAGAATATTTTGGCGGCGGGACTCGCCGTTTCAGTCTGCGGAGCGACCGTAAGAGCCGAACAGAGTAAGTCTGTTAAGCCAGGTGCGAAAAACCCCTCCGGGGGAAGGAAACAGAAACCTATATCGTGAGGTGTAGGAATCCCCGTAGCTTGAGCTAGGGGTGGATGTCAATCAGACAATTTTGTCGCTTATATGGATAGAATGAATACGGATATACTTAATCCCTTAACTCACGACTTGAGCAACTGCGAAACTGAAGCTATACATTCGCCAGGGCTAATTCAACCTCACGGGGTACTTTTCGTATTGGCAGAAAGTGATTTACAAATAATTCGAGTCAGCGACAATACTGAAGTTTTTTTTGCAATAGAGGCTAAATCTTTAATCGGACGAAAATTAGACTTTTTATTTTCCGAAAAGCAAATTAATGATTTTAAAAAATCCCTACAGAATTTGGATCCTAAAATAGTCCAAAGCATAGAATTAGAAAGAAACATCGACGAGCAATCAAGTTTATTTAAAGGGCAATATCACAAGAATGAGGATTTTGTCATATTGGAATTGGAAAAAGAAGATTCGCCTGGCTTATCAGAATTATATTTTTATAATTTAATCAAACAATTTATAGAAAATATTAAAAAAACCGAAAATTTTGGAGAAACTATTAAATTAGTTGCCCAAGAGATTCGTAGTATAACTGGATACGATCGAGTGATGGTATATCAATTTGAATCAGATGGTTCGGGTGTGGTCATCGCTGAAAGTAAAGGAGAAAACGTATTAGAATCTTACTTGGATATGCACTATCCCGCCGTGGATATTCCCAAACAGGCGAGGAAACTGTACGTGCAAAATTGGGTCAGATTGATCCTAGATACTAACTACGAACCTGTTTCCCTATTTCCCCCTATCAATCCAGTTACCGAGAAGCCGGTGGATCTGAGCTATTCCGTATTGAGAAGCGTCTCATCCATGCACTTAGAATACTGCCACAACATGGGTTTGTCCGGCAGTATGACCATCTCGATCGTCAATAAACAAGAACTAGCGGGTTTGATAGTATGTCACCATTATTCTCCTAGATATATCAACTATCAAACTCGCTATTATTGCGAATTTTTAGGGAAATTAATTTCTTTAGAGTTTTTTCATCAACAGGAAAAAGAAGCCGAAAAAGAAAGAGAAAAAATTAAAGAATTAAAACTAAAATTGGGTTATAAAATAGATGATAAAAGTGTATCTTTTGGCAATGTAATCAAACACAACTCTTTAACAATTTTAGATTTAGTTAAAGCTCAAGGGGCGGCCTTGTATTTGGGAGACGAATTAATTCTCATCGGTGCAACCCCTACCGAAAAACAAGTCAGAGATTTGATGGATTGGTTCTTCAGCCTACCCCAGCAGGAAGTGTTCTCTACTAGTTCCCTGCCGGAAATTTATCCCACTGCCAAAAAATTCAAAAAAGAGGCGGCGGGCCTTCTGGTAATTTCCATATTTCTCCACAATACTTCCTATCATCTCTTCTGGTTCAGAACCGAAGTAATACAAACGGTTAATTGGGGGGGGAATCCTCATCAACCTTATCAAATAGATCCCTATAACATTCACCGCCTCTCCCCCCGCGGCTCTTTCGATCTCTGGCGGGAATCGGTGTGCGAAAAATCCCTATCGTGGCAACCTGTAGAAATAGAAGCGGCCTTGGAGTTACGCAGCACTTTACTTCTGGCCGCCCTAGAATTTTCTCAAGTGGCACTACAAAAAGCCGCAGAACAAGCGGAAATAGCCAATCGCACCAAAAGTCAATTTTTGGCGAGAATGAGTCATGAATTACGCACCCCTCTCAACGCCATCCTCGGCTTCGCCCAGTTAATGAATCGCAACACCAATTTATCGATCGATCAAAGAGAATACATAGACATCATCAATCGTAGCGGCGAACATTTACTGGCTTTAATCAACGACGTATTAGAAATGTCGAAGATAGAAGCCGGACAGCAAACCTTCAACGAAAACGATTTTAACCTTTACAACCTGCTGGATTCCCTCAAGCAAATTTTTACAATGAAAGCCCAGAATAAGGGTTTAGAATTGGTTTTTGACCTGAGGCCGGAAGTACCGGAATATATAACCACGGACGAAAATAAACTGCGCCAAGTTTTATCCAACCTCCTCGATAATGCCTTTAAATTTACTAAAGTCGGCCAAATTACCGTGCGGGTTTCCTGCCCGAAAGAAAAAACAGAAATTATCTTTGAAGTGGCCGATACGGGCGCGGGTATCGCTGAAAACGAAATCGGTATACTGTTTGAACCCTTCGTGCAAACGGAATCCGGTCGTAAATCGATGCAGGGTACAGGTTTAGGCTTACCCATCAGCCGTCAATTCGTGCGCCTGTTGGGAGGGGAAATGACCGTGAGGAGTGCCGTGCGGAAAGGCTCAACATTTACTTTTAACATTAAAGTGGCACTGTGCGATCGTAATGATGTTATCGCCTTGAACTGCGAGAGACGAATTATCGGTTTAGAGCCGAATCAACTCAATTACCGGATATTAGTCGTAGAAGACGTAGAGCAAAATCGTCGCCTGTTGTGGGAATTAATGAACACGATCGGTTTCGAGGTGCGTACAGCCGAAAATGGTCTAGAAGCCCTTTCCATCTGGCAATCTTGGCGGCCCCATTTAATTTGGATGGATATATTAATGCCTATCATGGATGGTTATGAAGCCACCAAGAGGATCAAAGCCACTCCCGAAGGGCAACAGACGGTAATCATCGCCCTCACGGCTAACGCCTTTTCCTCCGAGCAGAAAACCGCTAAAACAGCCGGTTGTAATGATTTTCTCTCTAAACCCTATCGCGAGAAGGTGCTATTAGAAAAAATGGCACTGCATTTAGGGGTGCGCTACTATTACGAGACAGATCCGTTAAAATCTCAAAAAGCGCGAGAATTAACTAAATTAACGAGAGAAGAGCTGTTAGTTATGCCCCAACTTTGGCTGGGTAAAGTTTATCAAGCCGCTTCTCATTTAGATGAAGAAACTATATTGGAGTTAATTAAAGAAATCCCGGATGAATACGAAGTGATCGCTAGGAAATTGAAAGAATTAGTTAATAATTATCGCCTAGATGTCATCTTGGAGCTAACGCGAGTTTAACTATAGTCAACACCCCGATATTTCCTACCGGGTTTCGGCCCTACGGGGATGACGATTTTCGGTTGAGTTGTCTCCGTACCTCGATATTTTCTACTAGACTCGACGGGTATGTTCTCTTCTGAATCTTTCTTTTTTTCAAGGTTAGGGGCCCGGTAATTAGACAGGGAGTTACTATAATTAACAACTTTGGGCTTTTCTACTCTTTCTTCTTTCCAGACGCTGAAGAATAAGGGGGTTTCGACGACGAAACAATCTAAACCCTGCTTCTCGTATTCCTCGCAAGCGTCGATCGCTTTAGATTTAAAACGTTTTGCCACGTCAGAAACCCTGATAAACTGCTTATTAAAGCAATTTATTTTAAACTCTGTTTTTATTTTGGCTCCTTCGATTCCCTCTGCTTCTAGCTCGTTGATCGTGTAGATTTTCATATTTTCAGTAATTTCAATGGGTTTAAAGAAGTAGGCGTGAGTTGGAAAACCAGTGTTTATACTATATTAATAACTTTTACTGATTTAATTGTGCCTTCTATTACCGAATCGATCATGAATCGCTCATCACCCACCCCTATCTATCCTGCCCGTGATACGTGAGCTAAAATATAAGGATGTACCTTTATCCCCCGTAACGCCTATCGATACCATCTATGGCAACACCCAAGGTTTAAAAGCCAACCAGATGAAACAGTTACAGAGACTGTATAATGAACGCTTACCGATCGATACCTTGACCACCCCCGAATTCGCCCAAAGGTTGGCGGGCATCAGCACCGAAATCCATCAGCCCCTCTGCGCCTATATCAATCGCCGGGGCCAAATAATCCGCGTCGGTATCGGCACACCCAGGCAAACCCAAATACCCCTGTTAGAATTGCCCCGCTACGGCGTTGAGCGTCTCTGCGGTATCCGCTGTATAGCCACCGAACTCAAGCCCGAAGCCCCGAAAGAAGCCAGCCTCACGGCCATGGCCCTACAGCGACTCGATGCTCTAGTCACTTTGAACCTCACCGGCTCCGGTATGATCCGGCGCGGCGGGGGGGCTACTGGCTATATAGAAGATGTGTACTTGGCCCACTTGGTTCCGGGTGACGAAGATAATCACGAGAGTAAATGGACGGTTTCACCTCCTTTAAGTTTAGAGAGTCTCAGTAAACAGGATTTCCTCTCTTTAGTGGAAGGATTAGAAACAGAATTTCAAAAAGAATTCCGGGCTAGACAAGTCGATACTAAGAGCGATCGAGTCTTGATCGTCGGACTCATGACCGAAGACAATAAAGCCCAACAATTCGAGGATGGCCTTACCGAATTAACCCGCCTCGTGGATACAGCCGGGGGCGAAGTTCTGGAAATCACCCGCCAGAAACGCAGTCACCCCCATCCCCAAACGGTTATCGGTTCGGGCAAAGTAGAAGAAATAGCCTTATTGGTGCAAACTTTAGGCGCTAACCTGGTGGTGTTCAATCGCGATCTATCCCCAGCCCAAATCCGCAACCTAGAGACAGGAATGGGTGTGCGGGTGGTCGATCGCACCGAGGTTATCCTCGACATCTTCGCCCAGCGGGCCCAGTCGGGAGCGGGTAAACTACAAGTAGAACTAGCCCAATTAGAATATATGCTACCCCGTCTCAGCGGGCGAGGCCTTGCCATGTCGAGGCTAGGGGGTGGTATCGGGACGAGAGGCCCCGGAGAAACGAAACTAGAGACGGAAAAAAGGACTATTGGCAAACGTCTGTCACGTCTACAACAGGAAGTTAACCAATTACAGGCCCATCGCTCCCGCCTTCGCAAACAACGACAAAAACAGGATGTGGCCAGCGTGGCTATAGTCGGTTATACCAACGCCGGTAAATCCACCCTGATCAACGCTCTCACCTCCGCCGGAGTGTATACTGCCGACCAACTCTTCGCCACCCTCGACCCCACCACCCGCCGCCTGACGGTAGAGGATAAGACCCTTCTACTCACCGATACGGTGGGTTTTATCCACGAGTTGCCCCCCTCCCTAGTGGATGCTTTCCGCGCCACTTTAGAGGAGGTGACGGAAGCCGATGCCCTCCTGCACGTAGTGGATTTATCTCACCCCGCCTGGTCGAGTCAAATTACCTCCGTCAACGCCATCCTAGAAGAAATGCCCATTCAAACCGGCCCGATGTTGATGGCTTTTAATAAAATCGATCGAGCCGATACTGAAGTGTTGGAACAAGCTAAAATCGATTATCCCAATGCCGTTTTTATTTCCGCTTCCCGCCGGGTAGGCATGGAAACCCTCAAGCATAAATTACTGAATTTGATAAATTATTAAATTTCGTAAAGATGGCTTGTTAATCAAAACAATATGTGCATGATGAAGCCTCGTAAATATTAATTTTTATCTCAAAAAGTGATGGATCAAGGCCGAAAAAAGGGTAAAGTTGATCACGTTTCTTAAACAAGAATTAATTGATTTACCGAAAACCGATTTGATCGTAGATCGCGGTAAATGATAAATTTTTAGATGTTCAGTCTTTAGCGTTCCCCAATTCCTCGGAGCAGTCATCAATGTTCAGTAAACTATTTGGCAAAAAAAAAGATAATTTTTATCTGGAATTAAAAGAAGATAACAAAGGTTCAGCGCCCAAGGCCCCGGCAGTAACTAAACCGGAAGCGGTGACACCGGCCCCCGCCCCGACCGTCTCAGCCGCAACCGCAACCGCGGCGAAAGCTGTAGAAGAACCGAAAAAAAACCAGAAAACCTCGGTCAAAAAAGACAAGAAAGGGAAAGCAGCTCAAGAAAAGCCCGCGGTAGTAGAAACGCCTAAGACCACACCCGCTACCAATGGCAAAGTAGAGCCGAAAGAAGTAGAATTCGCCACTAAATACATGATCACCCCCAGTCTGTCCCGCCGCCGCCCGGGGCCGAGCCTAAATGCTTTCAAGGATATGGCCAAGAAAGCAAAAGTGCCCAACAAGTAATTTAAATAGTTTCCCCCTGCTGTGTCCCGTCCGGTTCAACCCAAACCAGACGGGATATTTGCCGGTAAGAAGCGTAGGCGCGAATACTATCATCGGCTCGCCCACCTAAGTCTAAACTCACTCGCAATGCGGGGTCAGATTGACGCAGGGATTGAGCGCACCTCATAGCCGCCGAGTAAGCCGTGGTACCCCTGGCGATGACCAGACAATCGATCGAGGGCGTTTCCCGCGGTAAGCTATCCCCACCCAATAAACTAGCGTACAAATCTTCAATGTTGGTGGAGAAACCCACTCCAGGGGCCGATCTCCCCTGGGGATGATAAAGGCCTAAAAGTCGATCGTAACGTCCTCCCTGGGCTAAGGAGCGCAGTTGTCCACCGTTGCTACTGATGGCTTTGAAGACGATACCGGTATAATAATCGAAGGTTTGAACGAAACTTAAATCTAGGGTCAGGGGGAAGTCGCCACGGGTTTTATTAACTAGCTCTACCAGAGTTTTTAAATTATCGAGCGCCTCTTGACCCTCGCCATCGAGAGCCATTAGAGAAACCAAGCTCAATACTTCATTCGGTTCGCCGCGGAGATGAAACATCATCATCGCTCTTTCTTTCAGTTCTGGGGAGGGATAATCGAGATTTTCTAAAGTCACGCGATCGAGATGGGCCAGACAATGACGCACTAGTGCTTTTAAGGGGCCGGGAAACGCTGACAGCAGAGATCCGGTTAAACCCGCCTCGCCGAGGATCAAATGCCATCCCTTCAACCCTAAACTATCGAAACAATCCGCTAAAAGTAACAGAATTTCCGCATCCGCGAGAACACCACCAGCAAATAGTAACTCTACACCCGCTTGATAAAATTCCATCTGTCGCCCGTGATAATTGGCGGGGGGCTTGCGGAAAACATTGGCGCGGTAACAAATCCGCTGCGGATAGCTAGAATCGGCCATGCGCGTCACCGCCGCGCGCGCGATCGAAGCCGTTAATTCCGGGCGTAATCCTAGCACCCCGGCACCCGTGCCCCGTAACTGGATCACCGTCTCCGGGTCGATCGCTCCCCCGGCCACCAAGCTATCTAACCATTCGATACTCGACGTGACGATCCTCTCGTAACCCCAACGTTGAAATACTCCTTGTAGACGATCGTTGATCCAGCCTTTCTGTGTTACTTCTAGGGGTAATAGATCTCTTGCCCCCGCGGGCGGTTGATGAATCATAAATTAGTTACTGTAGCTTTTACTTTTTTTTACCACCAAAACGCGACCAAAAACCGCCTGGTTTATCCGTGTTGGCCCTATCTCTATCGTCCTCGTCTCCCATTTCGATCGTCGGTTTCACCACTTTATCCAATTCTTTTTTACAATTGATGACGATGGGATTCTTGCGATCGGTTTGCCAGGCTCTGTTAATATGGACTTTAGCCATAGAGGTTTGATTTTGCCGCAGGTAAGCTAATCCTAACAGGGCGTGACAGACGCTATTTTCCGGTTCTTCTCTGAGCGCGTCGCGTAATTCTCGCACCGCTTGAGCGGGCTGTTCTTTATCTAGATGCTCTTGGGCCCGGCGAATATAAACTACTATGGGGGCCTCTTTTGATTTAGGAGATGCGTCGGTTGACTTTGGCTCGTTACCCGAAGTAGTTTTGACCGGGGAATTACCTTGGGCTTGTTGACCGATATAGGGGCGATTGGTTTTTTTCAAATTCTCTTCTTCGGTGAGCATCAAGTACATCAGGTTAAGCTCACTGAGTTGGGCGATTTTCTCTATCACCGTATCGAAATTATTGTATTGATCTACACTCAGTGCCTGTAGTAGTTTTTGGTAAGCTAGATCGATGTTAGCGGTGGATTGAGAGAGCTTTTTTGCCGATTCGGAAGCGATCGTGATCTTGCTCAGATCTTGGGAGACACCGCGCCCTATTTGTCCGATGATCAGGCGAAATTCTGTTTTGGACTGTTCTCTGCTGAGAGTTTCATAGGCGGGATTGACCATTTTTGACAGCATCTGACCCGCTTGTTCCTGTTCTGGTTTTGATTTAGCCTTACAAGTATCTGGATGGATTTTATAGGCTATTTTTAAATATCTTTGTCTAATTTCGGCTATTTCAGCATTTACTGATACTCCTAAGATGGCATAGTGATCGACGAGATCGAATTGAAATAGTCCCTGACGGATTGAAAGAATCATATACGCTACTAGGTGAGAAAAAGAGATGTCTAGAAGGAGAAAAACATAGAAATTTCCGAACTATTCTGTTAATTAACGGTAGAGGTAGATATTTAGAATTGAATCTTCCAAGCCTGTGACTCTTGTAAAGCTAGACTTAACGGGGAATGTATCTCTCCATTGGTGGCCAGCAAACGACCGGATTGAAGATCGATCGGAGTTCGATCGTATGCAGTTACCTTTCCGCCTGCTTCTTCTAATATCAGTATACCCGCTACTACATCCCAGGGTTTAAGTCCCCTTTCCCAATAACCATCGATGCGCCCACAAGCTACATCGGCTAAATCGAGGGCGGCTGAACCGCTTCTGCGGACTCCTTGAGTAAGATGGGTCAAGTAGCAAAATTGAGCGTAATTATTATCGTCCGTTTCCCGACGATCGTAGGCGAAACCGCTAACTAAAAGACTTTTTGCCAGTTCGACCGTAGTGGATACCTTGATGGGGCGGTGATTGACAGTCGCGCCAAGGTCCTTGGCTCCCCTGAATAATTCGTTACGGAAAGGGTTGTAGATAACTCCCACTGAAGGTATACCATCGATCAGTAAGCCGATAGAAACGCAGGCGATGGGATAACCGTGGGCGTAATTAGTAGTGCCGTCGAGAGGATCGATCGCCCACAAATAGGGATTATCTTTCTCCCCCCACCTACCCGATTCTTCTGCTAAGATACCGTGTCCGGGGTAGTGGCGTTGAATGATCCTGAGAACTTCTTTCTCGGAATCTCGATCAGCTTGGGTGACTAGATCCCCGGCGCGCCCTTTCTCTTCGATCTTTTCCAGTTTCCCCCAGTTGTCTAATAATATGGCCCCGGCGGCCAGCGCCGCGGTGGTGGCTATATCTAGATAGTTTGCTAATTCTTCGGGCGATCGTCTATCCATCGTTCATTCTTCGTCTAAGGGTAAACCGAAACGTACTTTGCCTCTGGCGAAATACCGCCCGAATTGCTGTTCGTACACTTCGTCTTCATCTTGGGTCTCTACTTCTAAAGCACTTTTAGCATAACTCACACACAGGAGAGCGTACCCTTTTGCTTTTAATGGAGCCGATAATCCCATCGCTTCGGGCTGATCTATTGTCCCTGACAGTACCCTTACGGCGCAAGTGGTACAAGCCCCATTCCGACAGGAGAAAGGTAACTTGTAGCCTTGGTCTTCCAAACTGTGGAGGATATAGGAGTCATCGGGGACGGTAGCGGTAAATATCTCTCCGGTTTCGCGATCGTGGATTTTTATTTGATGATAATGACTCATAAAAAAAATTTAGTGACATACTTCCTTACTCTATTGTATAATTGTTGATCGTGACCCCGAAAGGAGAGATGGCCGAGCGGTTGAAGGCGCAGCACTGGAAATGCTGTCAGGAGGCAACTTTTGCGAGGGTTCGAATCCCTCTCTCTCCGTTGCCACTCATTTTAAGCGAGAAAATAAGTTATATTTATTAGGAAATTAACGCCTACCTATATCACTTAATTCTTAATGGGTTTTAAATCACACGCTCAATTACAAAAATTTAAACACTAGCTATTGGTAGGAGCAAAATTTTCTTTGCTTCTGTTTTTCATGACCAGATTGTTTTTTTTTCAGATAAAATGAGGTTGAGTAAAACTTATGGAAACAAGAGGAATATATACTTTAGCTAATGATACGGTTTACGATCAGTTAGTAGCGTTGCTTAATAGCATCGAAAAAAATATCGGCGAGGATATTCCCGTCTGTGTTATTCCTTACAACAATAATTTAGAAAAAACTAAAAAAGAAATTAATTCTCGATCGCAAGTCAAACTTTTCGATGACCAAGCATCTTTACAGAGATGGGATAACTTTATTAATGAGGTTTGGCCCCATCATCCACAAGCGTCGGCTCGATTAACTCGCCCTAACTGGTATAAAGGATTCGTTCATCGTAAATTCGCTTCTTTCGATGGGGAATTCGATAGGTTTGTTTTCTTCGATGCTGATAGTTTAGCGATGAAGCCTCTCCAGAAAATCTTTAAGAAACTAGATGACTATGATTTGGTTTATGATGATTGGGAACATAACGAGAGAAAGTTTTACACAGAATTAGATTTAGATGCGATCAAAAAGTCAACCGGAATGACGGAAGCCCAAATCCGTCCTCAACTACATTGCGACAGTTTTTTTGCATCTAAAAGAGGACTTTTCCCCCCGTCAGAACTAGAATTCCTGAAAAAAAGCTTGATCGATGATAATCATATCCAATGGGTTTACGATCGCTGTTGGTGGTCGAGTTCGGCAATTTTCAACACCCTGACCCTTCAAAGCAAATATTCTATGTTCAACTTCACCCTCAGCCCCGACGGTGGAGACAGAACCGGCAACTGTGCCGATGCGGATGAGTTTGTAGAGATTGATGGAGTTCTTTACAATAAACAGGGATTGAAACCCCTGCATCGAATTCATTATATGAACTATGCTTCTGCTGATTTCACCCGTTTATGTCAAGGTGAAGATGTTAACATCCTCTATAAAGAAATCTTTTTAAAGTATCGTTTTCTCAAAACACCGGAGCAAGAAATAAAACAATTGAAAAAACCGGGTTTATTCGTTAAAGGACAGCGTAAGCTCGATAAGCTTATCTCTAAGGTGAAAAAAGTTTTTGCTTAGCCAATCAACAATAATTAATAAAAATGTCTAATCTATTAAGTACGAGAGCCGTTAAAAATTGTTTGCATCAATCTTTTTCGGTACTGTTACCCCTTAAAGAGTGTGTTCTTTTAGATTATCCCAATCATTCAAACATAGGCGATCATTTAATCTGGTTAGGTGAGATATTATATTTAACTAGAACTGCGAAAATCGATATTAAATATACCTGCCACGGTGGTGATTTTTCCGAAGATATACTAAACAGTCAAAGTTCGGACATACCGATTCTTTTACACGGGGGCGGAAACTTAGGAGATATATGGCCGAAATATCAACTTTTTCGCGAAAAAATTATTTCCCAGTATCAGGATAGACAGATTGTTATTTTACCCCAGTCCATCTACTTTAAGTTTCCTGAAAATTTAGAGAGAACTGCCAAAATTTTTAACTCCCATCCTGATTTAACTATTTTCGTGCGAGATGATAACAGCTACACGATCGCCGTTGAATCTTTTTTTAATTGTCGCGTCATCAAAGCTCCCGATTCTGCTTTCGAGATGGTGGACATACCGGGATTACCGAATATTGAACCATCCTCGGACTCGATACTATATATCGATCGAGTTGATGTGGAAAGAAACGCTTTATATTCTCCAGCTAAATTAGGGATTGACAATTTAGTAGTGGAGGACTGGATCGCTTTTCAATGGATGAATAAACTACCGAAAGATTGGGTTTATATACCGGGGCTGGCCAAGCTTATACGGGAAGGTTGGCAGAGAGGTCTCGCCACTCCCGATCAATGGCTTTCACGTCAAAAATGGGAGCATTTGCATCCATACTCTCACATTTTCCATACCATCTACGACTCTGATTCCCATCGAAAATCTTGGAGTTTAATGCACAGTGCTATTTATCAGTTGCAAAAATATCCCTTCGTGATCACCAATCGTCTTCACGTCCATATTTTATGTCTACTGCTCGATATTCCTCATGTAGTCTTCCCTGGTTCCTACTACAAAATTAAAGCTTTTTACGATACTTGGACTCACGATCTGCCCACTTGTAAGTTAGTGGAAGACCCCTCCCGAACCAGAGAAGCGATCGAAGCACTGCTGCAGCGCCCATCAAGACAATAAATTTAAACCAGAAAGATTAACAAGAGTTAAAATCTAAACTTAATCTAAACTTTAGCGCTCGCTTTTGGTATTTATGAACTCACGTATCGAACAATTTTTAAAGCCACCGTTAGCCATATCCTTAACCCTGACCATGCTTTTAAACGCTGGTTGCAATAACACGCAAACTGCCACTAACGAAACTCCCAGTCCTGGGGGGACGACTGCGGCCCCGACCGCAGGGGAAGACGGAGGATTGAAATTGGGGGCATTATTACCCATCACCGGAGACCTAGCCGCGATCGGTCAAAATATGCCAGAGGCGGCCAGTCTCGCCGTGGACACCATTAACGCCTGTGGCGGGGTTAACGGTAAGCCAGTCACCCTCGTCAAGGAAGACGACCAAACCGACCCAGCGGCCGGGGCTTCCGCCATGACCAAGCTAGCTGAAGCAGATAAAGTAGCCGGCGTAGTAGGCTCTTTTGCCAGTAGCGTTTCGGGTGCTGCCGTCGATATAGCAGCGCGTAATAAAGTGATGCTCATCTCTCCCGGTAGCACCAGCCCCGTATTTACAGACAGAGCTAAAAAAGGCGATTTTCAAGGCTATTGGGCGAGAACTGCGCCTCCAGATACCTATCAGGCTCAAGCTCTAGCTGCACTAGCTCAAAAACAAGGTTATAAAAACGTTTCTACCGTGGCGATCAATAACGATTACGGTGTGGGTTTTGAACAACAATTCGTACAAGCTTTCAAAAAACAGGGTGGTAAGATTCTTAATGCCGATAAACCAGTTCGTTACGATCCTAAAGCGGCCACTTTAGACAGTGAAGCCGCGGCAGCTTTCGCCAACAAACCGGATGCGGTAGCGGCGATACTATACGGGGAGACTGGTAGTTTACTCCTACAAGCAGCCTATAAACAAGGGCTGAGCAAAGGAGTCACTTTATTACTCACCGATGGTGTCTATTCAGAAGATTTCATCAAACAGGCGGGCAAAGGCGCTGACGGCAAATCCATTATCAGCGGATCTCTAGGTACGGTGCCCGGTGCTGACGGTCAGGCGCTAGAGGCTTTTAAAGCCCTCTGGAAAGAAAAAACCGGTAAAGACATAACCGCTTTCATCCCTCACACCTGGGATGCGGCCGTGTTATTGATGTTGGCGGCAGAAGCGGCTAAGTCTAACACAGGAGAAGGAATTAAGAGCAAAATTCGTGAAGTGGCCAGCGGCCCTGGTGAGGAAGTAAGCGACGCTTGTAAAGCGATCGAATTGATAAGACAAGGGAAAAAGATCAATTATCAGGGGGCTAGCGGTAATGTGGATATAGACGAGAATGGTGATGTGGTGGGCAGTTATGACGTGTGGACTGTTAAAGATGACGGCACTCTAGCCGTTATCGATAAAGTTAAACCCGCTAACTGATAGTGGCTGGTGGCTACTGACTAGCCACTAGCCACTCAAGGCAATTCCACCGAATTGGGTTTAGCGATATGGGGTAAGCCCCAACCCAATTTTTCTCTGAGGATGCGGAAAAATTCCGGCGATTGCAGACGGATGAATTTAACGCTATAGGGAGACTTTTCCATATTAATCCGATCGTCCGGCAAGATATAACAGCCGCCGTTACCATCCACCACCATCACCATGCGATTAGGGGTGGCCGGATAAATATTCACCGTTTCCCTATCCGAGAAAACCAGGGCACGAGAAGCCAGAGAATGGGGGCAAATCGGCGCTAGTTGCAGCACCGGCACATCGGGAGTTAATACGGGGCCGCCCGCGCTGAGAGCGTAGGCCGTCGAACCGGTGGGAGTGGAGATGATCACGCCATCGGCGGCAATATCGATGGCGGCGTGTTGTCCGATCGCGATCTCGAAATGGCACATACTCGTTAACGGTTCGCGATGTACCACCATCTCATTCAAACACAGGGCTTCCCACAGTAGACAATCTTCTCGATACAGACGCACCGTGAGCATCGATCGCTCTTCTATACTATACTCGCCCCGTAAGGCTTGCTCGATCGCCCCAGGTAATTGATTGAGATAGATTTCCGTCAGAAACCCCATGTGTCCGGTATTGACCGTTAGCAGGGGTATGCCGCAGGGCGCTAACTGACGGGCCGCCGATAAGACTGTACCATCACCCCCCAGGACGAAGGCGAAAGTCAAGCCGGACTCGAACTGAGGTGGCACTAATTGTTCGATCGGGGTATAACAAACGGGACGACTTGGTTTGGAATGTCCCAATAAGCCGCCGTTACCGCTTGCCAGCACTACATCCCAGCCGTGAGAGGTAAACTTTTCTCGTAGTTCCCCGGCAATTTTACAGGCGGTGGGTTTTATCTCGTTATAGATAATGCCTACTTTTGGCACAATGAGTCATCCTACTATGGCAACTATTCGGCGGCTTTCTTTTTGAAAGGAGTTTTCTTCTTTTTCTGAGCTTTTTCCTTTTCGTAGTCCAGTTCTTTCAGCTTCTTCATGATTCGGCCGAAATACTCCTGTAGATAGGATTCTAAAGTCGTCATCCCGCTCCGATCGAGACCGAAAACCTCATACACCTCATCCATTGGCGCATCTAATGGCTTACCATTGGCGAGAACTTCTGCAAAAGCCAGTCTATCAGATATGTTGTACGTCCATTGGAAAAATTTTGTAAAGTTTCGTAAGAAGCGTAGTAGTCCTAAAGGAATCCGCGATACCCGTGCGTCTTTTCCTGAGAGCCGTTCACATAACGCAACAATTTCTTCGGCCTTCCAAGCTTTCGACCCTACCACCGGGTAAGTTTGTTTCACCGTTTGCGGCACTTCTAAAGCGCGCACGGCAAATTTAGCGATGTCTTGAGTATCCATGTAGGCAATAGGTGTACTTTCGCCGCTGATCCAGATCGCTTGATTATCTAAAATAGGAATAGCATACTGACCGATCAAACCCTGCATGAAACCACAGGGGCGCAGTATGGTGTATTCCAAGCCCGATTCTTTCAAATACAATTCCGTACAGCGTTTAATTTCCATTAAAGGCACATTGGGATAATTTTCCGCCCCCAAGATCGAGAAAAAGATATAACGACTGATTCCCGCCGCCTTCACCGCTTGAATTAAATTCACCTTCCCGAACCAATCTACCTCTTTAATACTCGCAGAATCCGTCGCCCTCGTCGTGGCTGCATCGATAACCGCGTCTATTCCCTCTAAAGCCGGTGTGATGGTCGCCGCTTCACGAATATCGCCGCCCACTAATTCCGCGCCCCATTCCTTGAGAAAAGCCCCTTTCCTTTGACTCCGCAGTAAACAACGCACTTGATGACCCTGATCCAACGCTTGACGCACTATCTGCCGCCCTAATGTGCCGGTGGCACCCACTACTAATAATTTCATCTATACTATTTTCGTAACAATTTTTAATCTTTCTCTAAGATAGTACCAAAAAGTGTCATGGAGACGGCAAAATTTCTAAACTTCCTTTTTCGGCATCGAGTTCAACATTCGCCCCCAGGGGTAGGGTGGCGTTAACTCCATCGTGACCGAAGGGTAAATCCGCCACTATGGGAATGGGTAAACCGGCTAAACGATCGCGCAGAACTTCCTCTACCGCGAAACTTGGACTATCGGGCGGGGCCTCACAACGGCTGAATCTACCGAGGGCGATACCAGCAAGATCATCTAATAGCCCCAGCATCCGCCACTGGGTTAACATTCGATCGATCCGATAAGGAGCCTCGGTCACATCTTCCAAGGCTAATATCGCCCCCTTTAAATCCGGTTGTGATGATGTGCCCAAAAGGTGAGTGGCCACGGTTAAATTAGCAGGTAATAGCCAGCCCGTGGCTTTTTTTCCATTCCATCCCTGCCCCTGTAGCGGGGGTAATTCTCGCCCTTCCACGGCGGCGAAAAGACGATCGATCGACCATTGGGGTTCCAGTGCTAAAGTGGTCAACAGGGGTGCGTGTAAACTGCCCACCCCGTGACGGGCTAAACTCCACAGTAGCCCCGTCACGTCAGAGAAGCCGATGATCCATTTATAGGTTTCGCCCCACTGCCAATCCTCTAACAATCTGGCGCTACCATAACCCCCCCGCGCCACGAGAATCGCTTGACAATCTCGATCGTTTAGAGCCTGTTTCAATCCTTGGCGACGCTGTTCATCAGTGCCCGCGAGATAGCCGAATCGATTTGGCCAGTTGTCTGCATATTTAATCTGATAACCTCGCTTCTGCCATATATCCACACCTTTATGAAAATTATCTAATTCCTTTAAAGCCCCGCTGGTAGCCACTACATAGACCGAATCACCTGGTTGAAGAAAGACGGGAGTTTTCATAGATACAATATGGACTATCGGGATAATTAAACTTATGAGTGCCTATCAAAAAGATAGTTTACAGTGGCAATGGCTACAAATACAGCAAAGATTAGGACAGTGGTGGGAACTACAATTAGATAAATTCCGCTCTACCATCCCCGGCGAGGAAATTTTCAAATGGCCCGGTTGGTCAGTATCCTGGGAAATAATCAAGCTTATCATTATGGTGGTTTTCGCCTTACTGATCATCTGGCTGGCGAGACAAATCTGGCCCTATATCCAACCATATTTACGCAGTGGGGAAAAGGACTCCCCGCTTTCAGAAGTCACCCCGCCCGTCACGGTTAACGAGTGGTGGGAACGTTACCGCCAATTTAAAAAACAGGGGAATTATTACGGGGCTTGTCGTTGCTTATATTTCGCCGCCTTGGGAAAACTCGATCGAGATAACATCGTCAGCGAGCGATCGAGTCTCACGGATCAAGAATATCGCGGTTTGACCTGGGGGTTAGAAAATGTTTCCGCCTATCATACTCTCTTCACCATCCATCAAGAATTATGTTTCGGGGATAGGGAAGCCTCTAACCTATTACTAGAACAATGTGAGCAGGCTTATGAGAAAATTTAACCGACGCAATTTGAGCATCGGCAGTGTTATCGCCGTGGCTATCATGCTCTTGATTACTATCATGGGCGCACCAGGTAGCGGGGTCGATCGTGGTTCCACTTACGGACGCTCTCCCGGTGGTTATGGGGCTTGGTATAGTTATATGTTAAAGCGATCGACTCCCGTGGAAAGATGGCGCAAGTCTTTCTCCACCCTCGCCAAACAAGAGGGATTAACTACTCTGGTGAGGGTTTATCCAGAATTAACGGGGGAGACGATCGATACGGAAGTGATGCAATGGGTCGAACGGGGCAATAATTTAGTAATATTGGGTGTGCGTGAGCCGGTGAGCGCGGCAGAATTCACGAGCATTATCCCCCACGAAACCGGTGCAATTAAAATTGATACCACCAGGAGACAAACTAGTTCCACAGTAACAACTCTTTTGGAGGATAAATACGGGGCTATCGTCTGGCGTACACCCGTGGGAGAGGGTTCGATCGTTCGGGCGGTCACACCTTATCTGGGGGCTAATGCCTATCAAGATTCTCCCGGCAACTATGAATTTTTAACCATGGTGGTTAGAAAATTCAATCAACCGATTTTAATAGATGAATACTTACACGGCTATAAAGACAAAGAAACCGTAACTAAAGAAGTAGGGGATAATATTTGGACTTATTTAGTCCGCACCCCTTGGTTAATTTTCTTCGTTCAAAGCGTTTTCGTCCTCGCTATTTTTATATTCGCCCACAACCACAGATTAGGAAAACCTGCTATCCTGAAATCCCCCGAAACTAATAATAGTGAGGCTTATATAATAGCTTTATCCCAAGTATTGCACAAGGCTCAGCAAAGTCAATTCGTAATGGGTAAAATTAATCAATCAGAACAGTTGGCTTTACAGAAAAAACTAAATTTAGGAGAAACTTTATTACCTATTTCTGAATTACTGGAGGCATTATTAGCGGAAGGCAAGTTCGTAAGCGAATTAGAGAGTTTATTAAAAATTCAAACACCCCATCTCGATGATAGGGCCTTGAGCGGATGGTTAGAGAAGTGGCGACAAATGAAATTAAAATTATGAACCCGATAAAAAAGAGAGGTGTTATCCTCTCGATTTTCACGGCTTTCGCCGTCTTTTAATTTTTTGCTCAGCATTTTGAATTGTTTTTTGATCTGTCTCTGTCTCGCTGAACCACCTTTGCCTTTATCGTTACGTCCTTCGCGGCGAGGAGACTCCCACCTTTTAAGTCGCATACGCGCCTCCTTTTTCATTTACAGATTCATCTTAGCATAGGGACTGAGCAGTGACAGACTTTTTGATGCGAATGTCGATTCGCCCCCACTCTACGAGGGTTTCTGAAAATATTAATTTTCTTCTGCCATTAATAATTTTAAAGCCATGAGAGCGAAGACGATCGCCGCACCCGCCTTGAGAATCCGCGTGGGTAATATCTGCCCCAAAGTGCCGCCAGCGATCACACCGAGAAAACTAGCGAGGATTAAAGCTATTACGGAACCGAAAAACACGGCCTTGGGGGATTGGGAACTACCGCCGAGAGCGATCGCCGCTAACTGACTTTTATCGCCTATTTCCGCGAGAAATACCGTCATGAAAGTTAAACCGAATAATTGCCAATCCATAATTAACCCCCGATGACATCTACTACTAATAAACCCGATATTACTAGTAACAAAACCGCTACCGCCATATTGAGAACTTTGGGCGATAGACGTTTGGCAATCCAATAACCGATCATGACACCCAATAAACTTGTAGCGATCAAAGCCGTGGCCGCACCAGCGAAAACAACCCAGGGGGAACCCGATTGGGCGCTCATCAACAGCGTGGCCAATTGAGTTTTATCGCCGATTTCCGCGAGGAAAATGGTGATGAAGGTGGAACTCAACACAGTCCCAAAAGCCGGGGATTTTTTCTCCGGGGGCGAGGGGATAACGCTAGTCTCGATCGCTGCGGGTTTTATTACTGTCATGGAGGGGGAAAGTTTTCATTTTCTTTTCATTTTTAACACATAATGGCTGCATACTGCCACACCCACGCCCATAATTTGCCGAGCTTGAGATTATACTGGTGTTGAATAGAATAAGCGAAGATCGAGTGTGAGGCCCCATGGTTAAAAAGAAGATGACAACTAGCGTTATAGCCCTTATGGCATTATTGCTGCCCTATTCCTTTACTTTACCTGGTTGGGCCCAATCTACTTTTAACCCTGCGGAACTTAAAGCCGCACCCCCGGCAGAAACCCCCTACACTCTGGGGCCGGGCGATCGTGTTCGCATTACAGTATATCAAGTACCGGATTTTAGCGGTGAGTTCCTGATCCTGCCCGATGGTACTATCACCCTACCTCTACTGGGATTGATCCGCGTCCAAGGTTTAACCGTTACCACCCTCTCTACTAATCTCTCACAGCGCTATAGTGAATTTTTAAAGAGACCGATCATTACCGTATCCGTAATCACACCCCGCCCTCTACAACTGGCCATCGCCGGTGAAATTAATAGTCCAGGCACCTACACCCTACCCATCAGCGAAGGGCAAAAATATCCTCTGGTGACGGATTTAATCCGACAGGCCGGCGGCATCACGACGGTAGCGGATATAAGGCAGGTACAATTAATCAGGAAAATAGGTGATCGAGATCAGGTTTTGAATTTAAACCTCTGGGAAGTTGTCCAGAATGCCAATTTAGGTCAAGATATTAGTCTCAGGGACGGCGATCGGATTTTTGTACCCACTCAAACCGCTTTGAGCGTGGCGGAAACCCGTCAATTAGCCGCCGCCAATTTCGGCATCGAATCAAACCAGGAAATTACTGTTACGGTAGTGGGAGAAATTAACCGTCCAGGTGCTTATCGAGTTACCCCTAGTCAAAGCACGACTACCGTGGGTGGTTCCACGGGAGGGACGAAGCGACAACCGCCGCGATTAACTCTAGCTTTACAGTTGGCGGGGGGAATAAAACCGTTAGCTGATTTACGCAACATCACCATTAACCGTTTCAATCGCAACGGTACGCAACAAACTATTAATGTGGATTTATGGAGTCTCGTCACCACGGGCAATATCGAAGAAGATGTGATCTTACAGGAAGGAGATAGTATCAGTATTCCCACCGCCGCCGATATACCACCAGAAGATGTGAGAACTCTCGCTACTGCAAGTTTCGCCCCCAACCTGATCCGGGTTAACGTGGTGGGAGAAGTGATCAGACCAGGTGCTGTGGAAGTTCCACCGAACGCCACTTTAAATCAAGCTTTATTAGCCGCAGGCAGTTTCGATAAACGTCGGGCTAGAGAGTCGATCGTGGATTTAATTCGCCTCAACCCTAACGGTACGGTCACGAAAATGTCTCTCAATGTGGATTTCAGCAATCAGATCGGCAAGAATAACCCCACCTTGCAAGAGAACGATGTGATTATAGTTAATCGCAGCACTCTGGCGCAGGTGACGGATACTATTAATACGATCGTCAGTCCGATCGGTACTGCTTTAGGCTTAGCTAATTTTGTAAATATTTTCCGTTAAAGTGGGAATTATGGGAATTAAGGAACTTTTAAAAAACAAGCGAGAAGAAATTCTCACCATTGCCGCCCAACACGGGGCATCCAATATTCGGGTTTTCGGTTCGGTAGCTAGAGGAGAAGCTACAAATAATAGTGATGTGGATTTTTTAGTCGAACTGTCTCCAGAACGATCGTTGTTAGATCAGATCGGCTTGATTCAAGATTTAGAAAAGTTACTGGGCGTGAGGGTCGATGTGGCTGAATTAGATGGACTCCACAAACTGATCCGGGACACGGTACTAAGCGAAGCTGTACCCCTATGAAAGGGGATATTTTATATCTGAGCAATATCGAAGAATGTATCGAACTGATAGAAGCCTATACCGCGGGTGGTAAAGAAGTTTTCCTCGCCACCCGAATGATTCAAGATGCCGTCATTCGCAATTTTGAAGTGATTGGAGAAGCTACCAAGCGACTTTCCCCTGAACTCAGAAAAGCTCACCCCGATATTCAATGGCAACAAATAGCAGGGTTGAGAGATGTCTTGATCCACGATTATTTAAGAGTTAATCTTCATCGGGTCTGGAACATTATCGAGCAAAATTTGCCTGATTTAAAAAAGAGGGTCAAAGAAATTATGCAAGAGCTAGAGCCAAAAGAGTAAGATAATTAACTTATTTTTGTTATCCGTATGTTATTTGTCTTATTAACTATCGATAAACGCGCCGCCGGGTTACGAATCTCTCCCGCCATGACTGTAATAATTGCCAAGCGAATAGAACTACAAAGCAGGGATTATTGATCAGATAGCGTTGCCAAAGCCGCCGGGGTTCGGAAAAGAGACGGTATAGCCACTCTAAACCCGCACCCATCATCCAGCGGGGCGCTTGAGATACTTCGCCGCTGTGAAAACGGAAAGCCGCACCGACACCGATCATGACTGCGTTGAGATGTCCCTGTTGCCTGCTCATCCATTCCTCTTGTTTGGGACACCCCAAGCCTACCAACACTACTTTGGCACCGCTTCTTTGGATTAATTCTCGATCGTGCGCTTCTTCTTCTTTCGTGAAGGGGCGGAAAGGCGGTGAATAACTACCGGCGATGATCAGATGGGGGAATTGTCTTTTTAAATTGGTTTCTAATTTATCTAAAGTGCTGGGTGTGCCTCCATAGAGGTATATTGGTATACCTGTACGGGAGGCTCGATCGCACCAAGCTAACATTAGATCAGGCCCGTAGACACGAGTTTGCTGCTTAATACCCAATAATCGTAACGCCCAAACTAAAGGCATACCATCGGGGGTAATTAAACCCGCATTATTAATGAGACGACGATAGGTCTCGCACCAATAACCACTCATTACCACATGAACATTAGCGGCCACCACGTAACAGGATAAACCCGAATTAACCCAAGTTTGTATTCTATTGCAAGCATCTACATAACTGGTAGCATCAAGTCTAGTGCCAATAATTGACCGATAATTTAGTAATGATAGTGTCACGAGCGTTAAACCTACTTTCGACTCCTTATTTCTAATATGCCCAGCTCCTTTCTAAAAACGATCACCCTGGTTTTCTTGATTTTGTTATCGGTCATGTACCCGTTAAATCCTGGCGCTACCGCGGCGGAAAATCCCGTGAAGATCAGGGTTTTAATGCCCGCCCCCGATGCGGCGGAATGGAAACCGTTTCTAGAAAGATTCCACGCCGGGCAAAAGAGAATACACTTGGAAATCGAGGAAGGCCCCACATCTCCCGACACTTTAGAAGATATATACACCACGTCATTCCTGCTGGGCAATTCCCCTTACGATCTAGTTTTGATGGATGTGGTGTGGACGGGAAAATTCGCCGCCTCTGGCTGGCTGCAACCGGTGGATAATCTCATCAACTCCGGGGAGTTAAAAGAGTTTCTCGATGGAGATGTGGAAGCGGGACGTTACGAGGGACGATTATATCGTATTCCCCTACGCTCCGACGCGGGGTTACTCTACTATCGTCAAGATTTACTAGAAACCTCCGGCTATTCGGCCCCCGATACTTTCACTCAATTACTGGAGATTTCTCGTAGTCTGCAAAAAGAGGGAAAGGTGCAATGGGGCTATCTCTGGCAGGGAAAACAGTACGAAGGTCTTTCTGCTATGTTCGTGGAAATATTAGAAGGCTTCGGGGGCTTTTGGGTGAAATCCGATACTTTAGAAGTGGGTTTGGATCAACCCCAAGCCATCTCAGCGGTCAAGTTTCTCCAGGGAACTCTGAGGGAGGGGATTTCTCCCCCTGGGGTTACTAGCTACGCTGAAGAAGATACCAGGCGCATCTTCGAGAGCGGCAAGGCGGCTTTCATCCGCAATTGGCCTTATATGTTCGGTTTGGCTAATCTCCCCGATTCTGCTGTGAAGGGAAAGTTTAATATTAAGCCCATGGTACACGCTCCAAGTTACAGCAGTGGGGCTTGTTTGGGTGGTTGGGGTTTGGGCATTGCGAAAAGCACTGCCCATCCGCAAGAATCTTGGGAGGTGATTCAATATTTGACGAGTGAATCGGTGCAAAGAGATTTTATTTTAGCCACCAGTAAATTACCTTCCCGTAAGGCTTTGTATAATGACCCTCTTATCGTCGCCCAGTATCCCCATTATCCTCGATTATTGCAGATAGCTCAAAATAGCGCGCTCCGCCCGGCGATCGCTCAATACGCTCAAGTGTCTTCTATCCTGCAACGTTACCTTAGCAGTGCTTTAACCGGGAGACTATCCCCGGAGATAGCGATGGCGAAAGCGGCTAGAGAGACTCGCCAACTATTGAGGAGATAGGTACTAAGCCCCCTGCATTTCGCTAACGCGTTTTATATTCAGTACGTCGCTCATGATCTTGATCTTTTGAACACAACGTTCGTACTGGTCATGATCGCGAATATCGATACTCAAGGATATTAACGCCGGTTTGCCGAATCCGGTTTTCACCCCGGCGCTGGTAACGTTGATGTTTAAATCGCTCAGACGGGAGAGAATATCTTTCATGACTCCCACTCGATCGATCACTTCCACTTGAATATCGATCGAATAGGTTTCGTAACGGCCCTTTTCGTCTACCGGATTCCAACTGACGGGGATCAAACGTTCACCTGGTACATTTTCCACATTAGGACAGCCTTGACGGTGTATGGATATACCTTCAGCGCCGCGGCTGACGACACCGATGATCGATTCTCCCGGTAGGGCGCTACAACATCGGGCGACTTTATACAGCAACCCTTCCACTCCGGCTATAGGAAAACTCTGTCCTGTACTTGGTGAGGGTTTAACCGTATTGTGGGAGGGTAGGAGAATCGCCGGGTTAGATTGCACTTGTTGAATTTTAACGGTTTCTCGCAGTCGGTTAACTACTTGATTGAGGGTTAATTCCCCGTAACCTAACGCAGCTAGAAGGTCTTCCACTCCCTGATAATTGCATTGTTTGGCGACCGTCTGCATCCTCTCCGATTTCAGCAGCGCGTCAAGACCGGTTTTACCCAATTCTTTTTCTAATAAGTCCCTACCGCGGAGAAGATTCTCGTCTCGCTTCGATTTTTTGTACCATTGGCGGATACGATTGCGGGCGCTGGGGGTAACGACGAAGTTCAACCAGTCTAAACTGGGGTGACTGTTTTTACTGGTGACGATTTCTACTATATCCCCATTCTGTAGGGGTGTATCCAAAACTGACCAACGCCCGTTAATCCGCACCCCTTTCATCTGGTTGCCCACTTCTGTATGGATATGGTAGGCGAAGTCTACGGGGGTGGCGCCGCGGGTTAAGGCGATTACTTCCCCCTGGGGGGTGAATACATATACATCATCTTCAAAGAGATTGTCTCGTAGGTTTTCGATGTATTCTTGTGCGTCTTTCAGGTCATTTTGCCAATCTAATAGTTGTCTCAGCCAAGTGAATTTCTCGTCTTTGGAGACGAAGGGGTTACTACCGCCCGTTTCTTTATATTTCCAGTGGGCGGCGATACCGTATTCGGCGATATGGTGCATTTCTTCCGTACGTATCTGGACTTCTAGGGGCCTACCGTTAAGACCGACGACGCTGGTGTGCAGGGATTGGTAACGGTTGGGTTTGGGCAGGCCGATATAGTCTTTGAATCTTCCGGGGATGGGTTTAAAGGCATCGTGTACGATCGCCAGAGACCGGTAACATTCTTCTTTGGTCTCCACGATAACTCTCACCGCGGCTATGTCGTAGATTTCATCGAATTTTTTCTGCTGTTTCTGCATTTTGTGATAGATGCCGTACAGATGTTTGGGCCTACCTTGGATTTCCATCACCTTAACGCCTATGGCCGCCAAACGTTCTTTTAATGTCGCGCTCACTTGTTCGAGGCGGGCTTCCCTATCTATCCGTTTTTCCGCCACCAGTAACTGGACGCTATTATAGGACTCGGCTTCTAGATATTTAAAGCAGAGGTCTTCTAATTCCCATTTGAAGCGCCCTATACCCAAGCGGTTCGCTAAAGGTGCGAATATTTCTCTGGTTTCCAAGGCGATTCTCTGCTGCTGTTCCGGGCCCAGATGCTCTAATGTTCTCATATTGTGGAGTCGATCTGCTAGTTTCACCACTATCACCCGGATGTCTTTGGCCATCGCTAGGAACATCCGCCGGAAATTCTCCGCTTGGCGTTCTTTCTTGCTGGAAAAGTTAAATTTCGAGAGTTTGGTGACTCCCTCTACCAGTCTTCTCACGCCCACGCCGAAAAGGGTTTCTAGTTGTTCGGCGGTGGTATCCGTGTCCTCTACTATATCGTGTAAAAAACCGGCGGCGATCATTTCTCTATCCCCTCCTAAATCCCTTAATAGCCCCGCCACCGCTATGGGGTGGGCGATATAAGGTTCGCCGGATTTACGGTCCTGTCCCTCGTGTAGTCGGTACGCGAAGTTGAAGGCCTTACAGATCAAATCGGCTTCTTCGTTTTCCGGTTGGGATTCGTGGGTGACTATACATTGACTCAGCCAGTCGGGGATGTTTACGCTAAACTCTTTTGGGGCGACTACTAGATCTTCTGGGGTGGTAGCTACGACGGTAGTATTCATAAGAGACTTTGGTTTCGGGAATGGAGAGTGGCAGATTTAGCACGATCGAGTATCAATTGCCTATCATCAGAACATTGAAACTCTTCGCTGGGTTTAAAGGACAGATTTTTTTAATCTTTCGGCCGCACAGGACTACTGTTGTCTTGATGCTTACTTCAGGTTAATGTTTATTAACAAATTGTAGCGCAGTTTGTAAGGAATGTTACCGACATCTTATCATCAAGTCTATCAAGATTTCTATCTATCTTTATCCAGATTTTCTGCTGCTCTGTCTGCTGCAGATTTTGCCCTTGAAAAAGCTGATTTCGAGGAAATACGCTCGATATTCCAATCCGGGATCTTACCTTTGACAGGAGAGGATTTATCTACCGTGGAAGCCAATCGCTGGCGGCCTGTACAAACGGAACTATATCGGGCTTGGAGATTATTGGAAACGGATTGGTTATTTTTAACGGCGGCCAAGGGGGGCGCGATGAAGCAGCAAAGACGGTCGGGGGTGAAAGAAAGACTGGAACAGTTGAGTCGGTACTGTGAATTTTTACTACAATCAGAGAATGATCATGAATGAGCTATGTTAAAAATCGCTGATTTAAGCATAATCTATCCCGCCCAGTCGGGGGAACAACCGGCGGTAGATGGGGTGAGTTTCGGCCTCGACGGGGGCGAAAAGTTGGGATTGGTGGGCGAGTCGGGTTGTGGTAAATCCACCATCGGTAAGGCGATTTTAGGTTTGTTGTCCCCTTCAACGAAGATAAAGGGTAATATACTCTACGAGGGACGCTCTACTCTAGATTTCACTCCCTTCCAATGGCGGAAATTCCGGGGTGAGGCGGTAGGGTTGGTATTTCAAGACCCGATGACGCGACTCAATCCCCTGATGACTATCGGTGATCATTGTTTGGAAACTCTTTTAGCCCATCAACCCCATCTGTCACGGCGACAGGCGCAGGAAACCGCAGGCGAGGTTTTAGAAAAAGTGAGGATACCCCCTAATCGCTGGGGACAATACGCCCACGAGTTCAGCGGCGGGATGCGGCAAAGGGTGGCGATGGCGTTGGCTTTATTACTGAAACCTCGCTTGATCATAGCTGATGAACCGACTACCAGTCTCGATGTGACGGTGGCCCAAGAAATATTGCGGGAGTTGACGCGTCTATGCAATTACGAAGGAATGGGGCTATTATTAATATCTCACGATCTAGCCCTGATCGGTGAGTATTGCGATCGAGTGGCGGTGATGTACCGGGGTAAGATCGTCGAATCGGGTAAGGCGGGGGACATTTTCTCCCGTCCGAGTCACGAGTACACCCGTTCGTTGTTGGCTTCTGCCTTTCATGTTCAAGTAAGGCCTGAAAAATTACAACTATCCCCCCGAGCCTCAACGGTTTTAACCGTCAAGGGGTTGAAACAGTATTACACCCTGGAGGGAAATTTTCTGGAACAATTTCTCCGTCAGCCCAAAAAGGTAATTAAGGCGGTGGATGATGTGAGTTTTCACCTTTATGAGGGGGAGATATTCGGACTCGTGGGCGAGTCGGGTTGTGGGAAAAGCACTTTATCCCGCACTATCCTCGGTTTAATACCTCCTACCGAGGGGGAAGTGGAATTTTCAGGGAGTAAGTTGACGGGCTTAACCCCGCGTCAGATGCGATCGCAACGCAAATTAATACAGATGATCTTTCAAGATCCGTCTGCTTCTCTCAATCCTTTGATGACGGTAGGTGATTCTATCGCTGACGCACTGTTAATTCACGGCTTGGCAACTCCAGGAGAAGCCCATCAAAAAGTGAAGGAGATGTTAGAAAGGGTGGGATTATGGCCGGTAGAGGAGTTTTATGGTCGCTACCCGAAACAGTTATCGGGAGGGCAACAACAAAGGGTGGGCATCGCTAGGGCTTTGATCACCAGGCCACGATTGGTTATCTGTGACGAACCGGTGAGTATGTTAGATGCTAGTATTCAAAGTCAGGTTTTAGATTTGATGCTACAGTTGAAGGCGGATTTTAATCTCACTTATTTATTCATCACTCACGATTTGTGGCTGGCTCGCTATTTGTGCGATCGGGTGGCAGTCATGAGCGGTGGTAAAATCGTCGAGATGGGAAATACCACCGCTATTTTCGATTCTCCGCAACATCCCTACACTCAGAAACTCTTACAGGCCGCCCCGATGTTACGGAAAAAATCTTAAGACAAAAAACAGATTGAATGACAACGAACCGCGCTAAAGGTAATAAAAAGTAATATGCTAGTAGGCATTATTTGCGCCCAGGAGTGATGGTAGTGGTAAGTCCGATCATAGGGAATATTCGCGGGGGATTAAAAATAAATCCGATCTGGTGGACGAAGTTCGACCTGTTACGGACGTTGGTGAGGAGAGATCTCGATGCCCGTTATAAAGGTTCGGTGTTGGGGAATCTCTGGCCCCTGTTGAATCAATTATCCCAGTTGTTGATTTATATTTATGTTTTCTCGATCGTCCTCAAGGTCAAACTCAACGTCCATGGACTGCCCACCGATAGCACTTTAACTTTCGGGCTGTGGCTATTCGCCGGTTTTTTACCTTGGTTCGCCTTCTCTACCGGTTTGATGCAGTCGGCGGTTTCCGTGATTTCCCAACCTAATCTGGTGAAAAAAGTGGTCTTCCCTCTAGCTTTGTTACCTTTGGTGACGATTCTATCGAGTTTCATCGAAAGCGCTTTCGGTTTAGCCACCTTGATCATTTTCGTCGCTTTGATAACCCACAAGTTACAGTTGACGATGGCTTTACTACCCCTGGTATGGATTCCCCAGTTATTATTCACGGCGGGGATAGGCTATATCGTGGCAGCGTTGAGCGTATTTTTAAGAGATGTACCGCAAACTTTAACGGTGATTTTAAATGTTTGGTTTTATCTAACACCGATTATCTATCCCGCCTCCTCTATACCGAAAACGTTTCGCTTCTGGATTAATTGGTTCAATCCGATGACGGCCTTTTCTGAAGTTTATCGGGAGTTGGTTATAGTGGGTGAGGTAGAACACTGGCGGGAATGGTTGGTGGCTTCCTGTATCTCCGTGGTGGTGTTCGCCCTGGGTCTATCGGTATATAGGAAGTTACGGTCGGGCTTCGCTGATGTACTGTAACTTGACTTTAATACTCATTATTGGTAAGTTTACAGGGTAAGTTGAAAGTAACCATCCCTAAAGTAATTTGGCTCACAGTACCAACAACAGCATGACTCAAGAGGTTGTAATTGATTTAAAAAATGTCTCTAAGTGTTTTAAACAGTACAATCATCCTGTTGATAGATTAAAGGAAATTGTCTGGCCAGCCAATACTAAAGCTACAGAGTTCTGGGCTTTAAAAGGAATTAATTTAAAACTCTATCAAGGCGAAACTTTGGGGATTGTGGGACGTAATGGTTCAGGAAAAAGCACTCTTTTACAAGTAATTGTCGGGACGTTAACCCCAACCACGGGAGAAGTTAATGTTAATGGGAGAATTTCCGCTTTGTTGGAATTGGGCAGCGGTTTTAATCCCGAGTTCACAGGCCGGCAAAATGTTTTTTTTAACGGGCGGATCTTGGGTTTGCAAAAAGAGGAAATAGAAGAGAAATTCGATGCGATCGTAAGTTTCGCCGATATTGGCTCTTTTATAGATCAACCCGTGAAAACCTATTCCAGCGGGATGTTCGTCCGTTTAGCTTTCGCCGTGGCGATCAATGCCGACCCGGATATTCTCGTGGTGGATGAGGCTTTATCCGTGGGCGATGAAGCTTTTCAACGCAAGTGCTATTCAAAACTCAAATCTTTTCAAGACGCGGGTAAAACAATTTTATTCGTCTCCCATTCAGCTACTTCGGTGGTGGAAATGTGTAATTGGGCTATTCTGGTGGATAGCGGCGAAATTTTATTAGCCGGGGCCCCGAAACTGGTGGTGGCTAAATATCACAAATTACTGTATTCCCCTGCGGACAAGGTAGTCCAATTAAGGGAAGAAATCCGTAATTTCAATGGGCCGATCACCTCTATAGCCACCGCCGCCGCCACGGAAACAGGACTCAAACTTCCAGAATTGGGTCAGAAAAGAAATGACCCTTTTTATGACCCCAATTTAATTCCTAAAAGTACGATTCAATATATCCCCCGCGGTGCGGAGATAGTCAATCCATCCATCACCACTTTGGAAGGTAAAAGGGTCAATCATTTGATACGGGGGCAGGAGTATATTTATAGTTATAGAATCGATTTTACCGAATCCGCCCACGGGGTCAGGTGTGGGATGTTGATCAAAACCATTAGCGGTTTTGAATTGGGGGGGGCTGCTTCCCATACGATTTTTCAACCCATCGATTATATTCCCGCCGGCACTTCCTTGAATGTGGAGTTCAAATTTTTATGCTCTTTATTGCCTGGGGCTTATTTTTTAAATAACGGGGTATTGGGTTTAGTCAATAATGAAGAGGTATATTTACATCGGTGTATTGATGCGATGATGTTCAGGGTACAGCCAGAAGATGATTTGCTGGGAACTTGTATCGTGGATTTTCAAGTCGAATCTAATACGTCCGTGGTTCAAAGTAGTCCCAGGGTAACAGCCTAATTACAATATTCCGACCTCGTGAAGGTTATATGATGTTGAATGTATCCACACAATTTCCCACTCTGATTATTACCGGAATGCACCGGTCTGGTACTTCTTTGACCGCTTCTCTACTACAAAGCGCAGGTGTTAATATCGGTGAGGAACTGATGTCAGCGGATCAAGGTAATCTCAAGGGTTATTTTGAAAATATGGATTTTGTCGGGTTTCATGAGAAAATACTGATCGAGCAGGGTATTGCTAAAGAGGGCTGGACTCTAGATAAGAAAGTATCGGTTCCCGAACATTT
Organism: Chlorogloea purpurea SAG 13.99; assembly: GCA_016903695.1. GTDB lineage: Bacteria > Cyanobacteriota > Cyanobacteriia > Cyanobacteriales > Microcystaceae > Chroococcopsis > Chroococcopsis gigantea_A. The sequence continues at coordinate 30,658 of JADQBB010000032.1, forward strand.
TATCCCACAGGCTAAAGATTTGATCGAGAACAATCAATCTCGACCCGCTTGGGGCTGGAAAGACCCGCGTACCACGCTTTTTTTGGATTTTTGGGCCCAATTACTACCGTCTGCTAAATTTATTTTTATTCATCGCTCTCCCTGGGAGGTGATAGACTCTCTTTACCGTCGCGGCAGTTTGGGTGATGAGATTTTTGTGGATAGTCCAGAATTTGCGATCGAGCTTTGGGCTAGCTATAATCGCATTATTTTAGATTTCTATCAAAGTCATCAAGATAGATGCTTACTTTTTAATTTAGATACTATCAGTCCCCGACCAGAATTTTTACTTCAGTCTATTAAAAATAAATTCGGATTAGATTTAACTAAGTTCGATAATCTTTATGATGAATCTTTGATCACCCGCTCTATTAGTTGGCATCGGATCGCTTTAATAAAGCAACATTTCCCCGAAGTTTTTCGCTTGAATGCGGAATTAAACGAAAAATCCGATATTCCCTATCAGATGGTTTTACACGCAAATACTGAACAGAAGCTCGAAGATTATCGGATTGGGGATAAGGGTTGGATTTTTCGGGATTGGGTTAACACTAGAGTTTTGGAGAGAGAGATCAGGCAATGCCGACGGGAACTTAGCAACATCACCGGTGCGCTGGCTAAATGTCAAAATGGGGCAGTTGAAAATAATTCGGAAGCCCATCAATATTTACATAAATTAAATAACATAAGTTGCTTTATTAAAAAATCTTACAGTATTTTTTATAAAACTCACTTGGAATTAGTAACACAGAATAATTTGTTAATAGATGAGCGGGGCGAGTTGGAAAAAAGCAATCAAGATTTACCTATCAGTGAAACAGAATTGAAAGCTTGCCAACTTCATATAGATTATTTGGAAAAAGAAATAAAGGAAAATCAATCTAAATATAATTTTCCCGACTCCCTAACTTGTTTACGTCCAGAAGAGCTTCCCGAGTCCCATTACACGAATAGCAATCGTCCAGAGGAAGTGGGAAGATTAACAACGCTCTCGAAAGCTTGGTTTAAAATTAAAAAATTTATGACGATGAAATAAAAAATTAATTCCAGTAGAAAGGCAAGTTAGAATCAAAAATTTATCATACTTATTTATATGAATCAGTCTCCATTGGTTACATTGGCAGTTCCTACCTATCAAGGAGAAAAATTTTTAGAAGAAGCCCTATCTACCGCTATAGCGCAAACTTATAACAATATAGAGATTATTATTTCCGATGATGGTTCGCTCGATGATACCCTGAAGATAGCTACAGCTTTTCAAGAAAAATCTGCTCGCGAGTTTAAAATATTCAGTCATGAGCGTTTAGGACTCGTTCATAATTGGAATTTTTGTGTGTCTATGTCCAGAGGGGAATACATCAAATTTCTCTTTCAGGATGATCTATTATTACCGAACTGTGTGGAAGCTATGGTAGCCCTAGCCGTACAAGATGAGGGAATAGGCCTGGTTTTTTCCCCTCGTGACTTAATTCTCTCTCTAAGAGACGAAAAAGAGGATGGATGTATGACTATCTATGAAAAAGCCGCGAGCCTACACGAAAACTGGTCTAATTTACGATCGATCCAGTCGGGTCTGGATTTGCTTAACGATCCTGATTTTATCTCCTATCCCCTCAATAAAATTGGTGAACCCAGTACAGTTTTGATTAAAAAAGAAGTTTTTGAGACGCTTGGCCCCTTCGATGACAGTTTCTCCCAGTTGATAGATGTGGATATGTGGACTAGAATCATGACTGCGTATAAAGTCGCTTTTATCGATGAAAAACTCTCCTATTTTCGAATTCATCCCGGACAGCAAACTTTAAAAAATATAGACTCGGGGGAATTGTCCCTTGATTTTGATCGTTTTTTCTCGAAACTGCTCACCCACTCCTGTTATGCTAATATACCGCAAACTATTAAAGAAGAGGTTTATAGACGCAAAGTGACCTCGGTGGAAGCCCAACGAGACGACACAAGTCATCAATTAAATCGAGCGATCGAACGGATGGATCAATTGGAAAGGGAAACTGAAAATTTTCAAACAGAATTACAGAAAACCCAACAAGATTATTTAGCTTTAGAGCAGCTTTATTTTCAATGCAAATCGAGAATCGAAGCGATGGAGACTAGCAAGTTCTGGAAAGCTCGCAAGGCGTGGTTCAAGTTGAAACGTTCTCTAAATCTACCTGTAAACGAATAGGAGCAGATCATGCTAATTATCTTTAAAGTTAAACAAGCTATAGACAAATTTATTTTTACTCTGAATGAAGCAGGCTTAAACGTAGCTTTATTTAGAGCCAAACGTAAACTATTGAAAATCATAACTGGCAAAGTCATCACCCCACTAGATGAAGAAATAAAAGAAATTATCAACTTAGAAAAACCTGATCATCTGGAGATCAAAACCAGTTCGGAGCCTTTGGTTTCCATAATTATTCCGGTTTACAATAATTCTCTTTATACTTTTAACTGTTTACTATCCCTGGCTAATAATATCAGTCAAGATGTGAGCTTCGAGATTATCGTTGTCGATGATAACTCTCAAGATAACACCCCGGCCGTATTAAAATTGGTTTCGGGCATTAATGTGTTGAGAAATGGGCGCAATAGCGGTTTTATCACCTCCTGTAACCGAGGAGCGGAAGCGGCAAGAGGAAAGTATCTATACTTTCTCAATAATGACACGAAAATTCTGCCTAATTGTGTGGAGAGCTTAATAGCCACTATCGAAAAAGAAGAGAGAATCGCCGCCGTGGGTTCCAAGTTAATCTACGCCAACGGGAAATTGCAGGAAGCGGGGGGTATCATCTGGCGTGATGCCTCTGGCTGGAATTACGGGCGCAATGATAGTCCCGCCGAGCCAGAGTATAATTACCTTAGACCGGTAGATTACTGTAGCGGAGCGAGTTTGCTGGTACGGAAAGATATTTTTGATGGCTATGGAGGCTTTTCCAAGGAATTTATACCCGCTTACTACGAAGATACCGATTTATGCTTCGGGTTACGAAACTTGGGTTATCAGGTTCTCTATCAACCGCTTTCGGCAGTAATTCACTACGAGGGCGTAACTTCGGGTACTAGTCTGACAGAGGGAGTGAAGCAGTATCAAGTCGTGAATCACGATAAATTTGCATCCAAGTGGCGCGATAACCTGTCTCAACATCTGACCAATGACCCGGCGAAATCTCTACAGATGGCTGCGCGAAGATTACAGGGGGAAAAGAAAATTCTCGTCATCGATTCTTATGTGCCATTGTACGATCGAGAGTCGGGCTGTGTGAGATTGATGGCTATTCTCAAGATCTTTCTCGAACTGGGTTACTCGGTCATCTTTTTACCCGATAACGGCTATCCTGAAGAGCCTTATACCTCCACCCTACAACAGATGGGGATAGAAGTCCTTTACTGCACTCCCGCACAACCGGACTTGAAAGCACAATTGGTGAAGCGATTACATTTGATCCACGGGGTGTGGTTATGTCGTCCCGAATTGTGCGATAAGTATATGGAGTTAATTCGTTTTTATTCTAAAGTACCGATTATTTACGATACGATCGACTTACATTTCCTGCGGCTTAAACGACAACAGCAATATCTCGACGCTACCTATCAAAATACTGATTGGTCTTGGGAAACCTATCAAAAGTTAGAATTAAATTTCGCTCGTCAAGCTGATGCGACTGTAGTTGTTACCGAAGTTGAACAGAAAACGTTGCAGGACGAAGGTATTGATAATGTCTGGATTATTCCCAATATTCACTATCGGCTTAAACGCAACCTACCTGTTTTTGAACAACGCTCGGGCTTACTGTTTATCGGTAGCTATAATCATATTCCTAATATCGATGCCGTGAAATGGCTTTGTTTAGAAATTATGCCTCTCGTTTGGCAATCTCATCCAGAAATTAACGTAACTCTCTTAGGTAGTAATTTAAAAGAAGAAGTCCGATCTTTAGGTAGTGATAAAGTTAAAGTTACCGGCTATGTAGAGGATGTGGAACCCTATTTTCTCTCCCATCGGCTGTTCGTGGCACCCCTGAGATTCGGTGCGGGAATGAAAGGAAAAATAGGACATAGCTTGTCCTACGGTTTACCGACGATAACTACTAATATAGGTGCCGAGGGGATGGGATTAAAAGAACGATACGACGTTTTGATCGCCGATAGTGAGAAAACCTTCGCCTCTGCCATTATCGAATTGTATTTTCATCAACAACTATGGGAGACGTTATCGCAAAATTCTCTCGAAACCATCTCCAAGTATGGCCCCGAAAAAGTGAGAGAGCGCCTCAAAAGTTTGTGGCGATCAGTTAATACTGATTTAGCATCCTGATTGAATGTTCATTAAAGATAATTTATAATGATTATAAAACTGTTAAAATTTGGTATAATGACCACCAGCACTAGTGTTAAAATCTATTTTTCGATATATCAAACCATGAAAAATATTAGAAATCTAATTTTGTCTGTAGCCTTAGTATCTCTAGCTGCTTGTAGTTCTACACAGGAAGCGACAAACCCATCTCCCGCTGAATCTCCCGTAGCCATTCAACCGGAAGCCACCGCACCGTCCCCCGCCGACACTGCAACTGCCCCCCCGGCTTCGCCCCTCCCGACTGGGGCGACCCCAGCCGCGCCTGAAGGGCTAGATCCGGCGAAAATATCTTTTGAGTCAGCTCCAAAAGGCGCAGCCATAGGATTTATAGATACAATTAATGGTGTCCCGGCTAAAAACATTGACACGGTAGGGAAAAATACGCCGATTAAATTGAGTGGATGGGCTACCTTACCCGATAGTAATACCCCTGCGGAATTAGTCATAATCACCACCCCTGATAAAAAAATTATCGCGACCACCCCGGTTAATATCGATCGTCCCGATGTGGCCAAAGCGCTGAAAAAAGATGAGTTTAAAAAGTCTGGTTGGACGGTAACGATCCCTGCGGATAAAATTACCGGTGACAAAGTATCGATAGTGGCTTGGGCTTACAATTCTTCCACGGGAAAAGCCATTCCTCTCAGTAATATAGCTCAGTTGACCATGCAGTAAATTTTAGCGAACAATTGAGAATTAAGATAATGTTGGAATCATGGCAATCTCAACTGATGTCCAAAAAACAGAAGTTAGCCGTTTATCAAGCTCATTTACTCTCTGTTCAGACGCAGCTCGAAGGCGCTATATTGAAAATCGGAAAATTAACGAGCTTGGGGCGGGAGAAATCGGCAGGGTATGAAGGGATAGAACTGATCCGCGAGAGTGGATTATTCGATAGGGATTATTATTATAATTCCTATCTAAAAGAAGAACAGTCCGAAGTAGACCCACTCTGGCATTATTTCGACTGCGGGGCCTCTCTAGGTTACGACCCTCACCCTCTCTTCGACACCTCTTTTTATGTGGAGCAAAATCAGGAGATAGTTAATACCGGCATTAATCCTCTGGTGCATTACCTGACCGAGGGAGCGACAAAAAAACGGAATCCTCATCCTTTGTTCGATGTGGCTTATTATCTGGGGCAAATAAAAGACGGGGGAGAAGGTTCGATCGAGCCTCTGGCTCATTATCTAGATGGTGGCGCGTTACGAGGCTTCAATCCTCATCCTCTTTTCGATAGCAGTTATTATCTCCAACTATATTCACGGGAGTTAGAGCCGTCGATCAATCCCCTCGTACATTATCTTACCGCCAGCGTTACCCAGTGGCCGGATACTTTCCCCCCCTTGGAATTTGACGAAAAAATTCCCCGCCTCCATTACACTCTGCCCGAATTTAGAAGGGCCCGAAAGACACAGGGAAGTCCTAAAAGTGATTGCCCGGAATATCAACAATGGTTAGATAAACATTACCCGGCGAAGAGCGACTTGGAAAAGATGAAGGAAGATGTGGCCCGATTACCATATCAACCTTTAATCAGCGTGATCATGCCCGTCTATAACACCCCTGAAAATTTTTTGCGGTCAGCTATCGAATCAGTTTTGACGCAAGTTTATCCGCACTGGGAATTATGTATAGCAGACGATCGTTCTACCCGTGATCACGTTAGTAAAATTATCGCTGAATACGGTGTTAACAACTCTCGAATCAAGGTAGTATATCGAACTGAAAACGGTCATATTTCAGCTGCTTCCAATTCAGCCTTAGAAATAGCCACGGGAGAGTTTATCGCCCTGTTAGATCATGATGATCTTTTAGCGCCGCATAGTTTGTCGGAAATGGTGACTTTGCTCAATAGTCATCCCGAAGCCGACATGATCTATTCCGATGAAGATAAGATGGATGAAAATGGGAATTTAACTTCTCCTTTCTTTAAACCGGATTGGAGTCCCGATTTATTTTTATCTGTCATGTATACCTGCCACTTGGGAATTTATCGCCGCAGTCTTATCGAAGAAATTGGCGGTTTCAGACAAGGTTACGAAGGTAGTCAAGATTATGACCTGGTGCTGAGACTGACAGAAAAAACGGATAAAATATTTCATATTCCCAATATTCTCTATCACTGGAGAATGCACCCGGATTCAGCATCAGCTAATGATAAAGCCAAGCCCTACGCTTATATAGCAGCCAAAAAGTCTCTGACAGAGGCGATTTCCAGAAGGAAAGAAGGAGGAGTATTAACAGATACCGGGCAACTTGGTTATTATCTCACCAGATATTTTATCAGGAGTTACGATTTAGTAAGTATTATCATACCGACTAAAAATCTCGGTACGTTACTCGATAAGTGTTTATCATCTATTTTCAGCAAAACCCTCTATCCTAATTTTGAAGTTATCCTCGTAGATAACGGCACGAGCGAAGAGTATTCTCTTGATGTTATTGATAAATGGCGACAAAGAGAACCCGTGAGATTACGCTATTTACTCATGGATATTCCTTTCAATTTTTCCACCTTGAATAACTTCGCGGTTACTAAAGCTCAAGGTGAATATTTATTGTTTTTGAATAACGATACCGAGATAATCACGCCCGATTGGTTAGACGCTATGGTAGAACAAGCTCAAAGACCATCCATCGGGGCCGTCGGGGCTTTACTTCTCTACGAAGATAACACGATCCAGCACGCAGGCGTTATAGCGGGTATTTTAGGATCTGCCGGTCACAGTCATAAAAATTTTCCCTACGGTCATCCTGGCTATCATAATAGGTTGAACGTGATCAATAATTACTCTGCCGTTACCGGGGCTTGCTTGATGTGTCGTCGAGATGTTTTCTCGGAAGTGGGCGGCTTCGAGGAAAAACTAGGCACTAGCTATAATGACGTGGATCTCTGTTTTAAAATGATAGAAAAAGGATACTATAATGTTTTTCTTCCCCACGTCACTCTCTATCATTATGAATCCAAATCGAGAGGATATGACGTTCCCTGTCAGAATAAACGATCGAGATTAATGTGTGAAGCCAAGTATATACAGAAGCGTTGGCAAACGATCGTCCGTTACGATCCTTTTTACAATCGAAATCTTACTTTACTGAAAGAAGACTTCAGTATAAATTCGGAAACTATATCTTTTCAATAAATTTATTGACCCACTAACCATGCTTCAAACTAATGCTCATCATCTCATTTTTGAAAAATTGGGAACTCAAAAAGCAGTAGTAACCGTTTGTATCAGTCTTTACAACTACGCCGATCATGTTTTAGCAACTCTAGAATCGGTTCACAGGCAAACACTCGATTGTTTTGATTTAATTATCGTAGATGATCACTCTAAAGACCAATCCCTCAATATCGCCTTATCCTGGTGCGAGAATAGAAGTCAACGCTTGAATAATGTTCTTTTGGTGCAACACGATCGTAATAGCGGCGGCCCTTCCGCACCCCGTAACAAAGCGATCAGCCTGGCGAAAACCCCTTTCGTTTTCATGTTGGATGCGGACAATTTACTTTATCCCCGCTGTCTCGAAAGATGCTTGGAAGCGTTAGAAGAAAGCGACGCTTCTATGGCTTATTCGATAATCGAGAGATTCGGGGGAGAAACCGGGATCATGGGTAATGAATTATGGGATGCTAATATGTTCGCTTACAGAACTTATATAGATACTATGGCTTTAATTCGCAAAGAATCCCTTGAAGCTGTGGGCGGCTATTCATACATGAAATTTTATGGATGGGAAGATTATGACTTATGCTGTAAATTCGTGGAAAAGGATTTTTACGGTGTTCTCGTCCCCGAAATTTTAGGCCGCTATAGAGTGCATAAACAGTCAATAACTCAGCTAAGCGCTATTCCCAATTTAAAGGAAATAGTTGACATTATCAAGTCGGCTCACCCGTGGGTGAAGATCGAGATTCAATAACAAAAGCCGCTAGTTATCGAGTTTCATTAAACCCAATACCCTACCCATGATCTTTTCGAGATTAAAACAAGTTTTTAAAAACTGGTGGCCGTTGTTGCGGATTCTTTCCGACTCTCTCCGACCCTCCTCCGTATTTAATAACCATTCGATTTTAGACTCCATATCTTTTAAATCACATTGAAGATAATGCTCTCCCGGAATCAAGCCTGGAATTTGGTGGCAGGTTTCTGTCAATACTAAGGTTTTTTGCCATAAACCGTAAAATATAATCCTGTGCCATTCAAAATAATCGAGATCACTTTGATGGATATTGAGTAATATTTTACTGCGTTGACTTAGCCCAGCGAAAGCTTCTGTTGTTAAAGCGTTACCTTTTCCCTCTAGAAAGGGCCCGTTAAGGGGAGGGATATGTAAAAAGCATTTATACTGGTGTAGCCAAGAACTACTATGGGAGAAAAATGACCTCCTGCGATCGCTTAAATGTCCCACGAAAAGTATGTCGAGAGGACGCTGCTCCCAACTAACTTCTAAACTGTCCACTCCCTCCCAGATACGCTTGGGGATACTTTGTAGTGCCAGCAGGTCAGGTCGCCAGGCACAGAAAGAGAAAGGCTTATACCCCTCTAAATAGCCCAATGGTAGAAAATAAGCCGGTATTCCTATCCTCCTCAAAAACGTGGCGGTTTTGATATTAATGTCGAATACTAAAGGTGATTTTTGCAAATAGTGAAAGCTTCTGGAAAACCAACTTGTTTGAGGCTGCTCGACGTTAACCATCACGGTACGGGATAGCCAATCCTCATCTTCAGCCCAAATCGGCCCGTCGCCCAAATAAAAAAACTCGTGGGGGGCGACGACGATATTATAGCCGTTATTCTTGCCGCCCTGATCGCGATCGCTCCATCTACTGGTATCCGCACCCATCCGTTGACAGGTTGCGGCTATCAAGTCGGCTATTTCACCCATGAAGTAGTTACCCTCGGCACTACAATAAACGTTGACCTTAGAGATTCCCGATAGTGAATACTGAAAATTACTACTTTGAAGACCCGCGAGTAGATACTCAACTTCGTACTTTTCCTTGAGACTACTCCCTTCTAAAATCGGCTGTAATCTCTGGGCCGACCATGCTAAATTGCCATCGCGAGCACCTTGGGCGAGATAGTGACTTAAAGGCTCTTTACGATTCGTCAATAGGTCTGGATGATTTTTAAAGTAATAGCGCACGTCCAAGAGTGGATGAGGGTCACGTTGTTCCCAGACTCCGAAACGGAGATAATGAACGAGAGGATTAATCCCCGTCTGCGCTACATCCGGGTTTTGCGCTAGATAATATCCACTATCGAAGAGGGGGTGGGGATTACGCTTTTCCGCCGCCCCGAAGCGCAAGTAATGAATGAGTGGATTAATCCCCGCCCGAACTATATCCGGGTTTCGCTCCAGATAATATGTAGCATCGAATAAAGGGTGCGGGTTATATTTTCCAGTTGAACCGGTATCGAGGTAATGAATTAGGGGATTGATCTTGGCGGGTTCGAGCTGGGGATTTTGTTCTAGATAATAAGTGGTGCTAAAAAGGGGATGGGGGTCTAGTCCCTGCCAAGCTCCTTGTTCAAGATAATGTAAGATAGCGTCAATTTCATTTTCTTTAATGTCGAGATTTTGTCCCCTGTAATAATCCAGATCGAATAAACCACTATCGCAGAGCCTACGTGACCAGACCCCTATTTCCGACCCTTGTGAATCCGCAAAATCCGCCCCCCGGTATGCTGAGTTCATCGACTGAATTACATTGCTAAATTTGGTGATGGATTGGGGAAGATAATTTTTAGTTAATATTTCTGGTTCTTTGTCCACACTATCTTTAAGATATGTTGCTTCTAATTTTTGTTGCTTTTCTTGTAATTTATGATTGGTTTCTATTAGTTGTTGCTTACGCTTTAGAAATATACTTAGTTTAGATTCCTGCATGATTGAAATTTTAAGTGATTCGGTAAATAGTTTTAAACTCTTGCTTTCCACTGTATTTTTAGCTAAATTATTTAACTTCTAATCCCAGTAAAGTTTTTATTTTGAACCATTTTCCCCGCAGTTTCCAAAATTTACTGCTCTCCATCGCTTCGATGATAGTGTGCGCTCTCTCCCAACCGTGTTGAGCTTGTTCTAATTGATTTTGAGTTTGTTGCCACTCTTGATAACTTTGGTTTAGTTGCTGACGGGCTACCGTTAATTGTGATTCCACTTGCTCGCGTTCGGCCTCGACGCGGGCCACCTTCCCTATATAATCTCTGATTTGAGCCTGAGACCGAGCCAATTCCAATTCGATTTTTTCCCGTCGGGTTAGGGACTCGGCTAACTTGGTTCGAGTGTTTTCTACTTCGGTACGAGCTTGTGTTAATTCTACTTGAGTCTCTTGCAGTTGAGTTTGAGTCTCTTGCAGTTGAGTTTGAGTCTCTTGCAGTTGAGTTTGAGTCTCTTGCAGTTGAGTTTGAGTCTCTTGCAGTTGAGTTTGAGTCTCTTGCAGTTGAGCTTGAGTCTCTTGCAGTTGAGCTTGAGTATGGCTTAGACGCAGCCTATCTTGTTCCCAGTCTAAATGAACGGTATCTAACTGGGCTTGCGTCTGTTCCCGTTGAGCATTAGCATTAATCAGTTCCTGTTTGGTTTCCTCCCATTGAGCCGCGGTTTGAATTAACTCATTGCGGGTTTGCCCTAGTTGACCGTGAAGGTTCGTCAATTCTTCTTTGGCTCGATCGTGGTCGTTGCGAACTTGGATTAATTCTGTTGTGGTCTGTTCACATTGGGCTTGAGAATTATTGATCTGGGATTGAAGTTGGCCGATCGTGGATTCTGCTTGATGATACTTATCTAGAACCACGGCGTATTCTTGTTCTTTACCCCTTTGTTGCTTCTGTAGTAGCTCGTGATGAGTAATTATGGGGCCGTAAATTTTATCGGCTTCTTGAAGGATTTGTCGGATGTTATCTAATTCGTCCGGGGACACTCGCTCGCCTTGACAAGCTGCCATACCCCAAGCGAAAGTTTCACTTACCCAACTGGCAATATCGGGCCGGGCGGCTAGATCTTCGCAAGATAGATTATGATGTCTGAGATTGGGGGAGAGAAACTGCTCGATTTCGATCGTGGCTAAATGGGAACGACGGGGGAAGACAATTCCTAATTCCGTTTCCAGACGTGACACTAAAGTTTGCCAAGAGGTTAATAATTGCTCGTAGGTGACGAAAGTGCGTCGGTAATTTCTCGTATCCCTTTCCGCGTCTAAAAAGTGCCACAACCACAGTAGTAGAGATTTATTGGTATCGAATCCGTGTCTGGTTTTTAAAGATGCGGCTACTTCAAAAGGATGTCTGATGGGAATAATGAAACGTGCCTCGGTTGACAATCTATCTAGTACCCTGATCCACAGAGGGATGAGACGACAAATCCGGGGGTCTTTAATGGTGTATAGGGGTAAGTTCCATAAGTCGCGTTTCAATAGCTCGATAATTTTGTCTTCGTATTTTTGCGCTAGCGGAGAAGCGAACCAGGTTGGGGGAAACTCAGAAATATCGTGCCAGTAAGAACCAGCCGATTCTAAAATTTCGTCGTGTATTTGTTTGATATTCTCGGATTCCCAGAAACCCTTTATATTATCTTCGGCCGGTGGTATCAAGTTATCGGGCAAAGCAACACCGACTATATTCAGAACCCTCGTTAATGCAGAAGTTCCGCTTCTGTGCATCCCCGCTACTATAATCGCCGTTTGCTTCGTCTGCGAACAGGATGTGTGTTCGCTTATTATTCCATTTTTAATTTCTATATCCATTAGCTTTATATATAATGATAGTCTAATTCGTAGATTTGAGATCGGGCCGATCAAAACTACACTCTTTAAATATTTATATTATTAATAGGAATATGTCAAGATTCTCTCAGGATATTTTATTCTAGGTAGTCCAAAATGTTAGTCGCCGCTATTACTAATTCTGAGGTTGCGTTAAATTATTCTCCGCTTGGATACTTATATTCGTCTCCTGTATTTTCTTTTTAAGCGTCTCGTCAGAAAAGTCTATTCGGGTTAAGTTTCATCATACTTTCACACCTTATTCTCGGTAACAATATTATCGGGATAAAAAATTATTTCTGTTGGATAAGAGCGTGAGATAGATAAGCCATACGCTTTATCTCCCTCCTACCGCGGGCTACCGAGTCCAGTATCATGCCGCAGGTGAGGCTTAAAAATGCCAACAGCATTATAGAGGCGGCTAAAATCGCTGTAGGAAATCTCGGCACCAATCCGGTCTCCACATAGGTAATAAATAAGGGAATACTTAAAAGTAAAGCGATCGTTCCCAGACCCAAACCCACTAAACTAAAAAATAAAAACGGGCGGATCTCTTTAAATAACAAAATTGCTGTACCCAATACCCGCCAACCATCCCTGAAAGTTCTTAATTTACTTTCTGACCCTTCGGGACGCTCTCCATAAAGTATCGGTTCTTCGGCGAAAGGAAGTTTTAACTCCAAGGCGTGGATTGTCAATTCAGTTTCCGTCTCGAACCCGTTAGATAGGGCGGGGAAAGATTTAACGAATCGCCTAGAAAACACTCGATAGCCTGACAGCATATCTATTAGCTTCGCTTTAAATAATAACTTCACGAATCCGGTGAGAAAAAGATTACCGAATTTATGTCCAGGTCTGTAAGCTCCCGTAGCTGTTTCCACGGCCTTCCTCGCCCCCACTACCATATCTAATTGTTCCGCGAGCAAGCGATCGATCAATCTTCTCACCGCCCGGGTTTCATAAGTATCATCGCCATCGATGAGGATATATATATCCGCTTCTATATCCGCGAACATCCGCCGCACCACATTACCTTTACCAGGTAATATTTCCTGTCGTACGATCGCACCAGCTTTTAAAGCTTGTTCCACCGTATCGTCGGTAGACCGGTTATTGTAAACGTAAATTAGCGCGGACGGTAATTCGGTGCGAAATTCCCTAACTACTTTACCGATGGTCAAGCCTTCATTCCTACAGGGAATCAACACGGCCAATTTATAGCCGGTGAGGGAAATGGGGGAGACGGTGGTTAATTGGTTGAACATTTTCTAATGATGGCTAGAGAAGTTTCCTGTCTGGTGACGGCGTGAACGATCGGACATTGGGGGAAGGCTTTGTAATAGTCATAACGGTGGATGCCCATATAATAATCCGGGTCGGGTGCTTTACCCCACTGGAAATCATCCCGGTGGGTCATGTGAATGTTTAGAGCTGGGTCTACATACATTTCAAACCCGAATCCGGGCCCGGCTACAACTAAACTGGAATTCGGCTCCGCATTTTTATTAAACCATTCCGTTGCTTCTCTTAGACTTAATCCCCAGTAATCTGTTTCCTGTTTCTGGAACGCCCCTCGAAGTCCTCCGTAAGCCCGATTGAAATAGGCATATTCGTAGGGGTGTAAACCCAGCATATCGTAGGCGATGACACCTAGATTGGTTATTAAGAGAGTGACGGCGAATATTTTCACGAGTTTGGGTTTTCTGGGCAGTTTTTCGTATAGCCAGATCAAGGCGGTGGTTGCGATCGCCGCCATGGCCGGTAACACGAAAAGCGAGTGCCGCATACCATCGTACATGGTAGAGCCTTTAATGATGGCTAAACTCGGCAGTATAAAAGCTTGTAGTAGGGTTAAGACCGCGCAACCTCTTTGAGCCGGGGTCAGCCCTTTGTAACGCGCGGCGATAGCGATGATGCCGCCGATGAAAGCCACTTGGAATAGTACCGGCACGGTGATGGAGATTAATCTCGGTAGATAGTACCAGGGAAGCGATCGACCTGGTATATATTGCCCGTCGAACAGCACATCGTTATTCCAGAGGCTGTAGTTAGACATAGTGGTGACAGCACCGATGAACCAGTCCACCGGATTGCGCCACGCAGAGGGATAAATAATGTAGCAAGTCACTGCCCAACCGAGGAAAATCAGCCCATAGAATTTCCAGAACCTTCTCAGGGTAAGGGTTACAGATTTTAGATCTGGTTTTGCCACGATTTGGGCCATAATAATGAATGATAGCAGAAAAAAACCGCCCACTCGAATTCCAGTTACTAACCCGACTAAAATACCGAAAATAAATGAGCCGATCGTTACCCTATTTTTACCGATGGATAAAGTTGATAACTCGGCGGAAAAATAAAGGTTTAATAATTTCGACCCCCCCAAAGTAGCCAGAGTGAACATAGTAGCGAAAGGAATATCCTTGGGATTGAAGAAACTATGTCCCCAAAAACCGGGGAATAAAGCTAGGACAATCGCACCGAGCCAAGCATTTTCTTTCCCCGCCAAGATAGAGACGATACCGATAACGGAAGCGTAGGCGATCAGGGAGAAAAGGAACGTCACCACGTGTTTAGTGCGGGTGTGTTTCCACATTTGATAAACCCAGCGTTGTCGATCGGTGGTGATGTGAGCCGGTTCTTTAACGCTGTCGGGGTTAAGTGTGCGGGCGACTTCTTCTGTGGCCTCGTGTATCAGTTGGGAAATGTAGTTGAAGTAAAAGCCGTAATATTTGGAATCCCGTTCGATCGGTTTATCAGAGCGAATGTAGTCGAGATTCCATCGCACCATATCCACTTCCACCGTTTCATCCCAGGTTATGCCATAGTTACCCACCGTGGATAAGCCGATGATAGCGATCGCTAAAATTACGAGAAGATTCTTGAGATAAGCTTTATCCCGTAAGGCTTGCCATCTTTTTAATAGCATAAAAATAGAGAGAAATATAAACGATTAATAGAGAAATTAGGGAAACTAATCTGAAAGCTCAGATGACGTATTTTAGCAATAAACGTTCCCCCGGCTCTGAACTTGTGATTCGAGGCAAAACATGATAGGAAGGTCTAATAATCTTTATGGGGAAAGGTGAGGATGAAGATGTTAAAAATTAAGGCCGTGCCGGGGGCGATGCGGTGGGCGATCGTTTATTTTTTACTCTTGGGACTTATTTCCGTGATCTTGGGACAGGATGCCAGTTGGGACTTACGCAACTACCACTTCTATAATCCCTATATGTTGCTGGAGGGCAGATTCAAATACGACGTACTTCCCGCCCAGATACAGACCTTTTTCAATCCCCTTATGGATGTGCCCTTTTTTATGTCCATCCACTGGCTGAAGATGCCGCCCGTGGTCTTCGGATTTCTCCTCGGTGGTTTTCACGGACTCAATATCTGGCTGGTGCATCAAATTCTCTATTATTCCCTTACGAACGTTTCCGAAAAATATCGCGAGATCATGAGTTTCGCCGGGGCGATAACGGGCATCAGGGGGGCGGCTTACCTATCGGAGTTAGGTACGAATATAGGAGATAGTACCAGTAGCGTTTTCGTCTTGGGGGGAGTAGCGATCGTTGTTTACGAACTGTATCGAAATCGGGGAATTAAAACCGGTAGAGTTTTTCTGGCGGGATTATTACTAGGTCTGGCGACGGGTTTAAAACTTACCACGGCTATATATAGCGTCAGTTTAATCATCGCCATCAACTTTCTGCCTAATAAAATTAGAGATAAAGTCAGTAACTTAGTTAGTTTGATCTCCGGTATGGGTTTAGGTTTCCTGGGCACCGCGGGATATTGGTTCCTATTGATGTGGAATAATTTCGCTAACCCGGTTTTCCCCTTCTTCAATACTATTTTCAAATCTCCCTATATAGAAACCGACTCCAACTTACAAGACTTGCGCTTCCTCCCGAAAGATATATATCAAACCCTCTTCTATCCCTTTTATTTCGCCGGGGAACAAAGCTTAGTGGCGGAAGTTAAATTTAGAGATATACGTATAGCGTTGGCTTACATATTTATAGTGATGCTTGTAGGTTACGCCATATATAGACTGAGTTCTAAATCAATCCCCCAAGCCAATCATATTATCAATCCCCATATCTTATCTTTTCTGACTGCCTTTTACGTGACAGCTTATGTGATCTGGCAGAAAGGCTTTTCCATATATCGCTATCTGCTAGTTCTAGAATTACTCACACCGGTGCTACTAGTTTTAATCCTCGGTTATATATATCCCCATAAGAAAGCGGTGATGATTATAAGTTTGACTTTGTTCGCTCTGATTATCACCACGGTGAAACCTTTAGACTGGTGGCGAATCGGTTGGTCAGAAAATTACTTCGGCATTAATAGTAACGAGTTGCAGCGATATGAAAATTCCACGATCGTTCTCTATGGTGATGAACCCACGTCTTATATCGCTCCTTACTTTCCCGGGTCAACCCGTTTCGTGAGGCTCAAAGGTAACGCGGGAATCAGAGAAGGGACGAAAATGCGCGCCAATGCGGAAGCATTCATCGAGGAAACACCAGAAAGGAATTTATATATATTAAAGACCGACGCTAATAAAAAATCGGGCGATACGGCTAAAGAGTTAGCACAAGAAGACTTAGGAGTTATGAGGCAAAAATGTCAGCCCCTCTCGACCCATTTGGAGAAGTATGAGATCTGTCGTCTCGATAAACTGGACGAAAATTGATGATGTATTTCCTCACGGTTAACTATAATTCATCCCGTTTGATCGAGAAGTTAATCGCCTCCTTACCGGGAGAGGGAGAGTACGAGTTATTGGTGGTTAATAACTCTGCCGATGACAGGGCTATTTATAATCTACAAAGTTCTAGGGTTAGAGTGATCGCTTCCCCGAATAATTTGGGATTTGGTAAAGCTTGTAATTTAGGACTGGATTGGATTTATGAGCGAGATTCCCAATCCCTGGTCTGGTTGATCAATCCCGATGCTTATCTATTACCGGAGTCCTTAACCTCGGCGCGAGAGTTTCTAATAGAGAATCCAGAAGTGGGGATATTAGGCACGGAAGTATACGAACCGGATGGAAGTTTATGGTTTGGCTGGGGTTATTTCAATCGGGGTAATGGCGAGATAATTTCGATGAAGAGTCCCTTGGATTATGAAGGTAAATCCTATAAGAAGGTGGAGTGGGTGACGGGATGTAGTTTGATCATTAACCTGGTTCATTTTTCTGCGCCGCCCCAATTCGATCATGATTACTTTCTCTACTGTGAGGACTTCGATTTCTGCAAGCGTTATGCCCGTGAAGGTTATGTAGTGGCTATGACGGGCCGCATAAAAGTGATACATAGTCCTTCGTCCATCACTCTCAGATACGGCTACTTACAATTAACCCAGAATATTTATAGCTATCTTTTGAGTCTGGAGAAACATACGAGTTTTTGGATACTGTACGGGCGTTTCCTGCGGATGATATTTATGTCCCTGATCGTCTTGCCCGTCAAGCCGCGATTTTCCCTCGCTAAATTGGCGGGGATAAAACTTTACGGGGGGAGACTGATAAGTCAATATCTAAAGAGAAATTGACTTATGTTCATCTTTTAGTGATTACTTTTTGGCGCAACCATTCGGTAAAATTTTCTCTTTTCATTTGCCCAGATGCTACAGATAAAATCACAGTTTCTTGCTCGGATACAGGGCTTTGTATTTCAAAACCATTTAATAACAAGAAAACTTCCATTGCGGCGTGTGCCGTTCGCTTATTTCCATCAAGAAAAGGATGGTTCATAATAATAGAAAAACCGAGAGCGGCTGCTTTGTCTATAATGTCAACGTAAAGATCGACTCCTGCGAAAGTCATTTGTGGTTGGGCTAATGCCGACTCTAGCATCCCCAAATCCCTTATTGGCGAAGCGCCTCCTGTTTGTTCGATAATTTTTTCGTGTAGTATTAGTATTTCTTCAACACACAAATACCGTGTCATGAAAGTCTTTCGTAAAGTTCTTTATTCTTTTTGAGAACGTACTCAACAGCGTTGTCAAATTCTTGTTTATTGTCAACGGGAGATGATGGCTCTCCTGTAATTTTTGATTCGGTTTCGGGTGCTTGATACGGCTTTTTAATTTTGCCCATATTCTTACATTTAAATAGCTACAATCAATTGTAATAAATTTTTTTACCTCCTGACACCCTTTCCCCGGTAGAGCCATAAAGGTTTCTAATGGGTGGTAGTAGGCAATTTTTCCCCTGCCCCCTCCAATTCTTCCATATATTGATCGATCAATGGCCATCCCCGCAAGTTAAAATAACCTACACGAAAATCTGTGCGATAGCCCTGTCTTAAATAAGCTTACCCTCAGATACGGCTACTTACAATTAACCCAGAATATTTATAGCTATCTTTTGAGTCTGGAGAAACATACGAGTTTTTGGATACTGTACGGAGGTTTCCTGCGGATGATATTCATGTCCCTGATTATCTTGCCCGTCAAGCCGCAATCTTCCCTCGCCAAATTGGCGGGGATAAAACTTGACGGGGGGAGACTGATAAAGCAATTCCGCCCCGGAGGTTAAATATATCCGGGACGATATGTATAAATACTTATGAGTTTTCCATGAGGTGAAGGACTTATTTATGAGAATTAGAAGCCGGTAATCATGAGGTTTATGGATTGTTCTCTCTCGTGGTTCAACCTACTATGAATACTAAAAGGGCGAGAGAAACACCCACCGAGCCAGACACAATCAGGAGAAATTATCATGCAACTTATCTATCGTGGTTTAGTTCTTATTTTAGAAGTATCCCACGGATTTTCGTGACACGGCTAAATATCTTACCCAAAAATGATATAATTACCAATCAATTATTTTGTCCGATTTATAAAGGAAAATTAACGATGCAGTCCGCAGAATACCAGCAAAATAATCTACAAGATTTGCTTTTCGTCGCTTTAACTCAAACTAAAAACATCTTAAAAAGTATATCTAACTCTTCCGATTATCTAACTATTATCGAGAAATTCTTAGGAACGAACGTCAATACTTCCCTAGCTTTAGATTTAGCTTCATCTTGGCGAGCGGGGGATTTTCAAGTGATACCAAAAATTGAAATTGTTGCCGGTCAAGTGTTAAAAGGTAGTAATGGGGCTTTTGCGAGAACAAAGGACACCGTATATATATCTAAAGATTTCTTAGAGCGAAATCACGAAAATTTAGATGCCATAGTTGGTCTGATATTAGAAGAAATCGGCCATAAGCTCGATACGGTATTGAATACGATCGACGGGCAAGGAGATGAAGGTGCAATCTTCGCGGCAACGGTGATGAGTAAACCTTTATCGGCGGGAGAATTAGACTTTTTGAGAGCCGAAAACGATCGGGGTGTGATCTATCTCGACGAGCGAGCGATCGAGGTGGAAAATCAAAATACTGCGGGTACTAATTCCAGTGAAACCATCAACGGTGGTGCGAGCGATGACGTTATCGATGGATTGGGGGGCAACGATGTTATCAACGGATTGGGGGGGAACGATCGTCTCACGGGCGGTAGCGGTAACGATACTCTATCTGGCGGCAGCGGTAACGATGTGTTCAATCTCACCTACGGTGGGGACGAGGATGTAATTACCGATTTCGTCAAGGGGCAAGATAAGATCGATGTCAGAAGCCTTAACCTCAGCGATTGGGCGACGCTAGAACTACTGATCACCAATGACGGTCAAGATAACGCCCTGATTTCCACCACTTTCAATTCCGATCTCTCACAATTCAAGCTCAAAGGTATCAACCCGGCCAGTTTAGCCGCAACCGACTTCATCTTCAACACCGCTAACGTCA
>JADQBB010000025.1 GCA_016903695.1 Chlorogloea purpurea SAG 13.99
ATAGTTTAGGTGGATACTCGATTAAAACGTGAATGTGATCTGTCTCGCCATTAAATTCTTGAATGTGAAAATCCATCTTTAAAGCCACTTCCCGAAAAGACTTCTCGATCAGGGCAAGACTATCAGCAGTGAAAATCTTGCGCCTGTATTTAGTGACGCAGACCAACACAATTTTCAAGTCCGAAAGCGAATGACGTTCCCTGCGTAGTTGGCTTGACACTAATTACTGACTCATTTAAAATTAAGTACAGACTCATTTTAATATAAAACATGAAAGCTAGGTATCGCTACCGAATTTATCCTACTGACCAACAAAAAAGGCTCTTAGCCCAATTGTTCGGTTGTGTACGGGTAACTTGGAATGATGCTTTGTCTTATTGTGAGCAAATTTATAGGGAAGGAGGAAAAAAACCTAAATACACCGAACTTTCCCAAAGATTAACCCAACTTAAAAAAATAGAAGAAAAAAGGTGGCTGACCGAAGTTTCTTCAATTCCCCTACAACAGTCTTTGAGGGATTTAGAGGCGGCTTATTCTAATTTTTTCAAGTCTTGTAAAGGACAAAGAAAAGGGAAAAAAATAAGACCTCCCCGGTTCAAAAAGCGCTCTGCCAAACAATCCGCTAGGTTTACCGATAATGGTTTCCAAATCGGACAACACAATGTCACTTTGCCCAAAATAGGTAAGCTGAAAATCGTTTGGGACAGAGATTTGCCTTCTATCCCGTCTAGCGTCACCGTGATTAAGGATGCCGCCGATCGCTACGAACTCAGCTTCGTTGTAGAAATCACCCCCGAAAAACTACCCGATAACGGGCAAGCTGTAGGGATCGATCTGGGTATAGCCACATTCGCCACATTCGACAGCGGGGAAAAAGTAGACGCACCCAAGCCCCTTAAAAAGCACCTTAAGCGTCTGAGAAAAGCCAGCAGGAATTTATCCCGCAAACAGAAAGGGAGCAAGCGTAGGGAAAAAGCTAGGAAGAGGGTGGCGAAAATTCACGCCAAAATTAAAGACACCCGCACTGATTTTCTGCACAAACTATCCACAAGAATCGTTCGTGAAAACCAAGCGATAATTCTTGAGGATTTAAACACGGCGGGAATGCTGAAAAACCGCAAACTATCCCGCGCTATATCGGATTTAGGATGGCGTACTTTTCGAGAGATGCTATCCGCAAAGTCGGAAAAATATGGTAGAGATTTTCGAGTGATCTCCCGATGGGAACCCACCAGCCAGCGATGTTCCTGCTGCGGGGAAATCGGTGGCAAGAAAGAGTTGTCGGTCAGGGAGTGGCGGTGCTTGTTCTGTAACGCATTTCATGACCGCGACACCAACGCGGCCCTTAATATCAAAGCCGCCGGAGGGCATTCGGAGGCTATAAACGAACACGGAGGGAAGGTAAGACTTTCTAAGAAGAAAGCACATCTCGATGAAGCGTTAACCATCTTTAAACCAGTGCAATTAACACTGTTTTAGAGGAATCCCCGTGCGTTTACGGCGGGGATGGATGTCAATGCAGTACAATCTGAAACTAGGCAACAGTAAAGAATCGTAACAATTATGGGCAGTAATCTCAGTGAATTGCTAGAACCGATCGCAGCTTGGTTTCGTAGTTTGGGAACACCGGAACCGATCGTACATTGGGGACACCCGGTAATGATGGGAATCGTAGTATTAGTTATGGGCAGCTATACCGCTTATGCTGGGTGGCAAAGCCGTCTCAATCTAGACGCGGAAGTAGCCGATAAAAACCGCGCCGACCACCGTAAATTAGCGCCGTTAATGTTCCTATTCATCGCTTTGGGATATACCGGGGGTGTCCTATCTCTGGTGATGCAAAAACAGCCTATCCTAGAAAGCAATCATTTCTGGACTGGCACAGCGGCGATTGGATTACTGACGGTTAATAGTCTTTTAGCCTTAACCGGATTCGGCGGCGACAAGAAAGAACTATTCAGAACGATTCACGCCTATGTTGGGGCGAGCATCATGTTACTCTTACTCGTTCACGGTGTGTTCGGTTTAGAGTTAGGATTATCTATCTAACATCATTAACGAGATACCCGGACTCAGCTCGAGTTCGGGTATTTGGTGATGATGATTTAATGGCGGGAGGCGGATTTGAACCACCGACCTTCGGGTTATGAGCCCGACGAGCTACCAGACTGCTCTATCCCGCGTCGCTTTTCCTAGTATAGTTCTAAAATCGGGCAAATGACAAGGGGTAAAAAAATTATTTTTAGGAAAACCGCCCTAAGTAGACACCGAGTAGGATAGCAGCACCGAAGACAAGACGATACCAGACGAAAATCCACATACTCTGATTCTTGAGAAAATTCAGTAACCAGGCGATAGACAGATAAGAAAACACGGTAGCCGAAATAATCCCTAAAGCCAAGGGGAGAATCTCAGCACTTTGAATCGTCGAGAGTACATCTTTAAACTCCACCAAGCCCGCCAGAGTGATAGCGGGAATACCCAGCAAAAAAGAAAATCTGGCGGCGGTGGCCCGTTGCAAGCCCATAAATAAACCCGCAGTCATAGTGGAACCAGAACGAGATACGCCTGGAATTAAAGCCAGTGCCTGGGCTAATCCCATTAAAACGCCATCCCGTTGCGCAAGAGAATCAAAAGAACGTTTATGAACGCCCAAACGTTCGCCGAGGGCTAATAATAAAGACATGACGATCGAAGCCATACCGATCGTCGCCATACTTCTAAACGCGGACTGATCTAAATCGGGCACTAATTTTTTCAAGAGAAGACCGAAGAAAACGATCGGTAAAGTACCGAGAGCGATACCCATAGCCAAACGAAAATCGTGAGAACTATAATCTTTGCTCCCGATAGCCTTGAGCATTCCCCCGGTAATTTTCAGTAAATCATCGCGAAAGTACCACACCACCGCGAAGATACTTCCCAATTGAATCACAGCGGTGAATGTTACCCCCGGATCTCCCCATCCCAAAAATACGGGTACAGCTTTTAAATGAGCGGTGCTACTAATAGGCAAAAATTCCGTCACGCCTTGGATAAATCCTAAAAAAATCGCTTGAAAAGGATTCATCTGCGCGAGTGAAATCATCTTGGTCGTATCGGTTGTTCCAGTAGTCTTAGCCCATACCGATACGCTAAATGGCATGGTCAGGATTGCTCCCATCGCTATCCATAATAGCCATCGTAATCTTTTACCCATCAGTTTCCACCTTCAAACATTGAATGATAAAGACAATAACATAGATTAATCTAGATAGCGTATGGGCTGCTTACTATTGTTGAGTTCCAGTAGTATTGGCGGCTTGTAACGCGTCGGCTGCATTAATACCATCTCCTTGATAGCCAAAATACCAGAGGGCTAAAGCCGCTTCGGTTCTCGTCACGGGCCTTTTGGGTTGGAATAGAGTAGTGAAACCGAAAACCCGGCGGATATTAGCCGAATCCCCGTTTTGAAAATCTCCATAAAGAGCTTTCAAGGCTCTAGAATCGATCTTATTAGCATCTTGGAAACCCCAAGTTTGTTTGATGGTATCGATACTGGCTGCCGGTAATGCCTTTCTCATATCTAAAGGGACTTTCCAAACTACTAAATCTTCTCTAGTGAGTGGGGCGTTAGGGCGAAACAATAAATTACTACTGTCTCCCGAAAGAGAGGAAGGAATTAAACCCGCTTCCGCTAAACCTTGAATATAAGCGTAATCAGGATCATTGGGTTTAACATCGGAAAAAGCACTCGTAGCATTTTTATCTCCCTGGCGAATTTGTTTACCCGGAGTAGACGCGAATAAACGATTATTAGCTAACACCAGCCACCTGGCAAAATCACGTCTGCTAATCGCTTTATTGCCCTCGAACACATTACCGTTACCCGATAAAACTCCCAAGGCTGATAGATTCTCTATATACTTCTGCGTGTCTGGAGATAATCGAGTTAAATCGGTAAAGTTACCACCCGTGTTGATTGTTACTGGCGTTGTGGGTGTAATACTGGGTGTCGGCGAAGGTTGGGTGTTATCGGCACTCAGGGAGCGATAATCGATCGTGTATTCGGTACTGGGTGAAGTAGCGGCGATGGTAACAATTACTTCTAAATCATTTTGACGGGCTACTAAACTAGTATTGGATTCGCTAAATGGTGTGATTATCTCCCAATTATTAACCGGTAATTCTTGGGTGTAAAAACTTTCGATCAAGTTACTCGGATCTGTGGATTTCCAACGAGCTTGACCTTGTAAAGCGCTCATAGTAGGGGCTACGGATACCAATTCCGCCCCCTTGTATTGAGGTATATTCGCAGGAAAAACATCCGGTAATGTAGTAGTCCCCGGTGTCGGACTTTCCACGCTCGGTGTTGGACTACTTAATGGGTTTAAATTACTATCGGGGGCTAAACTGCTTTCTAGGGTCTTGTTGCCGCTACAGGCGGTCAATATACCCAAGAAAGCGATCGCTATACCAATTCTAGAAATTCGTCTGTTTTTCACCACGGTCAATTACTAAACATTTGTTCTATCTATAGTGTAGCTTTTCGCCCTTCTCCTTTGAGTTCTCCGGCTCGAAGACTATTTCAAATTCTTTAACTCCAGAGGTTTCACCGCTCCTTTTTCCGTGATGATTGCGGTGATCAAACTCGCCGGAGTAACATCGAAAGCGGGATTATAAAAATTAGCTCCCTCGGCGCAGATTCTCGTATCTCCCACTTGATAGATCTCGGCGCTATCCCTCTCCTCGATCGGTATATCCGCACCGGTATCCAAGGAGAAATCAACGGTAGAAAGAGGCGCAGCCACGAAGAAAGGAACGTTGTGCATTTTAGAAACCACGGCTAAAGAATACGTCCCTATTTTGTTAGCCGTATCCCCGTTAGCCGTAATTCTATCCGCCCCGACGATCACGGCGTGAATTAAATTTTTCTGCATACAATGGGCGGCCATGCTATCAGTAATCACCGTCACGGGTATTCCCTCTTGTACGCATTCCCAAGCGGTTAACTTCGCCCCCTGTAATCTCGGTCGCGTCTCATCGGCGTATACACCGGCGAGTCTCCCAGCGCTGAAAGCAGACCGAATTACTCCCAAGGCCGTGCCATAACCGGCCGTGGCTAAAGACCCAGTATTACAATGGGTGAGAATCGTTAACTTTTCCGGTACATCTGGTAATACCGATAAACCGTGTTGACCGATCGCTTTACAAGTATTGAGATCGTCTTCTTGAATATTTTTCGCCGCGCTTAATAACTGCGATCGTAGGGCCGACAGGTCTCCTGTATTCTCACCGGCGGTTTTTAACATTTTATCGATCGCCCAGAATAAATTCACCGCCGTCGGGCGCGTTTGTTTGAGGGTAGCGCCTACTAACTCCAGTTTCTCCAATAATTCTGCTTTCGAGTCACCTTTATAAGCCATCGCCCCCAATACCATACCGTAGGCAGCGGCTACACCGATTGCGGGCGCGCCCCGGACGATCATCGATTTAATAGCGAACGCCATCTCTTCTACCGTGCCAACTTCCACGAAATTGTACTGATTCGGTAGGCGAGTTTGATCTATTAAGCGGACTTTACAATCATCCCAAACTACGGGATAAATGGAACTAGAAAGGGAGGTCATGAACTGTTAAGGAAATTATCTTTTTACTTAAAAGATTGTAACAAATTCCCGTTCCTTGAAATATTTACCTTTGAGGGGCTTTATTAAAAAATCATAAAGGTTTGTGCTTTTCTCGTCCTTATACCCTGTAAGCCATATCTAGAAAGAGTTTCCTCGGGTTAAGAATCGCCTCGAGCCTTATCAGTCCTAGGATTGAAGAAGTGTGAACCGATTTGTTACAAAAAAACATCAATAAACTTAACAATTTGTAACAAACAAAGGCCTGATACCATTGTATAAAAGTAACTTGAGGGGATGAGAAAACAGAGAAAGGTTCGCCCAACAATCTGTTTAGCCCTATCCGACGATTTATGAGAAACTCGATCACATTTTTCAGGAAACTTAATGTAAACTAAGAAATACTGAAAGATACCGAGAAAAGCCCTCAGCGATCGTCAGTAAGATCCCTCACAAGGGAAAAACCGATTAGATAAATCAACAAGCTCACCTATCAAATAGGAGATTAACCAATGTTTGACGCATTCACCAGGGTTGTATCCCAAGCTGATGCACGTGGAGAGTTCCTGTCCTCTTCTCAATTAGATGCTTTAAGCGCGATGGTTGCTGAAAGCAACAAACGTATGGATTCCGTAAACCGCATCACCAGCAACGCTTCCACAATTGTTGCTAACGCGGCTCGCACCTTGTTTGCTGAACAGCCCCAACTAATTCAACCCGGCGGAAATGCTTACACCAGTCGTCGTATGGCAGCTTGCTTACGCGACATGGAAATCATCTTGCGCTATGTAACCTACGCAGCTTTCTCTGGTGACGCTAGTGTACTAGAAGATCGTTGCTTGAACGGTCTCCGCGAAACCTATGTAGCTTTAGGCGTTCCTGGTGCTTCCGTAGCTGCCGGCGTACAAAAAATGAAAGAAGCCGCTATCGGTATCGTTAACGATCGCAACGGCATCACCCAAGGTGACTGTAGCGCGCTCGTGTCCGAAATCTCTAGCTACTTCGATCGTGCTGCCGCAGCAGTAGCTTAAGTCTTATTGACTTAACCGTTAATTGTAGGAAACTTATTGCAAGATAATTGGGAGATACCAAAAAAATGAAAACACCTTTAACCGAAGCCGTAGCAGCTGCTGATTCTCAAGGACGCTTCCTGAGCAGCACCGAAATCCAAACAGCATTTGGACGTTTCCGTCAAGCCACCGCCAGCTTACAAGCTGCTAAAGCTTTAACCGAAAAAGCTTCTCAGCTAACTCAAGGCGCAGCCCAAGCGGTTTACAACAAATTCCCCTACACCACTCAAATGCAAGGGGCTAACTACGCTGCTGACCAACGTGGTAAAGACAAATGCGCTCGTGACATCGGTTACTACCTCCGCATGGTTACTTACTGTTTAGTAGCTGGTGGAACAGGTCCTATGGACGAGTACCTCATCGCCGGTATCGACGAAATCAACCGTACCTTTGAATTGTCTCCTAGCTGGTACGTAGAAGCTCTCAAACACATCAAAGCCAATCACGGTTTATCTGGAGACCCTGCTGTAGAAGCTAACTCCTACCTTGATTACGCGATCAATGCTCTGAGCTAGTATCAAGTACATCTGCTGATGGCCTGGAAAGGCAGGAGGTTGTTAGCAACTGGGTTGACAATCATCTGTTTTCCAGGCCTTGCTATATCTATACATTTAAGGAGAAAAGCAATGACCAGTTTAACGGCAGCTCAACGTCTGGGTTACGAACCATACGTGACCACGTCTCCGGTGGAATTACGCCCCAATGCCAGCGCGGGGGAAAGAGAAGCGGTATTACGCGCTGCCTACCGTCAGATCATGGGTAATGATTACCTGATGGAAAGCGAACGTTTAATCAGTATCGAATCCCTGTTCCGCAACGGAGTGATCAACGTCAAAGATTTAGTCAGAGCATTAGCGCTATCGGATTTATATCGCAATAAATTTTTCCATAGCAATCCGCAGAATCGCTTCATCGAGTTGAATTACAAACATCTACTCGGTCGCACCCCCTACGATCAATCGGAGATAGCCTATCACACCGATATATACAACGGGGAAGGATACGAAGCAGAAATCAACTCCTATATCGATTCGCCCGAATACACGGAAAATTTCGGTGATAGTATCGTCCCCTATTATAGAGGTTTCGCCACACAGCGCGGTCAGAAAACCGTGGGCTTTAGCCGGATGTTCCAAATGTACCGGGGTTACGCTAGTAGCGATCGGAACTTGAAGGGAGCGCGTCTCGTCAGAGAGGTGGCCCAGAATAGCGCCTCACCCGTGTATATCGCCGAAACCTCAGAAGCCCTAGCGGGAATTTCCGGGGGAGAAAGAGGCAAATTCTACCGCGTCAGAGTAATTCAAGGGGCGAAAAACCAATCAACTCGTGTACGCCGTAGCGTTAGCGAGTATTTAGTGCCCTACGAACAGTTATCGAGCCGATTACAACAGATCAACCGCCAAGGTGGTCAAGTAATCAGTCTCGTATCAGCATAAACTATATTCTTGTTGTAAGGAGAACTCACAGTGCCAATAACATCAGCGGCCTCACGTCTCGGCACCTCAGCTTTCAGCGATGCCCCCGTGATCGAACTGCGCCCCGATTGGACGAGAGACGACGCGACCGCGGTAATCCGCGGCGTTTACCGTCAGGTCTTGGGCAATGACTACATCATGGATTCCGAGCGTCTCAAAAGCGCCGAGTCATTGCTACGTAACGGATCGATTTCCGTGCGGGAATTCGTGCGCGCCGTGGCTAAATCCGAATTATATAAAAAGAAATTCCTCTACGGCAATTTTCAAACTCGCGTCATCGAATTAAACTATAAGCACCTGTTAGGTCGCGCCCCCTACGATGAATCGGAAGTAATTTATCACCTCGACCTTTACGAGACCAAAGGTTTCGAGGCCGACATCGATTCTTACATCGACTCGGCCGAATATACAGAGAACTTCGGGGAAAATATCGTTCCCTACTATCGCGGTTTCACCAACCAACCAGGACAGAAAACAGTCGGTTTTACCAGAATGTTCCGTCTCTACCGTGGTTATGCTAACAGCGATCGTTCTCAAATAGAAGGAAAAAGTTCCCGCTTAGCCGTGGAATTAGGGCAAAACTCCGCCACTGCGGTAGTGGGCCCCTCCGGCGCTAACGAAGGTTGGGCCTATCGCCCCTCCAAAGCCGGTAACACCCCCGCCAAAGCCCTCGGCGGTAACGTCGCCTTCGGTAACGTGGGCAAACTGTATCGCGTGGAAATCTCCGCCATCAGTAAACCAGGTTATCCCAGCGTGCGTCGTAGCAGCAAAGCCCTCATCGTACCCTACGAGCAACTTAATAATACTCTGCAACAGATCAACCGTCTCGGCGGCAAAGTAGCGAGTATTACCCCTGCTAGTTTAGATTAATCTAGCTACCCCCAGTAATCAGGAGTCTGTACTTTGTACCGATAACTGGTTACTGCGATCGTTTTATCCAGGAGAAACAACCATGTTAAGTCAATCAGCGATCGCTGGCACCGACAACAGCCCTAGTGCCAACCGCGTTTTCATCTACGAAGTAGCCGGATTGAAACAGAACGATACCAACGACAAAAACAGCTACCCGCTGCGTCAGAGTGGTAGCGTCTTCATCCGCGTCCCCTATAAGCGCATGAATGACGAAATGCGTCGTATCACCCGTATGGGGGGGACAATTGTTAGTATCAAAACCTCTACATCCGAAGATAACGCCGAGTAATTTTAAAGGGTGGGTCAAGGCTCACCCTTTTGATTTCGTGTGACTATATATGACAAATTTTTTAAGATTAAAACATAATCAACGAATATTAATTTTTCTTTTCACACCACTTCTCTTGAGCTGTATATGGGTCAGCACGATCGTCTCCAATTACTCTATTTTCCCTACGAATACTTACGGCGGTTATCATGGTTGGTATAAACCGGGCAATGCTATCGAAGTAAAAAATCATTATTCCCTTGATATTAATTTTATATATTTTCCTTGGAAATTTTACTTATCTTCTCATAGAGCGGAAGATTTAAAGTGTACAACATCAGCCCCAGTATTGACCCCAGGACATCAAGGGGTTAAATTACCCGATGATAGATGTTTTCCGATGGCAACCCTGAGACTTTATACGGTTATCGACCCTCGTAGATGGCTGGAAAGAATTCTGCCTTTTTTTGTTGGGTATGATTTAGGGTATTTGCTACTGGTTATTTTGATCTGGTGCGGGGTATCGATCGCTCTGTGGAGAATGAAATTTAAATTCATACCAATCGTTTTAGGTTCAGCAGTCATATTGCAAACATTTTGGTTAAGTAAAGAACTTCAGTACGATCAATATTCAGCACCTGTGCCCTTTTTGTACTTGAGTTTTGCTAGTTTAGTAGGAGCCCAAAAGAAACGTTTAAAAAATATCAATTACCTCGCTTTCGGTATTTTTCTATTGATGGCTTTATTATTAACCTAGTTGCAGGGAATTGCCCTATGTACCATCGCTTTTTCGGTAGTATTATTGGGTTATTTCTTGGCTAGGGGCTTTGCTTTATTTAACGATAGACACTTTTGGTTTCGCTTTTTATTCACACTAATAATTGTCTATAGCTTGATCATCTTGTTGCTAATACCCAGCATCTTAGTTTTTATAGACCAATCTAAATTTTATGTAACTTCGACGACTGTGAGTGAAGAGTTTTTCTTGGCAATTAAGCGAGGCATACTAGCGATTCTCATATTAATTACCATCCCCACAGCCAATTTATTAAGTAGCTACGATACGATCGATCCGTGGAAATCACTAGGCACAGGAGGAGGAAGGGAATATATATCGGGAGATACTCTTTCACTGTACTGCGGCAGTTTATACGCTTTACTTCTCCTATTGGCTTTCTGTCTAGTATGGCGAAAGGGAAGTATAGTCGATGGAATCGTGAACTCCCAGAGTTTGAAATTTTGGCTTTTTTCCTTTGTTTGCGCTTGGCTATTATGTACCCTGCCCACGTACAAAATTTTATACTTTCGACTTATACAGTTTATTATTGGCTTTGGTTCACCGATTTTTGTAGCTTTAGCACTAGAAGAGATTAGTAGTTATTCGACTGAAATATTATCGGAGAGTGCAAAAAGAGTCGGACTTATATTATTGAGTCTTTGGACTACCATATTAATTATTGGACAAGTGATGAAACTCGATTCTATTAGAAACCTGTTTATTAATAAACTGGGCACAGGTGGTATACTTGGTTTTGAAAAAGGGTTTTGGGCGCACCGTTATCAACTCTTTGTAGACCGACTTTCTCTCAATGATTTAACATCCTTCACCCTTTTGATAACTCAAATATTGTTAATAGCTAGTTTTTTCCTTTATATTAAATGTTTTCACAATCAGATTATAAAATTTAATGTAACTGGCTTTTTCTTATTACTTGCCCTCCAGACCTTAATGTTGTCCGATAGTGTGTGGCATAGCTGGAACTGGAATACTCCACAGAAAGTTGATTTAAACTTCATTATTAATACTCCCTATTGGCGAGAAAAAGGCGCAGGGGGGTTAACGGAAAAAAATCCTGATAATGCTCCTATTCCTCCCCCGAATTTTTTGATCCTCTATAATCAATCGCCTCCATTTATATACGAAAGTTTAAATACATCTGAATTTAGAAACAAAGACTAAATTCTTACTCTAAACTTTAAACTTCTCAGTTATTCTGCGCATGGCTTCATTGACATTATCGCGACTGTTAAACGCCGATATACGGAAATAACCCTCACCGGCAGCCCCGAAACCAGACCCTGGAGTACCCACCACATTACAGGTGTGCAGTAATTTATCGAAGAAATCCCAACTAGATAAGCCGTGGGGAGTTTTCACCCATACATAAGGGGCGTTGACTCCCCCGTATACCGCTAATCCCGCCGCCGTCAATCGTTCGCGGATAATCGTGGCGTTTTCTAAATAAAACTCCACTAACTCTCTAACTTCTGCTTGCCCTTCTTCAGAATAGACAGCTTCCGCCCCCCGCTGCACTATATAAGAAACCCCATTGAACTTGGTCGATTGCCGCCGATTCCATAACGAGTGCAAAGATACCTCCGAACCATCAGCAGCCTTACCTTTAAGGGATTTAGGTACTACTGTGAGGGCGCAACGAGTGCCGGTGAAACCCGCGTTTTTCGAGAAAGAGCGAAATTCGAGCGCGCATTCTCTAGCCCCTTCGATCTCGTATATAGAGTGGGGTAAACTAGGGTCAGTGATAAACGCCTCATAAGCCGCGTCGAAGAAGATGATCGAGCCGTGAGAGCGAGCGTAATCTACCCAAGCCGCCAAATGTTCTCTCGTCGCCGTCGCCCCCGTGGGATTATTGGGGAAACAGAGATAGATCAAATCCACTTTCTCGAATGGAATTTGCGCCGTGAAATTATTCTCCGCCGTGATGGGGAGATATACCAAACCGCCGTACTCGCCTCGATCGTTAGTTTCCCCCGTGTGCCCTGCCATCACGTTAGTATCCACATACACCGGATAAACCGGATCGGTGACGGCTATAGTATTATCGTTCCCGAAAATATCAAGGATGTTTCCCGTGTCGCATTTCGAGCCATCGGAGACAAAAATTTCATCCGCTTCTATGGCACATCCGCGCGCCTCGAAATCGTGGCGGGCGATTTTTTCTCTTAACCAAGAATATCCTTGTTCGGGCCCGTAACCTTTGAAACTCTCATGACTACCCATATCCTCTACCGCTTTGATCATCGCTTGACGACAGGCTAGGGGTAGGGGTTCGGTAACATCCCCGATACCCAGACGGATGATCGGTGCGTCGGGATTATTAGTGGCGAAAGTATTAACCCGCCTAGCGATTTCGGGAAAAAGATAACCCGCTTTTAACTTTAAATAACTGCTGTTAATCGTGGCCATATTGTTGATTATGATTGCGTGATCTATAATTTTAAGTTATTTCGGCTTTACTTATTTTTTCTGACAACCCTACAGTAAAGCACATCCCCTAAAAGCTATGATGGGTATAAAAACGTAAGAATAATTGGCAGTAAAGTTTATGGGAGAATCAAAAAGACGCAAGTCAGCATTAGGAGATAAATACGGACAAGACGAAAATGTCGCCCCTTGGCTACCGATAAGCAAGAACCAAGCTGCACGGGCTTATAAAATCACCACGAGAGGGGCGTGGATAGGTATCGCGGTTCTAGCGAGTATCTGGGTAATCATTCGCTTCATCGGCCCGGCTTTCGGTTGGTGGAACACATACTAGAATGGGCATAGCTCCATGTTAAGCTAGAGAACAATAAATTTAACCCCGCTAATAAGCTTATGATTCTTCCAGGTGCAGTGGTTCGAGTTACTAACGTTGATGATACTTACTACAAATTTGAAGGCTTAGTACAGAGAGTCAGCGATGGCAAAGTGGCAGTGTTATTTGAAGGAGGCAACTGGGATAAATTAGTGACTTTTAATCTCTCGGAAATAGAAGAAGTGATTTTAGCACCCGCGAAAGGGAAAAAATAATTCCCATCATGCGTCTACCTTTACCCCAATTCGCCACCGATAGCCGACATCCCGACCACATCGGTGAAGTTATCCAAACCGCTACCACCGAGTTTACCGCTCAATGTCTCGAACCGGAAGAGTTATCCTTTCCCGTTATGCCGCCTTTCGGTAGTTGGGTCAAAGCTGTAGATTCTGAAAGTAGTAATAAGGTTTTTGCAATCGTTACCTACGTTACTACCTATCCCATCGATTCGGTACATAGAGCCAGGGCTTTAGGTTTATCGTTGGCCGAATTGCGGGAACAACAGCCGCAGATCTTCGCCATGTTAAAAACAGAATTCCGCGCCACGATCGTCGGTTTCGCCCTCCCCGGCTCTGTTAACGGTAACGGTCACTCGTGGGGAGAAGTCCGTCAGTACATACCCCCCCGCCCCCCGCAAATCCATATGGCGGTTTATCGTTGTGAACCGGCGGAAATAGTTAAATTCAGCGATCGCTTGGACTTCCTCCGCATCCTCCTAGAGGTGCGCAATAGCCCGGTGGAAGCCCTCGCCGCCGCCGCCATCCGGGAAATATACAAGTTACGTCAAGACGATCGAGCTTGGTTGGTCAACGTGGGCAGACAGTTAAGCGTACTCCTCAAAGACGATTACGATCGTTTGCGCTATATTCTCTCCCAGGTTTATTAAAGCTTTACCTCATACTAGCCACGGGGTAGGCGGTAGTGAGGTTACTGGGTTCGGTTTTCGACATTTCCTGTAAAGCTTCGAGATTGAAGCGATAGCCCACATTGCGTACCGTTTGGATCAAACTCGGTTGTCGCGGGTCGGTTTCGATTTTTTTCCGTAGAGACAGGACGTGTGTATCTATGGTGCGGGGATTATCGATCGCATCGGGCCAGGCCCGACGTAATAGATCGTTCCTCGATAGAGAAGCCCCTTCAGCTTGGGCGAGAACATAAAGTAGACTGAACTCTTGAGGGGTTAACTCGATGTATTCCCCTTGGAATTGTACCCGGCGTTGAGCTAGATCGATTTTTAAATCGCCATATTCCAGATGCAGGGGGGCAACAGGGGCTTTCACCCGCCTCATCAAAGCTTCCAAACGAGCCATGAATTCCTGCATCCCGAAAGGTTTCCGCAGGTAATCATCCGCACCGGCTTTGAGGCCATTAACCACATCCTTCTCGGTGTTGCGGGCCGAGAGAATCAGTATCAAAGATTCACGTTGTTGATATAACCAACGACATAATTCGATGCCGTCGCCATCGGGTAAATCGGAATCGATGATCGCCAAAGTCGGTTGGCGTTGCAGGAAAGCGTTTCTCGCCCCCGCGAAACTGCCGTATTGACCCACCACGTAGCCCGCTTGTTGTAAGTGCCAAGCTAATAGCGATCGTAGATGAGGATTTCCCTCCACTATGGATATATGAGTCAACCCCACTGTATTGCCTCTGTAACTACACATCTGTCAGGGTATCAAAGGAAATGTCAAGACGTTGTAACAATAGTTACTTAGTCAGGAGGATGAAGGTTAGGTCGAGTTGATGGGTACAATAAAAGTAATTAGACTAACATTAGCACCAGACGCTCTTATCACTGCCAAGCCCATGCTACAAGACACCCAATCCATCCGTTACTATCAACGAATCACCGATAACATGGTGGATTTGTGGAATAGAGGTAGGAACTTTGACGAGATTCGCCTTTATCTCGATGGCTACCTAGCCTGTCTCCGTCACAGTAACGCCCTGGAAGCTTATCTGATCCACCGTCTCGAAGAGGAAATTTATCGTTATCTCCTCGATCCCACCAATTTTGAATTATCCTTCCCGCGAACCCAAACCGAGCGAGATTACCATTGAGAGAAACTAGGGCAGCGAAACCTACCCTAAAACGTTACTTGGTTCAAGACGCTAAAGCGACTTCAACCATTTGCTGTAATTCACCATTTTGATAAAGTTCGATGAGAAGATCCGAACCCCCGACAAATTCCCCGTTGATATAGACCTGGGGGATCGTGGGCCAATTAGAATATTCTTTGATACCTTGGCGGATCTGTTCATTTTGGAGTACGTCAACAGTTTCGTAGGGAACCCCTAACATATTCAAAATTTGTACCACATTATTAGAGAAGCCGCACTGAGGCATCATCTTCGAGCCTTTCATGAAAACGAGAACTTTGTTATTTTTCACTAAGCTATCGAGCTGTGCTTTGGTTTCTGGGGTCATAAATGTTGCAAATTGGAATTGATCTAAATATCCACTATCTTTTATCTTATCTTGTTTCTTCGAGAGATAATAATTTATCCCAACTCAGCTTCTTCCCTCACGAAAACTGCTCCAAATCATGAGGCCAATCTTGAAGAGAAAGAATCGGAATATTGTTAAAACCATCAGGGGCAGGACGATCGATCCCGATCAGAATTCGAGCAGTGATACTTTCGGCTACCTTCAGCAAACTGGAAACTTCTCCAGAATCTACCAGTATTAAATTCGGTTCCTGTTCTGACCCGTTGGTTTCCACTCCCTCTAAAATAGAGAGAGTGAGATCTGCCAAAAGAAATTCGATCGCAGCCTTATCCACTTCTTCGGAAGTAATTAATAAAGTGATCTTATCCTTGGCGGGATGACTCCACACCTTTTCTAGAAACGCACTCAGTTGTTGGTTTAATATTTCCTCATCCCCGAACCAATCAGGGCAAACTAATAAGTTGAGTCCCTTTAAGTGTATTTGCCTGCTTGATTGTGTCTGAAGCTCTTTGATAGCCTCTACTGATTTCATCACCTTGAGGATCGCTCGAACGTGGATCACCTCATCGGCCGATCGATATTCTTCCATCTTCTCCAGATAAAAAGCCCCTCGAAAACCGTAATATAGGCCCAGTCGCCAATAGTTAGGAAATTGGACACAGTAATATTTAAAAGAATTATGATTCCAGAAACTAACGTGGGTGGGGTCTTGAAAAGCGCCCCTACCGTCTGTAGAAGGAACACTAATATCCACGATGGCATCTTGCTCGCAGATGCGCCAAATTTCGTTCATGGTATGCAAACGATCGGGCAAATGCTCGATCACATCAAAAGCCTTCACCATTCGCACGCTGTTATCGGCGAAAGGAAAACGTTTACTGAGATCGGCAACCACGTCCACACAGGGTCCCGGGACAATATCGACTCCGATAAAACCCTCCGCCTTCCAAGGGCCACAACCGAGATCGACGCGTAATGATTCTCCTGAAAAATTAGACATGGTATTATTTAGCTTGCTTAAAATTTCCTCGACAATTACGGGGTAGCTACATTTTTCCCTAACATCCTGATGGAGGGTCTTCGCTATTTCTAACCTCTCCGATTGATGAGCTGGGTCAAGGTAATAGTGAAGTTTCTCGTTTAATTCCTCGATGCTGCGATAAGAAATTTCCTTGGCGACACTCGTTAACTTTTGCAAATCGGAACGCCAATCGGTCAGCACGAATCCCCCCACCGCCGCGATGTCGATCACCGGGTTGATAACCGCCGTATCGAACTGTAAACCGGTGATATTGAGGTTGATTTTGGAGTTACGATAAACCTCGGCAGTTTTGAGCGGGTCAGATAAGGCCGGGTGATAATGAATCGTCTCTTTTGCTATTTTTCTCTCTATTGTCTTCCCCGGTAAATAGTTCGGATCGCCGCCAATAATATCTATTCGTGTATTTTCAAGCCTCTGGATAATTTCCCCTGCCATGAAAAAGGAGTGCCGGTGAAGTAAGGATAGATAATACTGTTTTGAAGCTAGAAGATCTAGGGAATTATTGCTATCTACAGCGCCCCGACGGACAAAATCGAGGGCTGAATCTTCCATATTCGCATCCAAACTAGCAATGCGCCGCCACATATCCGCTCGCAATCGATGAGAGCCTGGAAGCTGCGATAATTCATCTCCGAGAGAGGGTAATAACTCCCCCACGAAAGACACTTCGTATTCGTAATTATCGTTCTGCTCTGAATAGGAATATTCGGACGCGTGGTCGATCGGGTAAGCATTGCTAATTCCCAAACTTCTTAAATCCAGAAAATTAGAATATTCCAAGCAAAAATGATGAGTTCTTTCTCTATGTCTTACGAAGGCGTTTAATATAAGACCGATTTCTTTGGCATCGGCAAAATCGATACAGATGGAATCGTGGTGGATAAAAATTACTTTAGAGTTAACGAACTCGAATCCGTAGCCTGCCATCGTTTCCCAGTACTGGCAGATGTAGGCACGTAAGTTAGTGATTAAAATAAAGTCGAAGTTGCCACTGTTAATTTCGTTGAGATAATCTGACTCTGTGGAGTAGTCCGATGAATTTAACAATTTTACCTGATGCCCCGCTCCGATCAACGCTTCCATAAATCCATTAATCAGACGCTGATAAATCGGAGTAGGCGATCGCTCTAAGCAGAATCGATAAGAAGGAGATGACATCAAATTTACATTTATAGATGGATTTATCGATCGGTCAACCGAAATGAACCTTAGTTGAACAAATAAAGGGGAGCCTGAAAAAGGATTACCTTTAAAGTTAACAACAATTATAGGTAAACAAGGCTCTAATTGCACGATACTTTCGTCTAGATGAAGCAAAGTGAACCATTCAAACCCGAATCTAGGAAAATTACACCGTACATTATTACTGCTTCGCTCGGCATAAGTTAGTAATTACGGTCGCCTCAGCAGAACATGGGCAGGAAGGAGAATTTTACGACAGTGATAAGGGAGTGACAAATTCCAGTAAGATGGGAAATGCCGATCAAAAAAATTAACCAAAGTACGAAAGTGGCAATAGCCGCCCCACTTTCCCTTATGCTGTACTGTAGTATAGGGTTTTTTTAGCGGAGTAAGCAAAAGCATCAATGAATACAGCAATTTTTGAAAGAGTTAAAAAAGTAGTAGTGGAACAATTAGAAGTAGAACCAGAAAAAGTGAAAGAGGAAGCCAGCTTCGCCAACGATTTAGGGGCTGATTCCTTGGATATTGTAGAATTGGTAATGGCTTTAGAAGAAGAATTCGATATCGAAATTCCCGACGAGGCGGCCGAAGAAATAGATACCGTAGGCAAAGCAGTAAGCCATATCGCCAAAAAAGTAGAAGCGACCGCATAAGTTGCCCCGGACTGGAAAAGAAAAAATAAAAGGTGCCTGCGGTAAGACAAAAATATGACCAATTTGCCATTAAAACGGGTAGTTATAACCGGGCTTGGTGCAATTACCCCTATCGGGAATAATCCTCTGGAATACTGGCAAGGATTGACCGAAGGGCGTAATGGAGTAGGCCTGATCACGCTTTTCGACTCATCGAAACACGCTTGTAAAATAGCGGCCCAGGTGAAAGGATTCGATCCTTTCGATTATATCGATCGCAAAGAAGCGAAAAGAATGGATCGCTTCGCTCAATTCGCGGTAGCGGGCAGTAAACAAGCGATCGCAGACTCGGGGCTAATCATAACCGACCTGAACGCGGAAGACATCGGCGTGATCATCGGCACTGGTGTCGGCGGCTTAAAAGTCCTCGAAGAACAACAAGAAGTGTTGCTAACCAAAGGGCCCAGTCGTTGTAGTCCCTTCATGATACCGACGATGATCGCCAACATGGCGGCGGGATTAACGGCGATTCATACCGGTGCGAAAGGCCCCAATAACTGCACCGTTACGGCTTGTGCAGCCGGATCGAACGCCATCGGTGACGCTTTCCGTTTAGTGCAGAGAGGCTACGCGAAAGCGGTAATCTGCGGCGGTACGGAGGCGGCCATCACCCCTCTATCTATGGCCGGGTTTTCCTCCGCGAAAGCCCTATCCCACAGAAATGATGACCCCGCTCACGCCAGTAGACCTTTCGATAGAGACCGTGACGGTTTCGTCATGGGCGAAGGCACCGGTATCCTGCTCCTCGAAGACCTAGAACACGCTCTCGATCGGGGGGCGAAAATCTACGCCGAAATCGTGGGCTACGCCATGACCTGTGACGCGTACCACATGACGGCCCCTGTACCCGACGGACAGGGAGCCACGAGAGCGCTCGAATTAGCCCTCAAAGACGCGGGTTTACAACCGGAGCAAGTGTCCTATATTAACGCCCACGGCACCAGCACCCCGGCTAACGACAAAACCGAAACCAAAGCCATTAAAAAAGCACTGGGCCAGTGGGCTTATCAAATACCCGTCAGTTCCACTAAATCCATGACCGGGCATCTATTGGGAGGTTCGGGAGGCATAGAAGCGGTAGCCACCGTATTAGCCATCGCCAACGATCGAGTACCCCCCACCATGAATTTAGAAAACCCCGACCCAGAGTGTGATCTAGACTATGTACCGGGAAAAAGTCGCGCCCATGTAGTCGGAGTGGCCCTATCCAATTCCTTCGGATTCGGCGGTCATAACGTTACCTTAGCTTTCCAAAAATATGCTTGAGTAAAGGGAACAACGATAGTACCCTTAAATCATTGCGCTCATTCCCCAATCTATTTATCGTAAGTCATTACAGAGAAAAAATATGGTAGTTACTAGCCAATCCCTCGAAGAACTTTGTATAAATTCCATCCGCTTCCTGGCTGTGGATGCGGTTGAAAAAGCCAAATCAGGACACCCGGGTCTACCGATGGGAGCGGCCCCGATGGCTTTCGTCCTCTGGGATAAGTTTTTAAGAGTCAATCCCAAAAATACAGGTTGGGTTAATCGCGATCGCTTCGTCCTCTCCGCCGGTCACGGCTGTATGTTACAGTACGCCCTCATGTATCTGGCTGGTTACGATAGCGTACCGCTCGAAGAGATCAAACAATTCCGTCAGTGGAAATCCAAAACCCCAGGACACCCGGAAAATTTCGTCACGCCTGGAGTAGAAGTAACCACCGGCCCCCTAGGACAAGGTATCGCTAACGCCGTGGGATTAGCCGTGGCTGAAGCTCACTTGGCAGCTCGTTTTAATAAACCAGGTCACGAATTGATCGATCATTATACATACGTGATCCTCGGTGACGGCTGTAACATGGAAGGCATTTCTGGAGAAGCTTGTTCTCTAGCGGGTCATTGGGGATTGGGTAAGTTGATCGCTCTCTACGATGATAACCATATTTCCATCGATGGCTCTACCGATATTGCTTTTACCGAAGACGTGAGCAAGCGCTTTGAAGCCTACGGCTGGCACGTCCAACACGTAGAAAATGGTAACACCGATTTAGAAGCCATAGCCAAAGCGATCGAAACCGCCAAGTCCGTCACCGATAAACCCTCGATGATCAAGATCACCACGACGATCGGTTACGGCTCCCCCAATAAAGCGAACACGGCAGATGCCCACGGATCTGTATTAGGCGCACAAGAAATAGAATTGACCAGACAGAATTTAGGCTGGGAATATCCCCCTTTTGAAATCCCCCAAGACGTATTAAATCACTTCCGTAAAGCAGTAGATAGAGGTGCGGCAGCAGAGGAACAATGGAACGCCCTGTGGGAAACATATAAAGGTCAATACCCCGAAGAAGCACAAATATTTGAAGGCTTGATCAGCGGCCAACTGCCCGAAGGCTGGGACAAAGCTTTACCCCAATACAAACCCGAAGATAAAGCCCTTGCATCTAGAAAACACTCGGAAATCTGTTTGAACGCCCTCGCCCCCGTAGTACCAGGTTTA
Source organism: Chlorogloea purpurea SAG 13.99 (assembly GCA_016903695.1). Classification (GTDB taxonomy): domain Bacteria; phylum Cyanobacteriota; class Cyanobacteriia; order Cyanobacteriales; family Microcystaceae; genus Chroococcopsis; species Chroococcopsis gigantea_A. Next base: position 20,778 of record JADQBB010000025.1, read on the forward strand.
ATCGGCGGATCCGCGGATCTAACCCACTCCAACTACACCGAGTTAAAAGGAATCGGCGAGTTCCAAAAAGGTAGTTACGCGGAGCGCAACGTACATTTCGGCGTGAGAGAACACGCTATGGGTGCTATTTGTAACGGTATCGCCCTCCATAACACCGGCTTGATTCCCTACGGAGCCACCTTCCTCGTGTTCACCGATTATATGCGGAATGCCATCCGTCTCTCGGCTCTTTCGGAGGCACAGGTAATCTGGGTCATGACCCACGATTCGATCGCCCTCGGTGAAGACGGCCCCACTCACCAACCCGTGGAACACGTCGCCTCTTTACGTGCCATCCCCAGCCTGTTAGTGATCCGCCCCGGCGACGGTAACGAAACTTCCGGCGCTTATAAAGTGGGTATTAGCGAACGTCATCGCCCCACCCTCCTCGCCCTATCCCGTCAGAATCTGCCCAACTTAGCGGGAAGTTCGATCGATGGTGTAGCCAAAGGTGCTTACATTCTCAGCGATAGCGAAGGCACTCCCGACGTTATCCTCATCGGTACTGGCGGCGAATTATGCCTCTGCGCTTCCGCTGCCGAGATATTGAAAGGCGAAGGCGTGAAAGTGCGCGTCGTTTCGATGCCCTGTTGGGAACTATTCGAGGAACAATCCGCAGAATACAAAGAATCGGTATTACCCAAAGCCGTCAGAAAACGCCTCGCTGTTGAAGCCGGTTCCACTATGGGCTGGTGCCGCTACGTTACCGACGAAGGCGATGTTCTCGGAGTCGATACTTTCGGTGCTTCCGCCCCAGGTAATGTGGTGTTAGACAAATTCGGTTTCACCGTCGATAATGTGGTGGCTAAAGCTAAAGCGTTATTAGGTTAATAAAGCGTCTATCTTTATCGGTTATTTCTAGGCAGGAAGCACGAGGTGTGTTTCCTGCCTTTTCTATGGGAGGAAAGGGGATAATATCATGACCTGGTTGGCGAGGTCGGGAAACCTGAGACCTTAATTGAGAATTTCACCTACAACACCGCGTAAATAGCCCAAATCGCCATCGCCCGTAAATAGTGACTCGCGCGGAATGTACCCGCCGCGGTAATCGCTTCCGGGGTGCGAAACTGTAAACCATTGTCATACACCTGTCCCACCACCGCTTCCGTCAGCTTGAACCCTTCTTCCTTCATCCCGGTTTGAATTAGAAAAGCGGCCAGCCCGAAGTTAATACCCGTCCAAACTTCCAGAGGGTGAGTCGCGTGGGGATTTTCCGGTGTGCCGTCAGGGTTCAAACCGTTAGCCGCGCCGTATTGACCGTTATGGAACTCCAAAAAACAGGTATCGTAAACCTTTTCTAGGGTCGATCGAGCGTACTCCTGTTCTACCACATCGGGCAAATCCAACAAACGCGCGTAGAATTGACCGCATAATTGATCCGCCATCACCACTTGTGAGCCACTGCCACTATCCAAGCGATAATATTCACCATTCCAGAGAGTAGAGTGATAGACGGCCCGACTCTGATGCAACCAACCCTGATAGAGAGTCACGCGGGCCTCTATATCCACCCCATAACCGGCCCATTGTAAAGCCGGATTCATCGGTGGTCTTTTCAATAACACTTCAGCGATTTTGATCGCCGCCTCTAAAGCGGCAATCCATAAACCGCCGCAATAAGCACTAACCCCCAGCAAACGCCAATCATCAAAAGTTTGATCCGGCGCACCGGAATTTTCCGGTATACCATCCCCGTCGAGATCGAAAGCTTTTAAATAATCCAAAGTTTCGGTAATTGCAGGCCAACACTCCCAGAGGAAATCTTGATCCTCTGCGCCGGTAAACAGATAATCCCTGTATATTTGCAGGACGAAATCGCTACCTAAATCCTTCCACAGATTACAATCTTGATAACTGGTGTAATTCGTTTTCTCCCAGGGATGTTCATTGGGTGCGCCCAAGTCGTGAGGAGTGGCCCCCTTGGCTTTGCGAATCGCAGGCGCGCCGTTGTAACCTATCACCCTCGGAGTATCATCAGAAGCGGGAATCGCCCGCGCGAAAGCTTCCATGACGGCTTTCTCCAGTTTCGGCCATAGTAACAGTAAACCGAACGAGCCGTAGAGACGCACATCGAGACTTTCATACCAACGGTAATCGATACATTCTAAAACACCGAATTGACCCACCGGGTCTAATTCCGTCGCCGCCGTCCAGAGAGTGCCACCATCCGCGAGAAGATACAATTCATTAAACAAAGCCATCTTGAACCAGTGAGGCAAATCCGATCGTTTTAACACCGGCTTCTGCCACTCCTGAATACTCTCACGCCAGGTGTCGCTATGCTTCAAAGCTGTTCTCACTATGTGCCAGGCATTCTTACCATTCCGCCCGTAAAAATCCGTGTACCGCCGATAATAATTTATGCCTTGGGCGAATTCGGTAACGGGTAAATCCCAAGCAAGGATAAAAGGAATCTTGCGAGTTTTGCCTGGGCGAAGGGTAAAACGAATCGCCATCGCCACCGCTGTCCGTTGCCCTTCTTTAGCCGGTGACTCATCTTCTCTATCGGGTAACGAGCCATCCATACCGAAATAATCCCAAACTTCGGCCCCGTCTCCTGCCGGATTCCATTTCCCCAGGTGGAAGACTTCGAGGGTGGGATTGGTGACGCTGGCTATAGCCATCTGTCCATCGCCTTCGCCCGGATTCTCGAATTCTCGATTCAATAAAAAGCCGACGCGGAAATTATCCACTATCCATTGATTGAAATTACCTTTCGAGTCTTCCAGTTTCGGCTCGTACTCGTAGACGGGGCTGCCATCATCTCTAACTTTGACCGTGGGGGATTTAATGGCGTTAGTGAACCAACCGATCGTATTCTCCCAGGTTAGCATGATACTGATGGTGATCGGTTTATCGGTGGGATTGTGGGCCGTCCACTCGAATACTGCCACCGGATAACTGGACTCTTGATAATTGCCCGCCCAGATAGGCGAAAATTGTTCGCAGACGAGATGAGATTGAAACACGCCCTCGTACTCGTACCAAGCGCGGGGATAGAGGGCCGAGTAAGTGCCTTTTTCCGGGGGATACCAATTCCATTGCGACAGGCTACCATCGACGGGGGCTGATGTGGAGAGGGCGTGAACTCGGGGTGATTCTCCTTCTACTTCTTCAAAAACGCTGAACTGACAACCCCCTAGAGAAAGAAAAGTATGTTCACCGCCGTCGAGATGCCACAGGTTAAAATCTCCCCTGGGGCTGCGCCCGATACATCCCGCCCCGAAACCTCCCAAGGGCATTCCATGCCAGGGCCCATCGTCTAGATTGCTAGGGTAGCGAACCTTGTAAGGATTTTCCCAGTCTTTACCTATCGATCGTTTCCAAGCACAGTCGGGGATAGTGGGGGGTTTGATAAAGTTAATCATTTCTCCGGGGTTTATAGTCGGATGTATCTAGTTACTTTAGCCTGAACCGGCGATCGATGGAAAGATCGCTTGGTGGTTAGTGGTCGCTGTTAATAAAATGGGTTCGGGATTTAGTTTCAGTAACAACAGGTTAAGATTGAATTAAAGCTTTTTTTACCATTACTATATGACTTCACAAGCAGACGAAGATAGAGATACTGAATTACTCGAAGATGTCTTAAGAGGTCGAACCTTTACCATAGCGGATTTGATAGCCAAAGAAGGGGGGGATTTTCTCAAGGGAGAATCTCCGGTGCCTAGACTTTTACAGGCGAAAATTGAACTTAAAATGTGGATTAAACAACACGTTAACGACAGCACTGGCGCTTTGAAAATTTCCTTACAAGATCTAGTAGAAGAAAACGAGTTAATAGTTTCCCAACACCTTGAAAACCCTTTTACAGCTTTGATTAAAATACTTGAAAACTTAATAGCCAACCGTAATGTATTCTATGAGTTTGTTAAGCGAGTTGATATGAAATGGGGGCAAATATACGGTGAGCGTCCTCATTTTCAAGCTATCGGCCAACCACCTCATCCAGACGATGAATACACTCATGAATGTGTACAGGAAAAACTCGTCAAAATTCTCGCCACCTTAAAAACCCAATTATCCAGTTAAGCTTTAAAAGGCGGCGTTGAGTGCGGTAATCAAGTTATCTATACCAGTGGCTAGAATCCTCCCCCACGTATATGGACTAAAATGAGATAGCCCTTAACTCGATCGCCCATGAGTATTATCTCGGTAGAACACCTCAGTAAAATATATCCGGTGGCCGTGAAGCAACCAGGACTTAAAGGGACTATCAATCATTTTTTCCATCGTGTCTATCGAGAAATCAAAGCCGTCAAAGATATATCTTTCACCATCGATGAGGGAGAAATAGTGGGTTTCCTAGGGCCCAACGGTGCTGGTAAAACTACCACCTTGAAAATGCTCACAGGTTTAATTCACCCCTCCGACGGTCAAGTTAGGGTGGCGGGATATACGCCTTTTCGCCGTCAGGGACAATTTTTACAAAAAATGAGTCTGGTGATGGGGCAGAAACAACAATTGCTGTGGGATTTACCCGCCCTCGATTCCCTGCGGATCAACGCGGCTATTTATAATATAAGCGATCGAATTTTCCAAGAGCGATTAGAAGAACTTTCCACGATGCTTTCTCTGGGTGACAAGTTGACTCAACCCGTGAGGAAGCTATCTTTAGGAGAGAGGATGAAAGCTGAGTTATTAGCGGCCTTAATCCATCATCCGCAGGTTTTATTTCTCGATGAGCCTACTTTAGGTTTAGACGTTAACGCCCAAGTAGCGGTGAGGGATTTTTTACGGCAATACAATCAACGTTACGGGGCTACTATTTTACTGACAAGCCACTATATGGGGGACATTACCGCGTTATGTAAGCGGGTTTTATTAATTCATCAGGGACAGTTGATGTATGACGGTAGCCTCGATGAGTTGTTAGAAAAATTCGCCCCCTGTCGGGAGATAAAAGTGGAATTAGCTTACTTAGAAGATGAAACCGGTCTGAGTCGATTCGGTAAAATAGAATCTATAGAAGGGCAAGAGGTAAGATTTCTAGTACCGAGGGAAAAATTAACGACTACTGTTTCCCAGATACTAGCTCAGTTAAAGGTATTAGATTTAAGTATATCCGAGCCACCGATCGAAGAGGTGATCGGTGAACTATTCAAAACTGGCACTGTTATAAATAGCTGATATTAATTACTCATGAATAATGCTTACGGGTCTTGGCAATCTCCTATTAGTTCTGATTTGATAGTTTCGGAGTCGATCGGTCTCGGTGGTGTTACCCACTGCGGCGATGATATATATTGGCTCGAAGGCAGACCACAGGAAGGCGGCAGGAATGTATTGGTTAAATTATCCCACGACGGTACTACCGTCGATATTACCCCGCCGCCTTTCAACGTCAGGACTCGTATCCACGAATACGGCGGGGGTGCTTATCTCATCAGCGACGGTGTTATCTACTTCAGCAATTTTCAAGACCAGTGCCTCTACAAACAAGTTTTTCCCGACGCGCCGAAACTGCTTACACCCCCCTCGAAAAGACGTTACGGGGATATGATTTTAGATTCCGGGCGCGGGCGTTTGCTCTGCGTCTGCGAAGACCATAGTAATCCAGATACCCCGCCCGAAAACACGATCATCGCCTTGGACATCGCCACCGGCCAGATAGAAACCCTGATAGCCGGGGATGATTTCTATACTTCCCCCCGTTTGAGTCCCGATGGTTCTAAACTGGCTTGGATTAGTTGGAATCTCCCGGATATGCCTTGGGATAATAGCACTTTATGGATAGGCGCTGTCGATAAAAAGGGATCGATAACCGAGAGACAACCTATCGCCGGGGGTGAAAACGAGTCTGTGTGTGAACCGCGCTGGTGTAATGACAGTGAGTTATATTTTTCCAGCGATCGAGATAATTGGTGGAATCTCTATAGCTATGATGGTACTATTCAACCCGTTTACCAGTTTGATGCTGAGTTCGCTTACCCCCATTGGGTATTCGGTCTCTCCACCTATGGTTTTCAAGACCAGTCTCGTATTGTCTGCACTTATACTAGGGGTGGTCGTTGGTATTTAGGGGCGATCGATATGGTTGCCGGGGAATTGAAAACCTTTGATTTTCCCTATACGAATATTTCCTCTTTAACTATCACCCCGCAAGAAGCCCTGTTTATCGGCGGCTCTTTTACCGAGTCCCCGGCGGTGATCAAACTGAATTTAGAAACGGGCGAAACAACGATATTGAAAGTATCGACTAATATATCTCTAGATCCATCTTACATCTCAATTCCAGAGATGATAGAGTTTCCCACGGATAACGGATTGACAGCCTACGCTTGGTATTATCCCCCCCGCAATCCCGATTATGAAGCCCCGGAAGGCACATTACCGCCTCTACTGGTGAAAAGTCACGGCGGCCCCACGGCGGCGGCTTCTTCGAGTTTCAGTCTGCGGGTACAATATTGGACTACCAGAGGCTTCGGTTATCTAGACGTGAATTACGGGGGTAGTACCGGCTACGGGCGGGAGTATCGTCAACGCTTAAACGGTAACTGGGGTATCGTGGATGTACGTGATTGTATTAACGGCGCTGAGTATTTAGTGAAGCGAGGTAGGGTAGACGGCGATCGTTTGGCAATTTCCGGGGGTAGCGCGGGTGGTTACACGACTCTGGTGGCTTTGACTTTTTACGATACTTTCAAAGCCGGTGCTAGTTATTACGGGGTGAGCGATTTAGAAGCATTGGCGCAGGATACTCATAAATTTGAGTCCCGTTATCTCGATCGATTGGTGGGGGAATATCCGAGAGAAAAGGAAATCTACCGACAAAGATCACCTATTCATTATATCGATCGTCTTTCCCGTCCCGTGATTTTCTTCCAAGGTCTCGAAGATAAAGTTGTCCCCCCCAATCAAGCAGAAATCATGGTAGCCGCGATCAATTCCAAAGGTTTGCCAGTGGCTTACGTTACCTTTCCTGATGAAGGACACGGATTTAGAAAGGCGGCTAATATTAAAATGTCCCTTGACGGGGAGTTTTATTTTTATTCCCGTCTCTTTGGTTTCACTCCCGCGGATAAAATCGAACCGATTCCCATCCTCAACCTTTAATTTTCGGATTCATCAGCGAGTAAAATATCATTGATCACTATCTGATTCCGCCCTTGATCTTTAGCTTTATAAAGAGCTTCGTCGGCTGCGTTTATTAAAGATAAGGGCGACTGTGCGCTGTCGGGAATTATGCCGGCCACTCCTAAACTAGCTGTTATGTATGGACTAATGTAAGAGGCTTGATGGGGGATAGCCAGATCTGCGATCGTTTTCTGGATATTTTGAGCCACACGAAAAGCCCCAGAAAGCTCCGTGTTAGGTAAAAGTACCACAAATTCTTCTCCTCCATAACGGGCCGCCAAATCCGCTGGCCTTTTCACTATTTCTTCGATAACTTTAGCTATTTGTTTTAAACAATCGTCACCTTTTAAATGCCCGTAAGTATCGTTATATTTTTTGAATAGATCCACATCACAGATTATCAAACATAAGCATTGAAGTTCCCGTGCTGCTCTTAACCATTCCAGGCTCAGATATTCATCGAATCTACGTCTATTAGCCACTTGAGTTAAACCATCTAGATTGACTAGACGGAGTAATTCTTTATTGACTTCTTCTAACTCGGCGGTGCGGGTAGCGATAATTTGCGCTTGAGTTTCGGTTAATCTCTTCAGTTCTATATTCAGCTCTTGTAATTTTAAATTCTGTTCCGTTAACTTTTTGTCTTGTAGATAACTATGCACCGCTTCCACCACCGTTAATTTTAAATCTTCCGGTTGCCAGGGCTTAGCTAAATAGCGATAGAGACGGGCATTTTTAATAGCGTTGCCGATCGCTTCTAAATCCGCTTGACCTGTTAACATGATAGTTAAGGTATTGGGAGACATAAAATGAATTCTCCTTAATACTTCATCACCTTTTATGTCGGGCATAATGTAGTCCGATAGAACCACTGCTACTTCTGTACCCTCTTTTAAAAGTTCGTCCACTAATTCAATAGCATCGGCTCCTCCTTCAGCAGTTTCAATGATGAACTCTTCGCCTATAGCTTTTTTCAACTCTATTTTTAAGCTTTCAATAACCGTAGCTTCATCGTCGATACAGATAATCACAGGTTTGTTCATTTAATTTATTCCGATAACCCGGATTTAATAGTGTTGACCAGGGTACTACTATCCCAGGGTTTACTTAAACAAGAAAACAGATTAGCTTCGTTTATCGCTTTCTCTATTGCTGACTCATCCGCTTGACCCGTTAGCATTATTTTAACGATGTGAGGGTACTGTTCGTGGACTTTAATCAGGAACTCATCTCCTTTCATTCCTGGCATCAGCCAATCAGAGACTATTACGAGGATAGGAACGTCATTTCCCTGCAAGTCCTCTAATATCTCTAAAGCTTCATCCGCACTTTCTGCGGCTTCGTAAAGATATTGGTCATGAAAAGCTTGTTTGATTTGAATTTTTAAACTTTCCAAAATAACTTTTTCATCATCGACGCAGAGAATAACAGGTTTAGGCATTGTTCGCCTCGCTCGCCCTTTCGATCGGTAGCGTGACAGTAAAGATAGTATTATTAGGAACCGAAGTCACAGCAATTTTGCCCCCGTGTTTATCGACAATTTTTTTAACTATATCTAATCCTAACCCACTACCCTCTCCACTGGCTTTAGTGGTGAAGAAAGGGTCGAAAATTTTCGGTTGTACATCTACGGGAATACCGCTACCATTGTCTTCAATACTGACTACGATTTCAGACGCTACTTTTTTGCTCTTGATCGTTAATATTCCTTTATTTTCCATAGCCGCTAGAGCGTTACTGATTAAATTAGTCCAAACTTGATTTAATTCATCGGGATAGCAATCTATAGGGGGAATATCTTCGTAATTTCTAATGACTTCAACCCCTTGCTTTAACTGATTGTGATAAAGGGTTAAGATTGTTTCTATGCCTTCGGCTATATTACTCCTAACCAGTTGACCGCCCGATTCATAACGAGCGTAGCTTCTCAGGGCGAAAACTACTTTCGAGGCTCTTTCGGTAGCGGTGAGTATCGTCTCAGAACTACTTTGTAGAGTAGCTAATTCATAAGCCATATTTAAGACCTTTTTACCTGAATCGTTTTTCAGCAGTGGCAAAATATTAATGATAGAGTTTCCCCCTTCAAAGCCTAAATCTACTAAAGTATCCGCCAGAGTATCAGCTCCAGTTATGCCCGCCTCTTGAAGTTGGTCATTAATATTCCTTCTCAATTGCCTTTTCTCTCTGGTGGAATAGGTGGTATTTCTTCGTTGATAAATTTCTAATATATATTTTACATACTCCGTCTCTTGGGGTGACAATGCTTGTAATAACTGGGGTAATCGAGTCAATTTGTTAGTGAAAAAATCCGTTAAATTTTCTACCGACGAGCGTATCGCCCCCATCGGTGTATTAATTTCGTGAGCGATGCCAGCAATTAATTGGCCCAGTGCCGCCATTTTTTCCCTATGGATCAACTGTTCTTGAGTTAATTGCAATTGCTCGATAGTTTGAGTTAAAATTTTCTTTTCACGGGCGAGATTTTTTTGTAATAATCGTATCTGTAAGTGAGTATGGACTCGCACTAAAACTTCTTCGATTTGAAAAGGTTTAGTAATATAGTCCACCGCCCCCACTTGAAAAGCTTTGACTTTATCGATCACTTCGTTGATGGCACTAATAAAAATAATGGGAATATCTGCAGTTTTCGGTTCCGACTTCAACATCTGACATACTTGATACCCGTCCATATCCGGCATCATAATGTCCAAAAGTATTAAATCCGGGGGTAATCCAGTAGCGGCTGCTAAAGCTATTTTGCCATTAGGTACGGGGCGAACTTGATAACCCTGTTGCCCTAATATATCGATCAAAAGGCGCAAATTAGCGGGATTATCGTCCACTACTAAAATGTTACCTTTCGTTGGTTGAAATTCAGAAGATAGTAAAGAGGATTTCATTGTAGTTGCTGTTTAGCAGAAGCTATTATACCTAAAAGGGCTTCGTATTCAAAATTATTAACATAATCTTCTAAATTGGCGCTTAAAGATAGATTCTCGTCACCGATACGCTCTAATAAAACCTTAACATTCTCTAGATCAACATACTCTACAGATTGAGCCAATTCAGCCAGCAAAGCAGAGGGTAAACGAGCTAAATCATCGATTATATCGCCAGAAGCATTATTCTCCTTAATATCTACCGTTGTGTCTTCGGCAAAGATATACTTAACCCCTAAATATTTTGCCATCATCTCGAAAATTTCTTCCTGTCGGAAAGGCTTACGCAAAAAATCATCGCAGCCTCTGGACAATACCAGAGTCTTCTCTTCTTCAAACACGCTGGCGGTTAAAGCGATAATAACGGTGGCCTGTCCTTCGGCGGTGCTTTTAATCTGCTCGGTAGCTTCGTAACCGTTTAAAACTGGCATTCTCATGTCCATCCAAATTAGATGGGGATGCCACCGCCGCCAAATATCCACCGCCTCTAATCCGTTACTCGCTTCCTCGACGCAAAAACCCAGAGGCTGTAGCAGTTGTCTCACTAATTGACGATTGATAAATTTATCATCCACGACGAGTATTTTATAAACAGGTTGAGCCGGTGCTAGACCGATAACTTGATGTTTGATTTGTTTAGTGTCTAAATCCCCGGCGGTTATAATTTCCACTGGTAAAGTAAAAGAAAAAATAGTGCCTTTCCCTAATTCGCTTTTTACCGTAATTTCCCCTCCCAGCAATTGCAAGAATTTTTTACTGATAGCCAATCCCAAGCCCGTACCTTCCTGGATACTTTTACCACTTTGAGTTTGGACGAAGGCAGAGAATAAATGTTTGATTTCTTCAGGGCCAATACCAACGCCCGTATCTTCAATTTGGAATTGTAAACAGCCCTCTGAAAGGGCGAATATTTTCAAAGAAACGCCGCCACCGTCGGTAAACTTCAGCGCGTTATTGAGGAGATTGATCAACACTTGCCGCAGTTTAACTTCGTCGGTGCGTATATATTCAGGGACATCAGCACACCGCTGGAAAATCAAATCCAGTCCTTTCTCTTCCGCTTTAAAGCCGAACATATCCTCTAGGTCATCGAGGAGACGATACAGGTGGAAGTTTTTTAAATTGATAGAGATTTTTCCCGCTTCTATCTTGGAAAGATCGAGAACTTGATTGATCAGATTCAATAAATGTTCTCCACTCCTGAAGATTATACCCAAATTATCTCGATCGTTCTTCTCCAGATTGTTGTTTCGTAGCATCAACTGGGAAAATCCGAGAATGGCGTTTAATGGCGTGCGTAATTCGTGACTCATATTGGCGATAAAACTGCTTTTAGCCTGGTTGGCAGCTTCTGCGGCTTCTTTCGCTTTCTGTAGGTTGGCTTCTACTTCTTTGCGCTCTGTAATATCTTCGACGAATCCCTCATAATAGATAATATCGCCGTTTTCGTCTCTCACAGCTCTGGCGTGTTCGGCAATCCAGATAATTTTTCCGTCTTTACGATATATCTGAGACTCAAACTGGGTTAGGGTGTCTTGGGTGGCGAATAAACTTTGAAACTCTTGACGACGGTGAGGTTCGACGTAAAGCTGATTGTGAGAGTTAGGTTGACAAGCGATTAATTCCTCTGGGGATTCATAACCGTACATCCTAGCCAAGGCAGGATTGACCCTAATATACAGCCCTTCTAGGGAGGTTTGGAAGATTCCTTCCACCGCGTTATCGAAGATGCTTCTGTATTGAGATTCCGTACTTATCCTTTCTAGCCTATCTCGCTTTAGTTCTTTAGGACTATTTAAAAGCGTATCTTCTGGGGATTGGGTATCTTTTTCTAATTCTCGACGGCCGGAGTGAGTTTCTTGCACCATTTGATTGAAAGATAGGGATAATAGTCTGGAATCTTTACCAGCACAGGCTTGAAGGTTTGAAATTCTCCAGATTGGCTCTGTTTATTAACTTCCCTAAGCAAGCTGAACTAAGATAATCGGGGCTATAAAATTAACCATTATTAATCATAATCAATAGTAATAGGGTTTTGCGGGTGTTTTCCTATACGTCCCGTCAATTTTAATTTGAGAACCAGGGAAACTTTCAGGTCTATTTTTGCTGAGTTATTAGGGGACTGAGGAAAATATTACAATAAGTACAAACAAACCTAAATGGACGATCGATGATTAATGACATATCTCTACCCCCTCAAAACGTCGAAGCCGAAGAATCAATTCTAGGGGGTATCTTAGTAGATTCCAAAGCCATGAGTCGAGTCGTGGATTATCTCGTGGCTGATGCCTTCTATATCAAAGCCCACCAAGACATTTATCGGGCCGCCCTGGCACTACACAATCAGGGTAAACCCACGGACTTCATGACCGTCAGTAGTTGGTTACAAGACCATCATCTCCTCGATAGTATCGGCGGTATCACCCGTATCGGTCAGATCGTAGATCGTACCATCTCGGCGGCGAATATCGATCGCTATGCCGAATTAGTCATGGATAAATACCTCCGCCGTCAACTCATCACCGCTGGAGGGGAAATCGTCGAGCTAGCCCGTGACACCACCGAAGAATTAGAGAAGATTTTCGATGAAGCGGAGAAAAAAATCTTCCGTCTCACCCAGAAACGCCCCCAAGAAGGCTTGATTCCCCTCGGTGAAACCCTAGAGAATACTTTCGCAGAAATCGAGAAACTACAGGAAACCACTAGTTTACCTGGCATCGAAACTAACTTTTACGATCTCGACGCGAAAACCTCCGGCTTTCAACCCTCCGATTTAATCATTATCGCCGGTCGTCCCTCTATGGGCAAAACCAGTTTCGCCCTCAATATCGCCCACAATATCGCTAAACAGAATCTCCCTGTCGCTGTCTTCAGTTTAGAGATGTCCAAAGAACAATTAGCCCAGAGATTGCTATCCAATGAGGCTAACATCGAGAGTAACAGAATCCGGTCGGGGAGACTGGGGCAGAATGATTTAGAGAAAGTGTTTATCGCTATGGAAAATTTATTATCCCTGCCCATGTACATCGATGATAGCGCTAACGTCACGGTTTCCCAAATGCGATCGCAGGTGAGAAAATTACAAACAGAGCAGAAAAAACCCTTAGGATTAGTCCTCATCGACTATCTACAATTAATGGAAGGCGGCGGCGATAACCGTGTCCAGGAACTTTCCAAAATTACCCGTAGTCTCAAAGGCTTAGCGAGGGAAATTAACGCCCCCGTCATCGCTTTATCCCAGTTGAGTCGCGCCGTGGAATCGAGGAATAATAAGAGGCCGATGATGTCGGACTTGCGGGAATCGGGATCGATCGAACAGGACGCGGATTTAATTATCATGTTATACAGGGATGAATATTACAATCCCGATAGCGCCAAGAGGGGCGTAGCCGAAGCGATCATCACCAAACACAGGAATGGCCCCACGGGTACAGTGGAATTACTCTTTCAGCCGGAATTTACTAAGTTTCTCAATCTCAAACAAAGTAGACCTAGCTACTAAAGTACATGAAACGATCGTCCTCTTTCTGGTTTACTCTCCTGATCGTTGCTATCATCGCTTTAGGGGTCTTCTTTCGCATCGCCAATTTAGAAAAAAAAGTCTTCTGGCACGATGAAGCTTACACCGTCATCCGCGCCACGGGTTATGAAGCCCGATTCATATCCGAGAAAATTTTCGCCAATAAACTGATCACCGCGGGCCAACTTAATCAATACCAAAAAGAAAAACCGGGTAGCAACGCTTATGACACGGTAAAATCTTTAGCTATTGAAGACCCCCAACATCCCCCCTTTTACTTTCTCGGAGCTAGATACTGGTCAAAAATATGGGGTTACTCTCTAATGAGCGCCCGAATCCTGCCCGTTATCATCAGCCTCTTATCTATCCCTTTTATCTATTTACTATCTCTAGAATTATTTAACTCTAAACTCGCGGCTTGGCTCGCGGTGTTTTTCTTAACTTTATCCCCCGTGGAAATTATCTTCGCTCAGATAGCCCGGCAGTATAGTTTGTTGACCATGCTAACCCTTCTCTCATGGCTTTTACTAGTCAGGTCTCTAAAAATACCGGATAAACGCCACTGGATGTATTACGCCGCCGTCTCTACTTTAGGACTGTACACTCATTTATTTTTCGGTCTTGTCACCGCCTCTCAAGGATTTTTTATATTTTCCTGCTGGCTATTGAATAAAAAGGGCAAAACAGAAACGATAAGTATTCAGAATCTCACCAAATTTTCCTTATCCATAGGAGTTGCTTGTTTATTATACTTACCTTGGGTGATAGTTTTTGCTCTCAACTCCGGCAAAGCTTTCAACTCCACAAATTGGGCGCAAGTACAAGTATTGGATTTAATATTTTTACTGAAATTATGGTTACTTAGTTTCAGCTGTACATTCAGCGATATTTTTTTTGGTTTCGATAATATTTTCACTTATGTTTATAGATTTATATTTTTTATAATCACAATTTTTTCTTTATATTTTATATATAAACGTTGTCGGATGCAGACTTTTTTACTCATAAGTATAGCTATATTTATGCCTTTTGTCCTCTTAGCCATTCCCGATATTTTATTAATAACAATACGCTCTTCAGTAACCCGCTATTTGCTGAGTTGTTTTCCAGGTATTTATCTAGCTGTAGGCTTTTTAATAGCGGCTAATTTACAGAATAAAAACATTTTCCCTAAACTTCTGTTAATTTTTTTATTGCTTAATAGTACAGTATCCAATATTTATAACACCTTATCTGATACTACATGGGCAAAAATTCCCAGTTATTCTAACGGGGAAATCGCTAGGCAAATTAACAGTAGCCCTCCGGCCATACTCATTAGCGATGAGGGATCAGACGGGACGAATATAGGTGATTTATTATCCCTGAGTTACCTTCTCAAACCCGACACCGGGTTATTTTTAGCCGGTAATCCCGTAGATGTAAAGGGGCTAAAACGAATCCTAGAAACACCTGGGTCATCCCTCTTCATCTTCCGACCATCCAACCGGCTATTATTAGCCCTAGACCAATTCGACTTATCTTTAGACTTCTCTCCGCCGATCGGCAAATTAAAGAAACTGCAAAACTAAATAAACTATAATCTACGCAAAGCATCGATCGGATCTAATTTAGCCGCCCGATGAGCGGGCACAACACCGAAAATCAAACCGATAGCACTAGAAACGCTGATAGCCACGATTATAGCCCCAATAGAAATACTCGTACTCAACGCCCCGAACATACTACCCGCGACCATCCCCAGAATACCCACCACCACGCCGATAATGCCACCAGTCGTGGCTAAAATCACCGACTCGATAATAAACTGGCCGAGAATATCGCTTTCCTGCGCGCCGAGGGCTTTCCTTAAACCTATTTCCTGAGTTCTTTCCGTCACCGACACGAGCATAATATTCATCACGCCGATACCGCCGACGAAAAGAGAAATACTGGCGATCGAAGCCAACATTCTCGTCAATCCTTCATTCGTCTCCTTAGCAGTATCTAAAATCGCCTGCTGGGGAAAAACCTTCACATAGTCGGGCAAACTCACACCGTGACGTAAACGGATTAAATTCTCGATTTGAAATTGAGCCGCTTTAATTTGTTCCCGACTTTTAGCCAAGACGGCAATGTGAGTTAATCGCACGCCAAAAATAGAATTACTGCCTATAATTTGACTCGACATAGTTGTGAGGGGAATAATACCGCGCTCATCTTGATTACTCTCAAAAAGAGTGCCTTTGGGTTTCAGTACACCGATAACCTCGAAACTAGTATTTCTAATCCTTAATCGCTGGCCTATAGCTTCTTGATAGGGGAATAAATTACGAGCCAATTGAGAACCTAAAACGATAACTCGATTGTTTCTCCTGACATCGCTATCGCTGATAAATCTTCCTCGTGCCATCTGTCGATTATTAACCGATAAATAACTAGTAGTCGCCCCCACTATATTGCTGGTACTGGATTTATTCTGTACGGTGATTAATTGAGGGATAGCCATTTCGGGAGAGACAGCGGCCACAGTGGGCACTTGTTGAGAAATAGCTAGAGAGTCTTCGTAAGTTAAAGGTCTAGAATTAGGAATAGAGCGGCGAATATTACGGCTTGTGAGATTGACGAATAACACATTGGGGCCCAAAGCTTCAAATTGTTGGGCCGCTAACTTCTGGGCCCCTTCACCGATACCCACCATAGCGATAACCGAGGCGTTACCTATAGCGATTCCCAACATGGTCAAACCACTGCGTAACTTATTAGCCGTCAGGGCGGCAAAAGCCATCTTTAAATTTTCTCCCATCTCCATATCGCCATCCTTCCCCTAAATCATCTCCACTGTAGCGCGGTCCGAGACACTATCGTCGATCGTCCATTTTAATTCCCACCCAAATCGCCCATACCAGCACCCCGGCACACAATATAGCACCGAGGGGCAAGGCGAAAGTATAAAAATCGTTAGAATTGATCAAAGTCATCTGAGCATCAAAACTAGGCATGAATTGGCAAGAGATTTCAGGAATTCCGGTACTGGTGCCGAAACGCCCCGTAGGGGTCATTCATTTTCTCGGTGGTGCTTTCGTAGCCGCCGCCCCCAATATTACCTATCGTTGGTTATTGGAAACTCTTGGCAAAGAGGGTTACGCGGTTATCGCTACCCCCTTTGTCAATACCCTCGATCATACCGCAATCGCCCGAAGTGTTCTCAACCGCTTTGAAAATATTCTCGAACGTTTATACGCCAGGAATTTGCTCAATACCGGCTATCTCCCGGTGTACGGATTGGGTCACAGCATGGGCTGTAAACTACACTTACTCATCGGTAGTCTCTATAACGTGGAGAGGGCGGGTAATATATTAATCTCTTTCAATAACTATCCCGTACGTCGGGCGATTCCTTTCATCGAACCGTTACAGATAGACACTACCTTTAACCTGGAATTTACCCCCTCCCCCGAAGAAACTAACCAGCTTATCGCCTCCGACTATGGGGTTAGGAGAAATTTACTGATTCGCTTCCGCAATGACGACATCGATCAAAGTACGAATCTCAATCCGATCTTGGGCGATCGTTTTCCCGATTTAGTGACGGTGCGCGTCCTGCCTGGTAATCACCTTACCCCCCTCGGACAAGAAATACAGTGGCAGACTGGAGATATTTTCACCCCTTTCGACGCGATCGGTCAATGGGTCAAACAGGGACTTTCAGCCGATATTTATCGTCTCCGGGAGGAATTATTGCATTGGTTGAACCCTACCACCATCAAACCGCGCTACCGGGTTTAAAAATGGCGAGAGCGGAAGTGTAACCGTGTAAGAATGTTCTGCCGCCCACGGGTCCTATTTCCCCGTTACAGAAAAATCCGCCCAAGGGGATTCCCCCCAAGTAATCGTGAAATATACCCGTATCGAAATTTTTTTCCTCGTAGAGACTTTGGCCCCTACCCAAACAGGAAAACATGAGCGCGCCCCTTACCTGCTGAAGTTTCAGGGGTTGGCGTTGATAGGACTCTAGCAGTAATCTTAAATCCAGGGCGGAGGTGGCAGCGTCGCGGAGATGAAATTGTATTCTTTGTCCTGGACGAATTTTATCACCTACTGCGATCGCACCGTGGCGCGGATCGACTCCCAAGATATTGCGGATCAAAAAATCCCCCTGCCCTAACGCTTGTTTGAACTCGTCCCTGGCTATGCCGATAAACAGGGAGTTTTGAGCTAAGTCCCGATCTTTTTCCTCTAAAGTCTCCATCAAAGCTCGTAATAACTCCAACGGCGGCTTATTAACCCCCGTATCCACGTCTTGCAACCCTAAAATTACATTCCTTTCCCCTTCGGCGATCACGTAAGGACGACCGATCGGACGACAACCCTGGGCGACGATCGTTTCTACCGTTATATTACCCGATAAAGCTAACCCCACCGTCCCCTGACGTTGCCGGTGACGCACGCCGCTTTTACCACCGTCGTGATAGAACAAGGTTGATTGAGCTTCTACCATACTACCGCTGGCTAGTCCGCCGATTTTTTTCCCGTCTGGATAAGCGAAATCCAAGCCCTCGATCAAATCATTGATCCCGGAAGAAAAAGGATCAGCCAAGAGAATAAAATCAGGATTATCCTCTGGAGAAACGCCTATTAAATTAGTCCAATGGGTGGGAGAGCTATCTAAATCGGGAAAACTATCGGATTCGAGATAGAAAGGTTGAATTTTCACCCCGGGTAAACAGGCTACGGTCAAACTCAGGGCCGGGCTATCCTCGATTTCCACGGCACTAACCGACGATGCCATACCGATAATACCACCGCCGCTACAGCCGATCAACACGGGTAAAGATAACTTATCCAACAATAGAGGCACGAGTCGGGGGTAGTCACTGGCGTAGGCTGAAGAAATGAACACGAATCCCACGTCGGGATTGCCGATGTGGGATTTTTGTACCTCTTCTACTACCTCGGTTACTGCAGCTTCTAAAGAGGGACGAGTTGATATGGCGTTGATCCACTGCATTTTGTCTTTCATCTTTTTAAGTTCCTCTCGCTGTCAATTATCTTAATCGGGGATGTTTATCGGGGTGATAAATTATTATGTGCGAATTTATAGGAAAACAATGTTTTTTGATTGTATCGTTAAATTCGATCGGGTCACACTGAGTCCGATTCTCTAGCGAAGTCACAAAAAAGTCTCAGCTACGTTAGAATCGATCTAGATACAAGATTAAGCCTTAAGACATAGCTTACTTCCTCGATCGAATTTTCTCGCCGTCACACCAATCACAATTCTTGCGATTGTATTAACTTTAAAATAGATCTGTACGAACTCAAGACCAATTATGAGCAATATTCAAGACCGGATTCAAGAAGAATTAGAGAACGCTAGAACAGTATGTGGTACAGAAGGATCGGCTTCCTCTGATTGCGCCGCAGCTTGGGACGCGGTGGAAGAATTACAAGCCGAAGCCTCTCACCAACGGGAAAATCAACCCCCGAAAACCTATCTTGAAGAATACTGCGATGCTAATCCCGACGCGGCCGAGTGTCGCGTTTACGAAGATTAACCCGATGTATTCCCGAACGTCTAGCAGTTAGCTTACAAGCTCGCTGCTAGAGACCCTGTAAAATAATTTCAGGATCTTCACGGGAATAAATTTTTCATGAATCAGCTTTGGTTTCGTCCCCTCGTCTGGATCGATTATCGCGTCGCGGTTATCCTCACGGTAATCGTACCTTTGGGTTTATTAATCTGGTCTTTCACGGCTCGTATCGAGTCGATGCAACGCTTACTGGTGATCTACTGGCGCGTCGCCAGTTTATTGATGATCACGGTATACCTATTCATCGCCTCGATTCCCTACGGTTTTATCACCAGTTTATTCGCACGAGTTCTCATTCCCCTTTCCCTCTGGTTCTGGGTAGATGTGAACGATGAGATCAAGGATTTACCCCCCACTCCCTTGAAATGGTTTTTTACCTCTTGGCGTTGGGCCGTCACCGTTTATTGCAGCTTGGGAGCGATCGCTACTCTCCCCTTCCTTCCCTGCGCTTTCTCCTCGTCCACATTCGGGCAAGATTTCTGTCAAGTTTGGTTACAGCCACCTTGGGGTTATAAAGAATTTTTTCACGCCGGGACTAACCCCAGCATCCTCGGTTTCTTCGGAATGCTGGGATTAGCCATATACGTTCTCTACTTCGCCTACTTCCTCTGTATCCGTCTAGCCCAGACCGGTCGTTCCGCATTAGAACAGTAAAATTGATGAGTCTCGCTAAACAGTTAGAACAGTACACGATCGATCATCCAGGGGAAGTGTTATTAGTCACTTTACCCGATAACGAGATCATGATCTTTAAAGGCTTCTCCAGTTCCTTGACCAGCCCTACCGCCCCCGATCCCGATATACCCGTACTACCGGAAGGAGCGGAGATTATCAAGATCGATCGTTTACAAAGTCCCTACAATCCTGTTAATCCCGTTTACCTTCAAGCGAACTTAACTTTAGAAGAAATGAAACAACTCCTTTAGCACAGAGAGTCGAGGAGTGAGAAGTGAGCGGGGGGTTGCCACCACTTACTCCTCACTTCTCTTTTCTCACTTCTACCCAAAATGAGGAGAAATGTTAAAAAGTATTACGAAAAGAGCGTGAAGGTGAACAGAATACAAGAGAATAATTGGGTCAGGTTGGTATAAAGAGTGAACATAGAAAACTCTTTTATAAACGCCGATTTTGATATAGGATGTCACTTTAAGTTTAAAATCTCAATTAATTGGGAGGAATCAATCGATGAGTATCGTCACGAAATCAATCGTGAATGCAGATGCAGAGGCTCGTTACCTGAGCCCCGGCGAACTAGATAGAATCAAAGCTTTCGTAACCAGCGGTCAAAGCCGTCTGCGTATTGCCGAAACCTTAACTGGCGCGAGAGAATCGATCGTTAAACAAGCAGGCGATCGTTTATTCCAAAAACGCCCCGACATCGTTTCCCCTGGTGGAAACGCTTACGGCGAGGAAATGACCGCTACTTGCTTACGCGACATGGATTACTACCTCCGTTTGGTTACTTACGGTGTAGTAGCTGGTGATGTAACACCCATCGAAGAAATCGGCTTAGTCGGTGTTCGTGAGATGTACAAATCCTTAGGCACAGATGTAGGTGCTGTTGCTCAAAGCGTCAAAGAAATGAAAGAAGTAGCCACCGGATTAATGTCTTCTGAGGACGCTTCCGAAGCTGGTTCCTACTTCGACTATGTAATCGGCGCGATGTCATAGTAGACTTGTTCTACCCAATCATTAAACCTCATAAGACTAGGCAAGATTAAGGAAAACCATGCAAGACGCAATTACTGCTGTAATCAACTCTGCTGACGTACAAGGCAAATACTTAGACGGTTCAGCATTAGACAAACTCAAAGGCTACTTTTCCACCGGTGAACTACGCGTCCGCGCGGCTGGTGTGATCAGCGCTAACGCTGCTGGTATCGTTAAAGAAGCCGTAGCTAAATCCTTACTGTATTCTGACGTGACCCGTCCTGGTGGCAATATGTACACCACTCGCCGTTACGCCGCCTGCATCCGTGATTTAGACTACTATTTACGCTATGCTACCTACGCCATGTTAGCTGGAGACCCCTCCATCTTAGACGAGCGCGTTCTCAACGGTTTAAAAGAAACCTATAATTCCTTAGGTGTACCTATCTCCTCTACCGTTCAAGCTATCCAAGCGATGAAAGAAGTAACCGCCTCCTTAGTAGGCGCTGACGCTGGAAAAGAAATGGGTGTATACTTCGACTACATTTGCTCTGGCTTAAGCTAGGACGAACTAATTAAGACGATAGGAATACATTCGTCGCTATTAGGGTTCGGGAAGTTGAGGGGGAGTGCTAGCTCTTGAAAGGCTGAATCTTTTCAAAAAGATAGGTTTTGACGATCTAGTATTGACTTTTGACTCCCGACCTTTGCTATAGGAATCGAGATAATTAGTTCACCCCACAGCTAAAACACAGGAGAAATTTAACTCATGCGGATGTTTAAAGTCACCGCTTGTGTCCCCAGTCAAAGCCGTATTCGGACACAGCGTGAATTACAAAATACCTATTTCACCAAGCTTGTACCTTACGATAACTGGTTTCGCGAGCAACAACGCATCATGAAAATGGGCGGCAAAATCCTTAAGGTAAAATTAGTTACCGGTAAGCCAGGCGCTAATACTGGATTGCTATAAAATTCCGATACCGGATCAAAGAAAGAGGCCCTCGAGGGCCTCTTTCTTTTTCAAGAAATAGTGGTTAATCGTACTTGGGCTAGTTACTATTCCCTATCGAGTGCCTCCGTCTTCCCATTTCGGGTTTCCTGCCCCCCGCCTTATGGGGAAAAAAATTATAATCAGCCAAAATCTGTGCTAGATCAATATCATCCTCTAGTAAACAAGTGTGGCCGCTATCGGGGAGGATCATCAATTGCGCTTTCGGTAAACGTTGAACTAAATTGCGCCCCTCTTCTACCGAAGGTAATAACCTATCCGCCTCGCTGGCTATTACCAGAGTGTCCACATCCACCCGGTGCAAAGCTGACGGTAGAGGGCAGAAATTACGCAACATCGATAAGCGCCAACTCACGGTTACGGGAGGCACTGACTGCATAGCTTGTAGTAGAGCCTTACGATCATCCGGTAAAATCTTATTAAGAGCGGCCAGAAAAGGTAATAGGGCCAGAGTCGAACTATAGTGTAAAAAGTCCGGCATGGCGCGGGTGATTTCAATCCCCCAACTGAGAATAGGACGATTGTTAAAAGAAGAAGCGGAATTAACGAGGATCAGTTTATCCACCAACTCCGGGGCCTTGAGAACTATCTGCAGGGCTAGACAACCCCCGAAAGACTCCCCGCACAGATAAACCCCCTGGTCTTTACGAGATTCCTGTAATAAAAGGATAACTCGATCGGCCAACTTATCCCAATCGCTCAAATCATCGGGAGAGATCATCAAACATCTCAGGTCGAAGTGAGGGGATAAAGTTCTCACTTGACGCTGATAAAGCTTACCCGTGCCATCCATGCCAGGCACGAACAAGAATAGGGGCGATAGGGGGCGGGGTTTAGAGGGACAATACCAGTTAATAGGTGACTTTCTACTCATCGATTTAATAGCGTGGAGATTTCCCGAACACAATAATCTGTGATTTCAGTAACCGTCCGTTTTCCTTGCTTTCCAGAATAATTAGCGCGCTGTGCGTCAGTGATCCAATAGGGACGACCTATATACACCTTAACACGATGATAGATAACCACGGGATGCCACGCGTCTTGATCGAAAAGCGGCTCAGTAGGGTCGAATAAGCGCAGGAAACGTACGGGGAAAGGCGAAATTACCGATTCATCCTCCGAGAGGATCGCCACCGGTAAAACCGCCAACTTCTCCAAGGGACAACGTAGGGCCAAGTGAGCGAAACCGCGATGAAAACTCGTCATTTCTTTGGGGTTGGTCAGATGTATCATCGGCGAACCTCCTTCGGGGAATAATCCCACCCACTCGTTAGCTTCTAAGAAACCCCGTGCCCGTTGAAAAAATCTTTCTTGTCGCTGTTGCGGCGCGTCCAGGGGGAAACACCCCAAAGCATCGATCATCTGTTTCAATCCGGGAGTTTGACCCATGTAGTGATGACAGGCGATACGTACTGGGCGACGCAGGGCGTTGATTAAAATCGGCGCGTCAAGGAAACTCCGATGATTGCTGATCACGATCGTTGACCCGCCCATCGGTATATTTTGGCGCTGGAAGACTTCGCAATTGGTGCGGGTCGAATCGAGAATTAATTGGGCGGAAGCGAGGGGACTAAGCAGGGACATTATTATCCTTAAGATTATTTTTAGGTAGAGAAATTATCGGTACGGGTTAAAACAGATATAAAGAAGCATAAAATAAACAAATGATCCTTCTTATCCAAGGGGTGATAAGTGGGTAAAATTTGTTAAGACCTAAATTACATGAATCTTCCTAACCCAGATAAAAAATTTGTTTTAACTACTCCTCTTTACTATGTTAACGATATACCGCACATAGGTAGTGCTTATACTACTATGGTGACGGACGTGTTAGCCCGCTGGCAACGACTGCAAGGGGTATCTGTCCTGATGATCACCGGTACGGATGAACACGGCCAGAAAATAGAGAGATCCGCATCCTCTAAAGGGGTGAATCCGCAAGAACATTGCGACCAAATTGTTAGTAGTTTCCAGAAATTGTGGGAATTATTAAATATTCAATACGATCGATTCAGTCGAACCACATCACCGGGACACCACGCCATAGTCAATGAATTCTTTCAAAGGGTATACGACAGTGGAGATATATATTTAGACAGACAACAAGGGTGGTATTGCGTCGCTTGTGAGGAATTTAAAGAAGAAAGAGAGTTATTAACTCATGGTTATTGCTCTATTCATAGCAATTTAAAAGCCGAGTGGCGCGACGAAGAAAATTACTTTTTCCGATTGTCGAAATATCAAACGCAACTGGAAGAATTCTATTCATCCCACCCGGATTTTATCTGTCCCGAAAGCAGGCGTAATGAGGTACTGAGCTTCGTCAAAGGAGGTTTACAAGATTTTTCCATCAGCCGCGTCAACGTGCAATGGGGTTTTCCGGTTCCAGCCGATCCGAAACATACTATTTACGTCTGGTTCGATGCCCTCCTGGGTTACGTCACCGCCCTCCTCGAACCGGATCAGGAACCGACTCTAGAGAATGCGCTGTCCCATTGGTGGCCCATTAACATCCATATAATCGGTAAAGATATTCTCCGCTTTCACGCCATTTACTGGCCCGCCATGCTCATGAGCGCCGGGTTATCTCTACCCCGAAAAATATTCGGCCACGGTTTCCTGACCAAGGACGGGCGCAAAATGGGTAAAAGTTCGGGTAATACCTTAGATCCCTTCGCCTTGATCGATCGCTACGGTGCCGATGCCGTGAGGTACTATTTCGTCAAAGAAATCGACTTCGGGCAAGATGGGGACTTTAACGAAACCCGCTTCGTCAATACCCTCAATGCAGACTTAGCCAACGATCTAGGTAATCTTCTCAATCGAACCCTGGGAATGATCAAGAAATATTGTCAGGGTCAAGCACCCCGATTGACAGGACAGGAGATCCCCGATCACAATAGATTAAAGCAAATCGGAAAAAACTTAGGAGAAAAAGTAACTCACCAGTATAGTGAGTTACACTTTAATGTAGCTTGTGAGGAGATTTTAGGACTAATCCGTTCTAGCAATAAATTTATAGATGAAAGTGCGCCTTGGAGTTTATTTAAACAAGGTCAACAATCAGAAGTAGAACAAATACTATATGCCGTTCTCGAATCTGTGCGATTGTCAGCGTACTTGTTATCCCCCCTCATTCCGCAAATTAGTAACAAAATTTATCAACAGCTAGGAATTCCCCTAGATTTTAATGATCAGACTGCCGTTAATCAGAAATTACCTTTCCATCAACATAGTCAATGGGGAGGCTATCAATTTGTTCAAGAATTAGGTCAAGCCGACCCGATTTTTATTAGATTAGAATTACCGATTAATGATTCTTAGCTTAGATTATTTTTAAAAAACTAATACCTAAGTACCAATTAATAAACCTGTTACTTCCACAAACTGTTTTAAAAAACGAGGTCATAAATGATGTTTGATGAATTTGATACAGATTCCGTTTTCACAGCCGAGCAAGTCTTGGAGAATAGGGGTAGAGTGGCGATTTTTATCGATGGCTCCAATTTATTCTACGCGGCTCTTCAATTGGGAATAGAAATAGACTATACGAAATTGTTATACAGACTGACAGCAGGCTCAAGACTATTACGGGCTTTTTTCTATACGGGGGTGGATAGAACCAACGAGAAACAACAGGGATTCCTGTTATGGATGAGACGCAACGGTTATAGAGTCATCGCTAAAGACCTGGTACAATTACCCGACGGCTCGAAGAAAGCGAATCTGGATGTGGAGATAGCAGTCGATTTAATGGCCCTGGTGGGTTCCTACGATACAGCGGTGATCGTCAGTGGCGACGGGGATTTAGCTTATGCTGCCGACTCCGTTAGTTATCGAGGGGCGCGGGTAGAAGTGGTCAGCTTACGATCGATGACCAGCGATAGTTTAATCAATGTGGCCGATCGTTATATCGACCTTGACCAGATCAAAGAAGATATTCAGAAACACTCGAAATCGAATCACGTCCATTATCCCAGTTTCCCTACCCTGAACGTTATCGACGCGGAGGATCACCGTCCCACCCGTCCCTAAACCCACATGAATTTTCGTTCCCTTCGCTCCCCGCTCCTCCCTGGATTAGTATTACTGTGTTTGTGTCTCGGCGGCTGTCAACCCCCCGACCCGCCGAAAACCCTCACGGAACCCAGTCCGGCGGGAGAGGAGGAGGGGCGTTTAACCCTGAATAACGCCACCCTGGAACAGGCCGACTCCGCGGGACAACCCCTGTGGAAATTAGCCGTGGAAAAAGCCCTCTATAGTAAAGATCAAAAAATAGCCCAACTGCAAAAAGTCAAGGGCAATATCTACCAAGATGGTAAAATCGTTCTCCAGGTGAGCGCCGATCGAGGCGAAGTACGTAAAGGCGGCGAAGAAATGTATCTTAAAGATAATATCGTCGCCATCGACCCCCGCAATCAAACGGTCATCCGCTCTCAGGAAGTAGAGTGGCGACCGAAAGAAGGGCGGTTGATAGTGCGGAAAGATCTTCAAGGCAGTAACGCTAAATTAGACGCTACCGCTTTAGAAGGGCATTACAACACCAAAGAACAAAGATTAGATCTGATCGGTAATGTGGTAGCTACGGCGAAACAATCCCAGGTACAGTTAAAAACCGATAGTTTGATCTGGGAAGTGGGCAAAGAGAAGTTAATCGGCGAGCAACCCATGAAGTTCGATCGTTATAAAGACAAAACAAAAGTCGTGATCGATCGAGTGACTGCGGGAAAAGGGCAAGTAGACTTGAAAACCCAT
This sequence comes from Chlorogloea purpurea SAG 13.99, assembly GCA_016903695.1. Lineage (GTDB taxonomy): Bacteria > Cyanobacteriota > Cyanobacteriia > Cyanobacteriales > Microcystaceae > Chroococcopsis > Chroococcopsis gigantea_A. The sequence continues at coordinate 47,340 of JADQBB010000025.1, forward strand.
CTGGCCACCCTAGAAAATAATCTGCAATATTACTCCCTCGAACCTGCCGTCACGATTAACGGCGAGTCCGGCACTTGGAACTATCAAGATAGGATCATTAAATCGGAAAAACCGGTGCAATTACTCCAGCGTCAGGATAACGTACTCATCACCGGCAATAGAGCCACCGTCAATCTGACGGACAATACCACCTATCTAGAGAATGGTGCCAAGGGAATCAATCAAAAAACCGGGGCCAAACTGTACAGTGAGAAACTGCTGTGGAAAATGCGGGATAAGATCGTCGAAGCCGAGGGCAACGTGATTTACGAACAACTACAGCCGAAATTTAATCTAACCGGCGATAAAGCCGTCGGGACGCTCAACGATGATAATGTAGTAGTGACCAGCCAATCGAGCGATCGAGTAGTTACGGAAATCTTCCCCCAAAAACAGTAAATTAGCCTACGGGGATACAAATCGACCCGGGTCTATAGGTTAAGCTTGGTTTTTGAATCCTCCTATCCCTCCATAGCATCCCTCCGCGCCTCCTGCCCTCTGCCTCCTGATAAGATGATGTCCGAAATTTATTTAAATCACCCTACATTCGGGTTATTGTACAGAGTTTGTTTATTAGAAGCGAATCAAGAATTGTTCACTACTCTTTACGCTCAAAGACTTTTCTTTTTAGTGACCGTTAATGCAGATAAAGTGTCCTTTGAACCCATTAGCCGCACCGATAGCCGCCTCTTGGTAGAAAATCGTCTGCGTCAATTGCGTCGCCTCAACTCCAACGAGGATTACAATAGCTTGAACGAGATTTATAAACGTACTTTTTAGTCATGACCATCGCCCAACGTATTGAACAGATTCGCGCCTCTCTACCCGCCGGAGTCCGTTTAATAGGTGTCACCAAGGGTGTATCCCCCGATGCTATGCGGGAGGCTTACGAAGCGGGAGTGAGGGACTTCGGGGAGAATCGCCTGCAGGAAGCCCTCGTCAAACAGGAACAGCTAAAGGATTTAGAGGGGGTTCAATGGCATTTCATCGGTCATTTACAAGCTAATAAAGCTAAAAAAACCCTCTTGACCTTCCAGTGGATTCACGCCGTCGATAATCTAGAACTAGCCCAGAGGATCGATCGTCTTGCTGGAGAATTAAATATTCATCCACGGGTACTATTACAGATTAAACCTCTGCCAGACCCACAGAAATACGGTTGGGAAAACGAGAACATACTGGCCGATTTACCGGCTTTACAACTTTGTCAGCATTTAAAATTTCAGGGTTTGATGACAATTTTGCCATTGGGTTTATCTTCTGCCGAAAAGCTTAGCGCCTTCGAGAAAGTGCGAGATTTAAGTATAAAGATGGGAAAAGAATTAAATTACCCATTGAGAGAGCTTTCTATGGGGATGTCCGGCGATTACCTCCCGGCGGTGCAAGCGGATTCAACAATGGTGCGATTAGGAACGATTATTTTTGGCGATCGCTCATAAATCGCAAAAACCTGAATCCGTATTTTTGCAGATTTTTTGAATTGTGTCGGCAATTTGTCCTAAAATTTGAAATCAAAACAATTTTTAATAATTCTATCTTTGGAGGGAACTAATCGTTAGCACCTTACGACAAGGAGTAGGAAATTAGTAACAATAAATTAATCTTATTCCTGTTAGCCAAATGGTGCCTATGTACTAGAAAAGACGGGGAGCAGCGATGAAAGTAGAACCTGGTCTAAAGACAAATTAGCCTAGAAACAACCAAAACGGATTGATCAATTTCAAGGACTATAACCATGAACAACCTATTTACCAAACTGAAAGATTTTGTCGGTATATCCGAGCAAGACGAAGACGATGAAATCGATTACGAAGAAGTCAACCATCCGAAAAAAGCCCAATTAGAGGCAGATGATGAGGCGGAGGAAGAAGAATCCGCCCAAGAGCGTCACAATTACAGAAGGAATCGTGAGCCGTTGCCTTCAAGTGCCAGAACAGAAACATCTATGGGAACAGCGAGAAATAACGTGATAGGAATGCCAGGAATCGCCAATAGCATGGCCGAAGTAGTAGTGATCGAGCCTCATTCTTTTGAGGAAATGCCAAAAGTAATTCAAACATTAAGAGATAGAAAATCCGTAGTCTTAAATTTGAATGTAATGGATCCAGAAGAAGCCCAAAGAGCGGTAGATTTCGTGGCAGGAGGAACCTTCGCCATCGACGGTCATCAAGAGAGAATCGGTGAAAGTATTTTCCTATTCACCCCCAGTTGCGTTAAAGTCAGCACCTTAGCCGGGTCATTACAAGATTTGGCGGATGGAGTCAAAGCTGGTCGTTCAGGCAACGGTTCATCGGGCTGGGGCGTAGATACCAATAAAATCGCCATGCAGTAATGGGGTATAATAAAGCTCCCGTCTTGAAGAGTTTGACAAGAGCCAAATAACGGGAGTCCTTTATTTTTTTTAGCTGTCGTGTTTAAATTAGGCGTGATTGGCGGCGGTGTGATGGCAGAAGCGATCGTCAGCCGTTTATTAGAAAAGAAGATTTATCAACCCCAAGAAATCATCATCAGCGACCCAGTAGCCACGAGAAGGGATTTTTGGTCTCGAACCTACGGGTTAGAAGTGACTGAATCTAATCAGGGAGTAGCTCAAGATTCTGTGGCCGTACTGTTAGCGATCAAGCCCCAGATTTTAGAGACGGTGATCCAACAGATCGGCAGATTAGATCACAACCCCCCGGTATTATCTATACTCGCGGGAGTCACATTAGAAAGATTAGAAACCCTGTTTCCAGGACACCCGATAATTAGAATCATGCCCAATACCCCGGCTACGGTGGGGGCGGGAATGACCGCCATCGCCGGGGGTAAAAATGCCTCTAGAGAACATTTAGAGTTAACCTTACAGTTATTTTCGGCAGTGGGGCAAGTAGTGGAAATACCGGAGAGCTTGATGGACGGGGTAACGGGTTTATCCGGGTCTGGCCCCGCCTTCGTCGCCCTCATGGTGGAGGCCTTAGCCGATGGAGGTGTAGGGGCGGGTTTGCCCCGTCCCATCGCTCAACAGTTGGCCCTGCAAACGGTTTTAGGTACAGCGCAATTATTACAGGAATCAGGATTACATCCGGCCCAGTTGAAAGATAGGGTAACGAGTCCAGGGGGGACAACGATCGCCGGTGTGGGGCAATTAGAAAAACAAGGATTTCGATCAGCCATAATCGAAGCGGTTCTAGCAGCTTATCGTCGCTCTCAAGAGTTGGGAAAACCTTGATAAAAAGGAACAAAAATTCCTAAAAAATATGGCTGGAGTTTAAAAATAAACCATATAAATAGTTTTCCTTAACCTTACCTTTACCATAAGTAAGTACTCTCTACACTACAATTTCAGAGAAAATAACTACTTAAAATCAAGAAAACGATTCCATGTCAAATCAGACAAAAAATTTAGTAAATTCCCTAACCCTATTAACTTTAGTGGCGAGCTTAACGAGTTGTGGCGGGGGCACGGAGACGGCACAAACCGGAACTACAGAGGGCGGCTCAACACCGACAGCAACGGCTAATAAACCGGAGTTCGCCAGCAATGTTTCTCTTAACGGTGCCGGTGCTTCGTTTCCCGCACCCCTTTACCAAGCTTGGTTCGTACAATTAAATCAAGAGATACCCAACTTACAAGTTAACTACCAATCCACGGGGAGCGGTGCCGGCGTAGAACAATTCACTCAGGGTACGATCGATTTCGGTGCTAGCGACGTGGCCATCAAACCCAAAGAAGCGGCAAAAGTCAAAAGTGGCGTATTGGCCCTACCCATGACCGCCGGTAGTATAGTCATCGGCTATAACCTACCCGGAGTAGATAAATTACAACTATCCCAAGAAGCTTACACAGGCATTTTCGCCGGGACGATCACCAAATGGAACGATCCGAAAATAGTCAAAGATAACCCCGACGCAAAATTACCCGATTTACCCATCACCGTAGTACACCGTTCTGACGGTAGCGGCACGACGGCCGTGTTCACCAAACACCTAGCCACCATCAGCCCGGAATGGAAAAAAGACTTCGGGGAAGGCAAAAGTATCGAGTGGCCCACCAAAAAAGGTAAATTCCTAGGAGCCAAAGGTAACGAGGGAGTAACCGCTACCTTACAACAGAACCAAGGTTCCGTGGGATATGTAGAATATGGCTACGCCAAAAACAATAAAGTCACCTTCGCCGCCCTCCAGAACAAAGCCGGTAAATTCGTAGAAGCTACCGACGCGAGCGCCGCCGCCGCCCTCGCATCGGAACCCCTACCGTCCGATTTGATCCTTTTTATCTCCAATCCGCCGGGAGACGATGCCTATCCGATCGTCACCTACACCTGGATGCTGGTTAATAAAAAATACGATGACCCCAATAAAGCCAAAGGCATCGAGGCGATGATTCAATTCGGACTCACCACCGGTCAGAAACAAAGTTCCGCCCTCGGTTATGTCCCTTTACCACCGGAAGTAGTTAAAAAGGTAGCCGCGGCCGCTGATGTGATCTCCCCTGATTTCCAGATCAAGGTGGATTAAGACAAGTTTTAACGATCGATCCCATTAGTCTACTCAACTCATTATGACAATTCCCTTATCAGATGACGCGGTTCTCGGTAATCGCTCGGCGGGAGAAAAGACAACCGATGGACTGTTTGTCAACCTCACCAAACTTCTCGCCATCAGCATCGGCGTGATCCTCACCATGATCGCGCTCGTGGTTCTGTGGCGCTCGCTTCCTGCGATGGGAGCTTTCGGCTTCGGTTTTCTCACTAACAGCACTTGGAATCCCGTCCAAGGTCGGGAAGAATACGGAGCTTTACCCGTTATTTACGGCACTTTGGTTAGTTCCTTCATCGCCCTAGCGATCGCAGTGCCATTGGGACTAGGTACGGCTATTTTTCTCAGTGAAGATTTTATCCCCGCCAACATCCGTACCATTTTAGTATTTCTGGTAGAACTACTGGCGGCGATTCCCAGCGTCGTCTACGGACTCTGGGGTGTGTTCGTTCTCATTCCCTTCCTCAAACCGATCGGGCAATGGTTGCACGATAGCTTCGGCTGGTTTCCCCTCTTCAGTACCGCACCCGCCGGCCCCGGTATGTTCCCCGCCGGGGTGATCCTCTCCATCATGATCCTGCCCATCATCATCGCTATTTCCAGAGATTCGCTAGCTTCCCTACCCCCCGAACTGCGTCAAGCTTCCCTCGGATTGGGGGCAACCCGTTGGGGCACGATATTTCGCGTTTTGATCCCCGCGGCTTTCTCCGGTATCGTCGGCGGCATCATGCTCGGTTTAGGTCGGGCTATGGGGGAAACCATCGCAGTCACTCTCGTTATCGGTAACGCTAACAGGATCAGCCCTTCTATTTTAGAACCGGCCAACACGATCGCTTCCCTACTAGCAAACCAATTCGCCGAAGCTTCCGGGATGCAGGTTTCCGCCCTCATGTACGCGGGTTTCGTGTTGCTCGTCCTCACCCTGATCATCAACATCCTCGCCGAAATCATCGTCAATAAAATCAAAGCCAAATACTAAAATGGATAGCAACGTCGTCAGTAGCTTGAAGAAAAAAAAAGGCAGCCCCGCCTCCCTGTTCAATATCATCATGACGGGGGTGGCCGGTGCTTGTATGACCATCACCATCATTCCTTTATTCGCCGTTTTAAGCTACGTTATTTTCCGCGGTTTGGGTAGATTGAGCCCCGATCTATTCACCAAGTTACCACCACCACCAGGCTTGTCCGGGGGCGGTCTGGCTAACGCCCTCATAGGAACTATCATCGTCGTGGCTCTCGCTACCTTGATCGCTGTGCCCATCGGGGTTTTAGCCGCAGTCTACCTTTCCGAATTCAGTAATAATAATCAGACAGCCCAGTGGATACGCTTCGCTACTAACGTCCTCAGCGGTGTGCCGTCGATCATTGCCGGGATTTTCGCTTACGGTCTCCTCGTAGCACCCCTCATCGGTAAGTCTGGAATATTCGGCTTCTCTGCCGTGGCCGGTTCTCTGGCGCTCTCTGTGTTGATGTTACCCACCATCATTCGCACCACCGATGAAGCTCTTAAAATCGTCCCCCAAGAAATCCGCTGGGCCGCTCTCGGTATCGGCGCTTATAACTATCAAACGGTTCTGAAAATAGTTCTCCCCGCCGCCCTGCCCGCTATCCTCACCGGGGTGACTTTAGCGGTGGCTCGTGCCGCGGGTGAAACCGCACCCTTGATCTTCACGGCTTTATTCTCTAATTTCTGGCCGAGAGGGATATTTGAACCGATCGCAACTATATCGGTATTGATCTATAACTACGCCACCGTTCCTTTCGTTCCCCAACAGGAATTAGCCTGGGCGGGAGCGTTGATCATCGTCGTCCTCGTACTGATGACCAGTATCGCAGCTCGATTGGCAACTCGTAGGAAAGTCTATTAACCCGAAATACTTAAGTCTTTCATCTTTCTGGGGCAGTAGACGCAACACACATTACGTTAGGATTAACAATGATCGGGATAGAAAATTTTCTATGAATGAAGACACAGTTTTAAAAGTTGACAACGCTGACATATATTACGGCAATTATCGAGCCGTCAGAGGCGTTAATTTAGATATTATAAAAAACAAAGTTACCGCTTTCATCGGCCCTTCTGGATGCGGCAAAAGTACCATACTTCGCTGTTTCAATCGCCTTAACGACTTGATTAGAGGTTTTCGCCTCGATGGGAGAATTTACTACCGCGGACAGAATATTTATGATTCGGATATTGACCCGGTAGAAGTTCGCAAACAAATAGGCATGGTGTTTCAACGTCCTAACCCTTTCCCCAAGTCCATCTATGACAATGTGGTGTACGGGGCGAGAGTTAGCAACTATAAAGGGGATTTAGACGAATTAGTAGAAACTTCTCTGCGTCGGGCCGTCCTCTGGGATGAGGTGAAAGATAAGTTACAAGAGAGCGGTTTCTCCCTTTCGGGGGGTCAACAACAGCGTCTCTGTATCGCCCGCACGATCGCCGCTCAGCCGGAAGTGCTGTTAATGGATGAACCCTGCTCGGCTCTCGACCCTATCTCCACGTTAAAAGTAGAAGAATTGATCCACGAATTAAAAGAGAAATTCACGATCATCATCGTTACCCACAATATGCAACAAGCTACTAGGGTGGCGGATCTGACGGCTTTTTATAACGCCGAGGCAACGGAGAAGGGCAGCAAAATCGGTTATCTGGTGGAGTACGATCGCACGGAAGTTATCTTCGGCTCTCCTAGAGAACAAGCTACCCAAGATTATGTTAGTGGTCGTTTCGGTTAATTTATTTGCCAGGAGTAAATATGTATACAGAAGGTTCAATGTCAGAGGCGGTTCTCAGAACTAAAAATCTCAACGTTTATTACGGCTCCAATCTGGCAGTCAGGGAAGTGTCGGTGGATATTCCCCCGAAAAAAGTCGTGGCTTTTATCGGCCCCTCCGGGTGCGGCAAAAGTACCGTACTCCGCTGCTTCAATCGCATGAACGATCTGATCAGCAGCGCCCGCATCGATGGCAAAGTCACCTATAAAGGCAAGGATATTTACGGCCCCAATGTTGACCCGGTATCCCTGCGCAGCCGTATCGGGATGGTTTTCCAGAAACCTAATCCTTTCCCCAAATCTATTTATGAAAATATTGCTTTTGGCGCCCGCATTAACGGCTACGGCGGCAATATGGATCAACTGGTGGAAGAAAGCTTGAAAAAAGCGGTTCTCTGGGATGATGTGAAAGATAAATTGAGCGAGAGTGGCTTAGCTTTATCGGGGGGACAACAGCAGCGTCTCTGTATCGCCCGTACCATTTCCATCAAACCCGACGTGGTTTTAATGGATGAACCTTGTGCCGCGTTAGATCCTATCTCCACCCTGAAAATAGAAGAATTGATCAATGAATTGAAGGAACAGTACACGATCGTCATCGTTACCCACAATATGCAACAGGCCACGAGGGTATCGGATTACACCGCCTTCTATAACGCCGAACCCACCCCCAAAGGTGGGAAAGTAGGTTACTTGGTGGAATACGATCGCACTGAAAAAATCTTCCAAGATCCACAGCAGGAATCCACCAGAGATTATGTTAGCGGCCGTTTCGGTTAATTTTATTAATTAATGATGCTTATTCAAGTCTGTTTGTCAATATTCCTTTCAAAAATTATAGTTGGTAATTGTTAGATCTTTATACCCGTAACTCTCTCAAGAAGATAGTTAAGGGTTTTTTTAATAGTTCTTTACCTGCTCTTAACCTTATTCTGAAAAACTTTTAAAGTTTATGGATAAAAAAAAGAATTGATAGTATAAACTGTAATCTGGTTAGTGATTAACCAGAGACAAATTATCCTTAACTCCAATAGAAATTTATGTTGTTTTCAACAGCTACAATCAATCGTGTATGTGCAGCTTCGATCGTGAGCGTTACCGTAGTTATCGGTAGCGTGGGGCAAGCGGTGGCACAATCTTTAAGTGGTGCTGGTGCTACCTTCCCCGCTCCCCTATATCAACGCTACTTCAGCGATTACAAAAACTCTACTGGAACAACCGTGAATTACAACGCCGTGGGAAGCGGAGCGGGCATCAGACAATTCATCGCCGGAACAGTGGATTTCGGTGCTTCCGATGTAGCGCCATCGGCCTCCGAGAAAAGTCAGATGAAAAGTGGTCTAACCTTAGTTCCCACCGCCGGGGGAGCAGTGGCAGTGGTATACAATATAGCCGGTGTTAATAACCTACAACTGTCTAGGGCTAACCTCGCCAAAATTTTCAGCGGCGAAATCACCAAATGGAATCAGGTAGATTCTAAATTACCGAACAAACCCATCAAAGTAGTAGTGAGAGCCGATGGTAGCGGTACGACGGAAATTTTCACCAGTCATTTAAGTGCGATCAGCGGTGGTTTCAAGAGCAAAGTTGGCGCTAGTAAAGAACCTAACTGGGGTTTCACCGTTTTGAAAGGGCCTAAAAACGACGGTGTGGCAGCGTTAGTGAAACAAACCGATGGAGCCATAGGTTATGTTCAGGATACCTACGCCCGCAAGAACGAAGGGCCCACCATGAGAACCGCGAAAATCCAAAATAAAGCCGGTCGTTACGTGGAACCCAGTTTAGCGGAAGCGAATAAAGCCATGGCCGGTGTAGCTTTCAACTCTGATTTCACCGCCGATGTGAACGACCCGAGAGAAGGTTATCCTATAGTTGGCTTAACCTGGTTATTAGTACCCACCCGCTACAATGACGCGAAGAAAGCGGCAGAAGTGAAAAAACTTTTAAGATGGATTCTCACCACCGGGCAGGGTATCAACAATCAATTAGAATACACACGCATTCCCGAATCTGTCACTAAAAAAGTTTTAGCGGCAGTAGATAAGATTAAATAGTCAAAGGGGGGATAGATATTTCTATCCCCTATATGTTGTCAACGAAATAAATATGACAGATTTTTCTAACCCGATGGGTTTAACCGCCCCTGAAGCGGTAGATATTAAAGAAAATAAAGGCATAGCCAACAATCTCAACCGAGTTTTCACGATTTTAGTTTGGGCCTGCGCCCTCTCCGGGGTGATCATCCTTCTGGGGATTGCTTGGGTTATCTTCCAAGACGCAGAGCCAGCTATCAGCAAATTCGGTCTGGGCTTTCTTTTCAATACCGAGTGGGATGTTAACAAATTAATATTCGGCGGCTTGCCCTTCATCTACGGTACGATCGTTACTTCCATTCTGGCTCTAATAATCGCTATCCCCTTGGGGTTAGCAGTGGCTTTAAGTACTAGTGAGAACTATCTACCCTCTTGGTTGAAAACACCCCTGGGCTTTTTGGTCGAATTAATCGCTTCCATTCCCAGCGTTATCGTGGGTTTGTGGGGGATATTCGTGATGATTCCCATCATCAAACCCATACAGGACTGGTTATTCGAGCATTTTGGCTGGTTTCCCCTGTTCAGCGCTCAGCCTTTGGGGCCCAGTATGCTCATCGCCGGGATATTACTCGCGATTATGATCCTGCCCACCATTTCCGCTATCAGTAGGGACGTACTGCTTACAGTGCCAAAAGAATTGGGTAGTGCTTCTATGGCTTTAGGTGCGACTCGCTGGGAAACCGTCTGGCGGGTAGTTTTACCCACGGCCAGTTCGGGCATTATCGGCGCAATCATTCTCGGATTGGGCAGGGCTTTAGGGGAAACGATGGCTGTAGCGATGGTTATCGGTAATTCCTCGGTCATCACCCCCTCTTTAATCGCCCCCGGATATACGATCCCCGCGGTACTGGCGAACACTTTCCCCGAAGCTTTTGAACCATTGCACATCGGGGCTTTGATGTATTTAGCCCTAGTGTTGTTCGTGATCACCCTGATCGTCAATAGTATCGCCGCCCTCATGGTGCAATATATCAATAGCCAGCGTTAATATGTCCCAGAATCCTTTAGTCCAAAACGAATTACTTCAGCCCCTGTCACCATTCAGGAGCTTTTTCAGCAACGGTATGACCGTAGGGGCCGTGACCTTGGCTTTGATCGCCATCCTACCCCTATTCGCCATCCTCTGGCAGATCGTCAAAGAAGGCGCGCCCAATCTCACTTGGGAAGTATTTACATCCCTGCCCGCTCCCCTCGGCGCTGAACCCGGTACGCCCAATGGTTTCGCTAACGCTATTTTGGGTACTTTAACGATGGTGGGGTTGGCTACCCTGTTCAGCGTCCCCTTGGGAATAATGACGGGAATTTTCCTCTCCGAGTTCGCCAAAGGTTCGACTTTCGGCAACGCTCTCCGCTTTGCGATCGTCGTCCTCAGTAGTACCCCCTCGGTGATCGTGGGTGTGTTCGCCTACGGGATTCTAGTAGTATCTACCAAACAGTTTTCCGCCGTGGCCGGTGCTTTGGCCCTAGGGGTGATCATGTTGCCCATCGTGGCGCTTACTACCGAAGAAGCTTTAAAATTAATTCCCAATTCCTACAGGTTGGGTTCGGCTGCCCTCGGCGGTTCAAAATTGAACACCACTTGGCGGATCATTTTACCGGCCGCCGTAGCCCCGATCATGACGGGGGTACTTTTAGCGGTGGCAAGGGCCGCGGGAGAAACAGCCCCGTTGATGTTTACCGCTCTATTCAGCCAATTCTGGCAAGAAAGTCTCTGGGCCCCCACTCCTTCCCTCCCTGTACTGATCTATCAATACGCAAGTTCCGCTTTTCCAGAGCAGAATGCCATCGCTTGGACAGCTTCTCTAGTGCTGGTTGTTCTCGTCCTAGTAACCAATATCATCTCTCGCTTGGTAACTCGTAAACGCAACCCCTCTTAATAAATGACTATGACCACATCAACCACGCCCGTGAATACTTTAACCGCCCAAAATGCGATCGATGTCGAGAATCTCAGCTTTTTCTACGGCACGAAAAAAGCCCTAGAAGGAGTTAACGTCGCCATACCACCCATGAAAGTCACCGCGATGATCGGCCCTTCCGGTTGCGGTAAATCAACTCTCCTTAAATCCCTCAACCGCATCGGTGAATTGGAGGGGAAAGTTAGGGTGGAAGGTAAAGTCAAATTTTTCGGACAGGATATTTATGCTAAAGGCGTAAACCTGAATACTTTAAGAAGACAAGTGGGAATGGTGTTTCAACGCCCTAACCCCTTCCCCGCCTCTATCTACGATAATATCGCCTACGGGATACGGATTTTTCGCCCTTGCGCCCGCCCCGAATTAGACCAGATCGTAGAAGCCGCCCTCAAAGGTGCGGCTTTATGGGACGAGGTGAAAGACGTACTGAAAAAATCCGCCCTCGGTTTATCAGGGGGTCAACAACAGAGGTTGTGTATAGCTAGGGCTCTCGCCAATCAACCGAAAGTATTGCTCATGGATGAACCCTGTTCGGCCCTCGATCCGATTTCCACCCTGAAAGTGGAAGAATTAATTCACACTTTAAAAGAGAAATTCACGATCGTTATCGTCACTCACAATATGCAGCAGGCTTCGCGCGTCTCCGATTACACGGCTTTCTTCAACGCTGACGAAACCCGCGTCGGGCGTTTGATGGAATTCGATTCCACCGAGAAGATCTTTACCGATGCCAGCAATCAGCAAACTAGGGATTACGTGGCGGGTAGATTCGGTTAACTCAAAAAATCCGCGAGCCAGTTTTTGAGGTGATAGGTGGCTTTACAGTCGTCTTCGTTATATTGTACGATCGCTTGCAAAAAAGAACGATCGCCGGTTTTCAACCATCGATCGTACCACCACACGCACTGATCGCCGCTCACCCCCTGATTGCGCCATTGAAACCCGATCCAATTGGCGAGAGATTTCAGCGAGTAGCTTTCCACAGGTAGGGTCGCGCATTGGGTAACTTGATGATGGAGATCGAAACAGCGCGCGGTAAGGCGATCGATCACGGGTCTCGGCGTTTGATATAATTGCCCCAGTCTTTTAATCGTTTCCTGTTCGTATTCGGCGAAGTGAAAGATCGGGGATTCGGGATAAGTATGCACCAGCTCTAAAAATTCCTCCCACACCCTGAATTCGTCTTCGGGTTTCTCCGCGAGCAAGGGATAAAATCGCTGGCTGTTCTCGGTGCGATCGACCAGTAACACCCCTAGAAGATAGTCTAGATTCTGTTCCGGTTCCGCTTCTATATCGAAGTAGAATTCAATGTCATCGGTGGGAATAGAAGCGACGCTCTTTTTCCCGGTAATAGCGCGGCGAAAAGCCCGATTTTCCACGAGGGATAAAGCTTGTTGCTGTAATTGATTGGCGATTTCTAATCCCATCGCTTCCCCGAACTGTTTCGGGGAGATAGCCGCCAGAGATTCTAAGCTCAATACTCCCACCGATTGTAGATATTGATAGCGACTGGGGGTAACGCCAGGTACTAAAGACAGGTGTTGTTGAGATTGGGCGATTTCATAACAGTGACTGTACCAATGGCAGAGACTACAACGCTGGCGGGAGATAAACACTTCCGGTTCCGTTTGATAATCGAGCATTTTCAAGCATTCCGCCAGCACTTCTTCCATTTTGGGAATCCAAACGCTCAAGTCTACCCGGTGGTAATTGTGGCGACGCAGGATAATTTCGCTGTAAGGGGGTAATTGTCCCTGTATAAAGCCCAACAGATAGGCGTTGAAAGCGGTGATTAACTTGTATTCCGGTTTCGGACGGCGACCTAGTTGAATATTGATCGCCCAGTATTGCCAATCCCCGTATTTCGACTCTCCTGGCTGCTTGATCAGTAAATCGGGTCTGCCCAGGAGGGTGATGGTGCGTGCGCGCAGCGTGCCGACCGCATCGTCGTGATCCGCGTACTCGTACACTAGGACACCGTGATAGATACAGGCAGCGCCCTCCTTCATCAAATTTTCTGTAGCTTCCGCGACTGTGCGCCAATGTTTCTGCCTGGCTTGCGGTTCTTCATGATCGGGGTAATGCTCATTCAGGACATTTTTGAGGTGTTGCTGACTTTCCTGGCGTAATTTCAGCAAGAAATCCCGTTCTGGGTCTTTTTGGAGGGGGCTACCGTAGGCGTTCAAAAAAGCCCGGCGTTGACACCTTTTATAATCGAGTAAGAGATCATCGGTCAGTAGCATTAGATAACAGGAGAACAAGCCCCCAGCTAATTACAGGAAATCCTTACTTTATTGTGACTGGATTCCTCGAAAAATGGTTAAAGTTAATTTAGGGACTTGAAGAAAAAATTTATGCTAGATAAAGACTCGATCACGGCTAATTTGCAAGAGCAGCGCCTAGAATTTCCAGGATTGACCAATAAAAATTATTTCAACTTCGGCGGGCAGGGAACGTTACCGAAAGCGGGACTGGAAGCGATCGTCGATGCTCATAATTATCTACAGCAACAAGGCCCCTTCTCCGGCAAGGTGAATAGTTGGATCGCCAAAAGAAGCGATTTACTCCGTCAGGAAATCGCCGCCGAATTGGGTGTGCGCTCGACCACCATCACTATCACTGAAGACGTGACGGTAGGCTGTAACATCGCCCTCTGGGGTTTAGATTGGCAACCGGGAGACCATATATTATTGACCGATGGCGAACACCCCGGCATCATCGCCGCAGTCAAAGAATTAGCGAGACGTTTTCAATTAGAAGTTTCTACCTGCAAACTCAGAGAAACCCTCAACGGTGGTGATCCTTTAGCGGTGATCAAATCCAGTTTACAACCGCGCACCCGTTTATTAGTAGCCAGTCACGTTCTCTGGAATACCGGGCAGGTATTACCTCTAGAAGAAATTAGTAAATACTGCCACGATAATCCCATCACGGAAAATCCCGTCCTGGTATTAGTAGATGCGGCTCAATCCGTGGGCTGTCTGGACTTGAACTTACAAGAATTACAAGTGGATTTTTATGCTTTCACGGGCCATAAATGGTGGTGCGGCCCCGCAGGTGTGGGCGGCTTATACGTGCGCCCGGAAGTATTGGAATCCCTTCACCCCACCTTCATCGGTTGGCGCGGTTTGGAAGTGGACTCTCAAGGTTATGGTATAGGTTGGAAACCCGATGGCAGAAGATATGAGGTGGCTACTTCCGCCTATCCCCTGTATGAGGGTTTAAGAGCTGCGATCGCCGTCCATCATCAATGGGGTAGCCCCAGGCGACGCTACGAACAGATACTGGAGTTGACCGGGTATTTATGGCAGGAGTTGAGAGCGATCGATTCAATTATCTGTCTCAAAAATACCCCTCCCGAATCGGGTTTAGTATCGTTTTTAGTTAATGGTTCTCTAACACCCCAAAAATTAGTAACGGCATTGGAAAACCAAGGCTTTTTCCTCAGAACTTTATTAGACCCTCTATGTATTCGCGCTTGCGTTCATTACTTCACTGTACCCTCTGAAATTGAAAAATTAGTACAAGCGCTCAAAGAGTTAATTTGAGCTGTTTAGTTATTGAAAATATTTATTGGTTTATGACATATAATACCTGCAAGAGTTGCCAGCCCGTGTTAACTCAATAAAAACTATAATTAAAAGATGTGTTTGCCAATGCCAAACTTTAAACTGGTTACTAATCATTTATTTTTATGGAGAAATTTAGTTTTTTACTTATTTCTGCTTATATTTGCTTTCTCAATAGTAAATGCTTGGATTATTAGAGAAGCATTATCTAAATATGTTTTTGATGAATGGCTCATTAACTACAGTCATGGATTTGTTAGGAGAGGTTTGGTGGGGACGTTTTTAATGTTCATCCACGACAAATTTTATATAAGCATTGACGGAATACGTAAAATAATTTTACATTTTAGCTATATTATTTATTGTATTTTTTCTATTATATATATTACTAAAGTTAATAATTTAAAAAAACAACTAAGTTTAGAAAATTTAGTTGTTTTTTTGTTTTTGCCATGTTTGATAGTATTTCCTATAAGAGACCTTAATATTATTGGGAGAAAGGATTTTTTCTTTTTGTTTGGCTTGGCAGTTAATTTATTTTTTGTCACAAGATATGTAATGACTTTAAAAGCAAGTTCGGAAATCATCTCTTCCCAAGAAGATTCCCCAATCTCAAATAAGGAAATTAATAAATATTGCTACAGTTTATTTATTTGGTTTAATCTTTTATCTATACCTACTGCGTTAATTCATGAAGCTATTATATTTTTGGGAATTCCTTTAAATATGATGATCACCGGTAGTTTAGTCTCTTCAAAACTTACTAAAAGGAAATCTATTAATTTAACTTTGGCAATTTATCTACCTACCATCTTGGTAGCTGTTTTATGTATGTTAGCTAGAGGTAACGAAGAAATTGCCGTGGGTATCTGCAACTCATGGCACAAATATAGTACCATTGCCACGAAATTTTCTAGCGATTGTATTACCGAGTTACCGAATACTTTAAAATTTTTTAATATCTCAAATACATCGGTAATCAAAATGGTAATCAAAAATAACATTAGGGGAAACAACGGATTAGTTTTTTTAAGCTGGCTGTTAGTTTTCAGCCTCAATGTAGTTATTTTGATTCGGGCAAGTTACACATTAATTAAAAATTCAGTAGAAAAATTTAACCAAAAGCTTTCTAGGGAGGAATCGCCTATTTACGAGTATCCTGTTAACTTTAACGACGTTTTCACCATTTTTAGCTTTAAGTATTTATTTATACCTTTTATTTTTTCTTTAATACTATATGTTTCCGCACTAGATTGGGGGAGATGGTTTTTTATAATTAGCGTCTCTTACGCACTATGTGTTTTAAGTCCTAGCTTGCTAGAGCTGGAAATTTATAGTTTTTACCGCAAGCAAAAAAGGCTGAGATGGTTATATCCTATTTATTCAACTTATTCTCAAGTCATAATTTGTTTAAATACGTTAAATGAAAAAATATTTCGCCCGATTTATTTATTCATACTAATTTATACAATATTGATGATCAGAATTCCTCATTACCGTATAGACACCATAGACTTGTATAAGGGCAGAAGTCTTATAAAATCATTATTCCGTTAATTACCAGCTCAAGGATTGTTTTTAGCTTCAAGCTTCCTTTGATAAGCAAAACTGCCTAAGAGTGCCGTGACGCGGGAACATACAGGACAGCAGTGAGCCTAAACCGGTTATCGGAAAATACTTAAGGATGTAGCCCGAATTCGTTCGCTCTCGTGCTTTAATCTAAGTTGTCGGGTCTGTTGACCGAATAAGAACGATCGCAGACGGCATTTGTTCTTAAAGCGCGAAAAGCAAAGCTCTTTGGTAAGGTGGCAACCGACTTTTATGATAAGAGTTATAATTTTTTCCTAGAGATAGGGAACTATAAAGGTATATCCCTTGTAAGAGATGAATCCCTTGAAATAAGGAGTAGATAGTGTCCAGCCATAAAATCCTAGTCATTGACGATAGTAAAGTTATCCGAATGCACGTCCGCAATATGCTACCAGAGGGTAATTTTGAAGTTCTAGAAGCTAAAGACGGTTTAGAAGGATACAATCTAATTCGTTCAGAAAACCCCAATTTAATCATGTTAGATTTTCTCCTACCCAAAATGAGCGGTTGGGAAGTTTATCAAGAGATACAAAAAGAAACCCATCTTAAAAGCATTCCTTTAGTTCTCATGTCTGGAAGGAAGGAAGAAGTGGTGGAAAAACTACCTGAGCCGTTCGAGTATTTTGCCTTTATAGAAAAACCTTTTGACCAAAAACAATTAGTCCAAGCGATAAAAGACGCTATGGCTAAAGCCAAAAGGCATCCTAAAATGGCAGAAGTCAGCGCCGGTAGTCGTGAGCCGGCTTCGGAAATTCAAGCGTTAAAAACCCAAATGGCACAAATGCAAACAGAAATGGAACAAATGAAGCGGCAAATATCTCAATTAGTAACTTTTATCAAGAAAAAATTAATGTAATATCTAAACTTTTCCATAAATAGCGTGAGGTTTATGGGCTAAATAAGCCCACATTTGATCCCCGTAGGAAAAATGCCACCATTCTCCTCCATGACGACAAAAACCAGCCCCGGTCATAATCCGGCACAATAACTGTCGAGCGCGATGATAGTTTTGTTCGATGGGATCACTACTATCTAAATAATAATCCGGTAAAGAGCGATCGGACAATTCATCGATTTCCCCCCCCATATCCAAGGGTTTTCCCAACTCATCCACCAAGGTGACATCGACCGCCGCCCCCGTACTATGGGGAGGGGGTGTGAGGGGATTATCGGTGGGTACAGCCCAAATAGTATAAACTTTTTCCCATAGTTCTTCCGCAGTTCGGTTATGGGTTTTCTTTAACTCATTGAAAGTGTACTCCACCATGAAAACCTGCACCGAAACGGGGCGATAAGCGTCAAAAATCAGGATACGCCAACCCGGACGCTCATTTTCCAGATAGGATTGCGCTTGTAATAAACGATTTAAAACCCCGAACCGTAGATAATAGGGAGATAGCCCACCATAATCGGCCCCTAATTTTTGATAGAAGTGGGGAGTCACGAGGGCTATTTTTTCCCCGTCTATGGGCATAAGCGTTTCACCGCAGTCTTGGATCGGCAATTTTTGATAAGGCTTCATGAAGTGGCAGCGGTCATGAAAATATAGCTCAACGTCATAATTAATGAGGTGAAAACAGTTAGTAGTTTTCTAGAAAAATATTCTATAAAGCTACTTTTCCAGGGGTGAACCTGAATGGGCTTGCTGCAACGCCCTCTATCCCCTCTGCAAAAGCGTTGGGAAATTCTTTTCTCAAGATATTGAGACTGCCATTG
>JADQBB010000030.1 GCA_016903695.1 Chlorogloea purpurea SAG 13.99
AGAAATACTTTTTAAGTGCTTTTTAAGTTCCTGTTTTTCTTGTGGAGTCATATTTTTCGTGAAAGAGTTTACTTCATTGTCTCTTTTTTTTTCAAGACATGCTTTAAGTATTTATACTCATTACAAAAGTGGGATGCTCCCGGGTCAATTTATCAGGGAGATTCGCGATCGATTCAACCTGACGGTAATTTTGATCGAGCATCATGTGCCGTTAGTAATGGGGTTGTGCGATCGTATTGCCGTCCTTCATTTCGGTCGCTTGATCGCTCTCGGTGAACCGGCTATAGTACGTGATGATCCAGCGGTGATCGAGGCTTATCTGGGGGATGAATAATATCATGTTAGAGCTGATCGATTTATCGGTTAATTATGGCGGCATTCAAGCCATACAGGGAATCAATCTAGTGGTCAACGAGGGGGAAATAGTCACTTTGATCGGCGCTAACGGGGCGGGGAAAACGACCACTTTAAAAACTATCTCTCGCCTTCTAGTACCCCGCCGCGGCAAGATTTTTTACAACGGTAAGGATATAACAGGGGCCCCCTGTCACGAGGTAGTGAGATGGGGTATCGCCCACAGCCCGGAAGGGAGACGCATACTGGGCCGCCAAACAGTATTGACAAATTTGGAGTTAGGTGCGTATATAAGGAACGATCGCCCTGGCATCAAAGCGGATCTAGAAAAGCAGTTTCAAACTTTCCCCCGGTTGGCGGAGCGCAAGGAACAGTTAGCGGGGACTTTAAGCGGCGGCGAACAACAGATGTTAGCGATCGCCAGAGCCTTAATGAGCCGTCCGAAGTTACTATTATTGGATGAACCCAGTTTAGGGTTAGCACCCCAGATAGTCAGGGAAATTTTCGGGGTCATAAAAGGACTGAAAGCCGAGGGCGTGACCATATTATTAGTGGAACAGAATGCTAATTTAGCCTTGGAGTGCGCCGATCGAGGTTACGTGTTAGAGTCGGGCTGTGTAACGATTACCGGAGATGGAAAGACTCTCCTCGGTGATGAGCGGGTGCGTCAAGCTTATCTGGGTTAGGGTGATCACGATTCTGCCGCGAGAGTGAGGCTGCGATAGATACGCTCGATCCCAAAATTGAGGTTAATGCTTCTCAGTTCTACAGTATCCCCGGCTTGATAGTTAATGATGATCCATTCCCCCGCGTCGTTTTTGTGATACAGATCGATCTCCACGCAGGTAGAGCTTACTTATACCAATTCTCTAAATATCAACTACAGATAGAGCCTCTAGAATATGAGTTCGCCCAACAATTGAAGCAATAATATCGTTGGTCATTACCGCCAGTCTCGCAGTGATCAAGAGCCTTAATTCATCCAGTGAAGCCGGTAATTTCCATCTCAATCCCCTTTTTATATATTGCCAAATCTGTTCGATAGGATTTGATTCAGGACAATGGGGCGGTTGAAACATCAGAATAATATTGTTAGGAATTTTCAGTTTTTTTGCCTTGTGGAATCTGCCATTATCTAACTGTATTATTAAAATGCTATCGGCAAAATGCTGAGATACTAACTCTAAAAATATCTCAAAGCATTGACTGTTTAAATGGCTGAATTCGTAAAAGAAGTTCTCTCCGGTTTTCGGCTCTACCACCCCATATATATAAGTCGCTTGAAATTTCCATTGCACCTGCCCAATCGGCTTTACTCCCTTGGCTGTGATTTTTCTCCCACTAATTGTTTTCAGCCCTACTCGGGTTTCATCTTCACATAAAAACCGGATTTTTTCCGCCTTATCCATCTTACCCATCATTGTCATCGCTACACAGCTCAGCATCGCTATGTTTTCTAAAAAGTTTTTTTAAAACTCTCTAACCTTTCTTCTGACTGCTCTATACTCTTTGGTCTCGCTATTTTTGGCGATGCTTTTAGTTTATAATATACTAACTTATGAACTGTCTTATACTTTACTTCTAGCCCCATTTTTGTCTCTAACCATTCACATATCTCTCCATAACTCTCGAACCCTTTGTTTTCTTCTAATCTTTTCTCTAATGCTTTTTTCGCCCATTGGGGCACTTTTCTTGGTCGCCCCGTACTAACTTTTTTAGACAATAATTTTTCTAGTCCTCCTTGACGATATTTTCCTAACCAGTCTTGTACTGTCACTCTATTTCTTCCTATTATTCCCGCCGCTTCTGTCACCGTTAGCGCTTTTTTTGTCTTTAATAAGTACAATACCTGTATTCTTTCTTTTCCTGCACCTGTTTTCTCTTGTCTTAGCAGTTCCTTGAGCTCCCCGAATGTTTCCGAGATTTCTATTTTATAAACTCCTGCCATATTTATCCTTTTACTTTACTCATCTTACTATTCTATTCTAGACTATCTGTAGTCGCTATTTAGAGAATTGGTATAACATATAAATACCTTGAGCCTGTTGATTGGTAGAATTCATCAGAAAAGGGAAGTATCCCAATTATGCAATTGTTATCGTTTACCCGACCGTGATTTTAATCACGGTCTCATAGCAGAAGTCGGCTTTAAGCTGAGATCTTGCACCATTGTCAGTAAGGCGCGAAAACCCAAAATCTCATAATGTCAATCTGCTAGTAAAAGCGAAACCCGACCGGGATTAAAATCTCGGTCTCATAGGGAAAATCGGTTTTAACCGATTGAAATTGTGGATTGAATATTAGTCGTTTAAAACTGAGATCATGCACCATTGTCAAGAACATGATTTTTCTGGCTTGATTACGCAAACCGGCAGGGAATAAAATTCCCTGCCTCATAGCAAAAGTCGTTTAATAACGACTCATATTTAATCCACAATTTCTATCGGTTTTAACCGATTTTTGCTACTAGACCGGGATTTAAATCCCGGTCGGGTTTCGCTTTTACTCCTGAGATTGACGTTATGAGATTTTGGTTTTTACGTCTTATTGACATCGGTGCAAGATCTCAGTTTGAACCGAATTGGGCTATGAGGCTCTTAATTGATTCCCCGCCGGTTATCGCATCAGTGGGATGCTCCAGGTTTTTCGTTCACGGATTTGGTGTGATAAATCAAATAGCCACCACAGCATTATGTGGGTATCTATAAGATATTTTATTCCCATTGTTGCAGTTCTTCTTCCGGTAGTGGCTCATAGAAGGCATCGCCGAGTTTTCCTTTAAGTAGACCAAGCTTCCGTTGCCCGGTGGATTTTTCTGTTAAACCCCGTCGAAAATCGTGAATCACTTCATAGAATTGAGGTAGTTTATCAGGAGGTATTTGTTGTAGTTCTCGAACGATTTTTTCGAGCAGCATAAGCTAACAGTGGCGACCGAGAGCGCATTTATTTTTTATTCTAGACCTTGGGAACAAATATTTATTTGAACTTCCGGCTCGATTACCTAACCCCCGATAAATATATCTGCCGCTGTCAGATTCAGATTGGCAGTCAAGGAAGCCAACTGCACCGCCGCGCCCGCCCCGCTACCATCGCCTTTGAAGCCACCGGCTATAAAGATCGCGGCGATTGGGATGCTCCCTGGCATTTCCCCTATTAGAATTGTTATTTTAATGATGTGTATTATATTGTCAAATTTATAAAATTATGAATCCTGAAGCTAATTATGATCTTTCTTTAGATACGAATTTACGACAGTGGCTTCATCAAAAAATTCAAGAATTATCAATCCCGCAACTCAATTCATTGCGACAATTTTTAGAATTTCTCGAATATCAACAAACATCGGGGCAAATAGACACGGGAATCAATAACGACGAAATTGATGTAATCGTCGCCTCTTATCGCCGTCAAAATAGCTCGTTACCGGCGGGACTCGCAAAAGGGCAGTTTGTTGTCCCCGATGATTTCAATGCTCCCTTGCCAGATGACATTTTAGATTTATTCGAGCCGAAATGAAACTTTTATTGGATATTCATATTTTTCTTTGGTTGATTAATGATGATGAGCGTTTATCTGAAAAATTTTATGAAGCCATAATCAATCCTAATAATGAAAGATTTTTGAGTGTTGTTTCTATATGAAAATGTATCATAAAATATGGTAGCGGAAAGCTTTCTTTTCCCGAACCACCTGAAGTATATTTACCCAGACAGAGAAGAGAACATTTAATCAAAAGTTTGGTAGTTGATGAAAATAGTATTTCTCAATTAGCCCAACTGCCGCTACTTCACCGAGACCCATTCGATCGATTACTAATATCTCAAGCTTTACACCATAATTTAATCATGGTGACTCAAGACACAGCAATTTTAAACTACTCGATGGTTAATTTTTTGGCTTGAAAATTTCATTGGGCTTCCGGCTAGATTCCCTAACCCCCGATAAATATATCCGCTGTGGTCAGATTCAGATTGGGACTCAAAGACGCGAACTGCACCGCCGCCCCGGCCCCGCTACCATCGACATCGAAGAATAACGCCCCCGTAGTCCGATTATAGATGAATCGATGATCGGCAGTGGTGGCAGAAGAACCGATCGAGAATTGAGCCGGAGTAATAGCGTTACCGGCGACCAAACCACCGAAGCCGCCGCCGATGACGTTCAGGGTGTCATCAATGACGTTAAAATCGGTGATGGTATCGATGCCTTCTCCGGGTGCGTTAAAGAGGAAATTATCTTTACCCGCGCCGCCGCTCAGAGTGTCGCGCCCGCCCATACCGACTAGAATATCATCACCGGCGTTACCGATCATGGTGTTCGCCCCCTCGTTGCCGATGAGCAGGTTATTTCCCCCGTTGCCCGTGGCATTGATAGCGGAGTTACCGGTAATGGTGAGATTTTCCACGTTGGGGAGATTGGCGAGGGTGTAAGTCACGGTAGAGATAATCGTGTCGTTACCCCGAATCGCCGCCTCGGTAATCACATCACCCGTGGTATCTACTATGTAGGTATCATCGCCCGCACCGCCGATTAAAGTGTCGATACCGCCGCCCCCATCGAGAATAACCGTTCCCGTGAAACCGGACGCGTCTAATCTGTTATTGCCCGTGCCGCCCCCTAATTGAGCCGACTCGATTCTCGTTAAGGTATCGGTACCATTGCCGGTTAGGGTCGCGTTCGTGAGGGTGAAGTTAAAGTCACCCGATTCGACGATCGTATCATTGCCGGCACCACCATCGATCGTATCGTTACCCGCACCGCCGGTTAACTTGTTATCGCCGATATTACCGATGATTCTATTGGCGAGTTCGTTACCGGTCGCATTCAGAGGGTCTGCGCCGGTGAGGGTGATATTCTCCACGTTGGCTATACTAACCAGACTGTAATTAACCGAGGAGTTAACCGTATCGATGCCGCCGTTGTTTTCTTCGATGATAACGTCGGCGCTGACGGTTGTGATGTTACCGTTGTTTACCGTATAGCTACTGGTGTCTACGAAGTAGGTGTCATCGTTGGCACCGCCGACTAAGGTATCGTTACCCGCACCACCATTTAAGGTATCGTTGCCCGCACCGCCGATTAAACTATCGTTATAGGGGCCGCCGGTGAGAGCATCGGCCCCGGCAGTACCGTTGAGCAGCATACCGTCTGTAGCCTCATTGGTGATAGAAACTCTCGCTTTCGTGTTAGCAGGTAAGAGGGCGTTAGAGGGATTCTGTAGCAGTACAGTAAAGGTTTCCGTAAGCTCCGGTAGTTTGTCGCCGATGATGGGGATGCTCAAAGTTTGGCTTGTTGTACCAGGGGCGAAGGTGACAGTACCGCTAACGGGACTGAAATCTACGTCCGCTTCCGCCGTGTCGCCGGTGTCTTTAAAGGCGGCGAAATCGATCGTAACTGGTTGGGTGAACGCTGCGGAGAGGTTGGTGAACGCTACGGAGAGGTTGAGGGTTAGGGTGAGGTTCGAGGTGCCGCTATCGCCTTCGGGACTCGGGTTCAGGTTGCTGAAACTTACTTGAGGCAAAATTCTCAAGGTTCTTTGCGGGGTGGGAGCGGAAGCGATGAGGCTACCGTCTAAGGTTTGTACCGTCCAGTTAAATTCGCCCGGGGGGAGGTTATTCTCAGTCCAAGATATATTACCATTAGCGATCGTCCCTACGTTAACATTGCCACTTTGAGAAGGAACCCCGGCTGGGTTGGGGGCGACTAGAATCGATCGATCGAGAGCGGGGACATTAGGGCCCGTTATTCTCGACAGGGAGATTCTATAGGTTAAACCATTAGCTGGGGTTAGAGGGGTGGTAGCCGGGGCGATTGGGGTATCACTGGCTGCTGTCCAACTAAAGGTAACGGTATTATTGTTCACTACGCTTTGACTTAACAGGGGCGTTACCGGAGCGGTGTTATTACGCCCTGCGTCGTTGATTAGGGTTTGGTAGGCGTTGGTGATGGTGTTGAGCAGGATAATATCTAGTTTGCCGTCTCCGTTTACATCCTGTTGCGTGAGAGTGTTAAAAGTACCTGCCGGGGTTATCTGATTCGTATAAGCTACAAAGCCTGTAGTAGTGGCGCGAGAAATGGTGAGGGTATTGCCGCTTAAAACCGCTCGATCGAGCCTGCCATCATTATCGTAGTCTCCCGTGATAGTGCCCCCGCCCGTGATGACGCGGGGTAGGGTCGCGAGATTGACCGCCAGGTTACTGGTAATGAAAGGATTGATCGTGAAGGTTTGTTCGGGTGCGAAAGTAGAGCCGAGATAACCGTTATCTACCGATTGCACACTCCAATAGTAGGTAATTCCTTTGATTAAATTGAGGGGTTGGCTGATGTTATATCCCACGTTACCGAGCGCGGATACTTTTCTGTTACCGTTGCTATCGGCGAGGGGAGCGATTACATCCGAGCCTCCAGGGGTGGTGCCGAGGCGGAGATTATAGCTTAGGGGTTCGCCAGTGCCGGTACTGTTCGCAGCGAGGGGGGTAGTGTCTGTTATGCGTTGCCATCCGAGAGTAACTGTATTTCCGTTGATGTTAGTCGTAAAGTTAACGGGAATCGGAGGACGAGGGTTCGGGCGAATTCCCACAACGCCATCGCGGGCATTGTTGCGGTAAACCGATAGCACAGGTTGCTCAGTCTTGCCGGATGCGCCGGTGAAGACAAAATCTAAGTCACCGTCGCCGTCGTAATCATGCCAACCGTTAACACCGTTTTTAGCACCCGGTAGGAGGGTCGATTCTTCAGACAATAACGCACCGCCAGTAACACCACTGGTGAAAACGCGGCTGACTGCGTTTCCATTTTCGTCCGTCCCCGTTAACAATAAATCCAAGTCTCCATCGGCTGCGTCAAAGTCACCCCAACTAGCCGAACCGTTGATTACTGTCGGTAAAGGTTGTCCATTATTGGGATTGGGAATATAGGTAAAGGTGAGATTGTTATTGTTTTTAAAAAGGTGCGTCCCGCTTTTGGTCATGAGTAGAACGTCAAGGAAACCGTCTCGGTTGTAATCGGCTAATGATGCCCCTTCCGCACCGGATAACTTAGTGTTGGTTAACTCGGTAAAGCTACGAAGTGCGCTATTACGAGGATCTACTACATTTCTGTAAACTTTGATTCCGTTATTACCCGTGACGATTAAATCGATGTAACCGTCGTTATCTAAGTCGCCAGTTGTGAGGGCTGGAGAATTAATTCCGGTGTTGATGGGGTCAATAGTACCGTTACCGAGGATAAATTCCAGTGTGTTACCGGAAGTGATGATAATATCGGTTCTGCCGTTATTGTCTAGATCAACCCAATTAGTGTTAATGGGATTGGTATAGGTTTGGCTTAAAGTTCCTAAATTTGTGTCGAAGAATCCATTTCGAGAGGGGTTAAAAAGCAACACTTTGAAACCGTATACCGGGTTAGCGGTAGCGTTATCGTTACTGCCAGTGGCGAGAATATCGAGGAAACCATCACCGTTATAGTCGCCCCACACCCCGCTATCGAAGTTCTCGAAACCGGTCAGCGCGATCGAGGCGAAACCTCCTCCCAGGTTCTGATAAACACTCGCGATACGGTTGTTATTTGCATCCTTGCCTATCAAGAGAAAATCGAACTTGTTATCGTTGTTGTAATCTCCCCAAATCGCTTGGCTTCTCCAGCCGTTAGTAGATAGAGTTTGATTCGCCCCGACACCGGCCTTCTGGGATAGTTCGTATTCTAGGGAAACGGTGAATGAGGGGGTGAAGTATTTATTGGCAGTGATAATATCTGTACCCTTTATAGTCAGAATATCGGTGTTTTGTCGCCTGAGTGTGATATTTGATATATGACCACTACCACTCTCAGTGCCGGAGAAGTAGTTCTCGATCGTCAGGTCTTGGGCAGGATCATAGGCACCATCAGCGTTAATGTCGATGCCGAGGGAGTTATTGAATTGGATGAAGCCGAGAGTACCGGTTTTGAGTCCGCCGACCTTTTTGCTATCTGGTACGTTTTGGATATTTACTGGCCACTTAATCCCTGTCGGCAATAAATCCAAATCTAATATTAATGTATTGTTGTTATCACTATCCCTAATGACGGTGCCGTTGATAGCTTGTCTCAACCAACCTTGTTTTTTATCGGTTTTGGCTTGATCGTAAAGGGCTTTATCGGGAATTAAACGGAGGGACTCGTATTTATCCCACTGTACCTGCTGATTCGGCCACGCGGTGGGGTTGGCCCAAAGTTGGAATGTTTCCCAGCTAATTCGGCCTAACGGGCTGTTCTCTATCGGTTGGAAGCTTGCCGGGTTTCCGCCTAACGCTCTGAAAGCATTTTCTAGGGTTTGTGGGTCGGCAATCAGCTCGTAAGTGTCCGTACCTAAACCGCCTTCTAAAATATCAGCGCCGCCGCCGCCTCTGAGGGTGTCCATGCCTGCACCACCCAGCAGGCTGTCATTACCGGTACCGCCGTCTAAAGTGTCGTCGCCAAGTCCGCCGTTTAGGGTATCTCTGCCCGCCCTGCCTTGTAATTCGTTACGGTTGGATGTACCGACGATCGAATCATAGTAGTTAGAACCGATCGCATTCTCCACAGTTTGTGAGATAAAAGTATCTGTACCGCCGTAACCATCTCTAGCGGTGCTAGCCAGATTCACATCTACCCCCGCCGGGTCATTTTCGTAGGTAACGGTGTCGGAACTTCTCTGATTGTTTTGTTGGTTCATGCTACCGTCACCGGGGCCGCCGTCAATAGTGTCGTTACCGGGCCCGCCCTCGATCGTATCGTCGCCATTACCAGCCGATATATTATCGTTACCGCTACCACCGTTAATAAAATCGCTCCCCTTCTTACCGATGATCGTATCGTCTCCTTCCCAACCTAAGAGGATGTCTCTTTGATTGTCGAGATCGCTCCCTTCTAGAATATCGTTACCCTCACCACCGTCGAGATAGGTAACGAAAACACCGCTTTCTAGGGTTTCTGATTCGGTTTGGCTACCGATTAAGGTATCGTTACCTTCTCCCCCTGCTAAAGCTCCAAATACGGTAGGTTGCCCCTGTATACGCTGGTCTATTAGTAAGTCGTTTTGATTGACACGGGTAGCTTGATCAAATTTCTTGGTAACTTTATTAAATGCGAGGGTGTCGTCACCGGAGCTGCCTTTATTGGCTACCACAAAATTAACGCTTCTGCTGTTGTTTTGTAAGGCAGTGGCGAAAAGTACCTGACCTTGCCTGAAATCATCACTGAAGCTGCTCCTGTCGAGTGTCACCCCGGTAATCAGAATACTTAAACCCGAATTAATTCTCGTGATACGGGTGTTGCCACCCTCGGCAGTTACCGTGTATTCGTTTTGATTACCGTAGAGGAGGATAAAGTCTATATTCGGGTTGAAATTGTTGATTGTTACCGGTACGTTGTAGAAAGTTTTGTCTTTATTGCCGATAACGAAGATGTTCTGTCTCGGTGTACCCTCTAAAGTTGTACTATTACTTACTTCACCGTAACCAGGTACTAACTCGATTCCCGATGTGCCGTGATCCGAGGCGATGCCTTTGAGTTCATAAACGCCTGGTTGTAAGTCGGCACTGCCGAATTGATAGGCGAAGGAAGCCCAGCGGGAATCGTTTTGATTAACCGTGAAAACGGGATTGGTGAATCTAAATCCGGTGAACTGACCGGCGGCGTTAAACGAATCGTTACGATAGATAGTAGTGGTGGGATTACCGCCCGCTAGGTCGGGGATGGACACCTGACCGCTCGATTCTGGTCTGACGAATATATCCTCGCCGGTAATTAGTATATCTAAGCTACCGTCCCCGTTATAGTCTCTGGCTTCTACGGAACTATTGGCCACGCCGCTTAAACCGATGTTGGTATCGAAGTATATGTTTTGAGCCGCATCTACCAAACGATAGAGTTTTGTGATGGGGATGGGGACTCTCTGACCGTCGGCGGTGCGGCGGGTTTGATCGCCAAAGCCGGTCATGAGAATATCCAAACCGCCATCTCTATCAAAAATTCCTGTACGATTTGTATCAAATTTATCGAAGTCCGCCCAAACCACATCCCCTTTAAAAGCACCGGAGAAGGAAGTTAAATTAGTTCTCTCAGCCGGGTCGAGGATACCGTTGCCGTTGCTATCTACGGCTAGTCTTATAGTTACCTCGGTAAAGGTATTGGTGGTGTTGTTGTAGGTGTAGATTCTGGTAAATGTCAATCCGGTAGCGGGGTCTTTGCCGGTCATGAGAATATCGTCTTTTTTCCCGTCCTTATCGTAATCTCCCCAAATCGCTGTACCATCTGCAACGGCTGGCAGGTTGGTAGTTAATAGGCTTAAAGTACCGCTTGTGTTGTCGTAAACGCGGGTGAAGTATTTATTTATATTACGATCGTACCCCGTTTGTAACAGCTTATCCTGTACCCCGTCCCCGTTAAAATCAGTCCACTCGGAGGAGGATACAGCGATCGTATTCGTATCGAGTATCTTATTCTTATCTACCTTGACGAGGAATATATCGGAACCGCCTTGATTTTGGGAAGCGAGGGAACCCCAGGTATGACCTGTAAGGTAGAGATTGCCAGAGCGATCGGTAATCATACCCCCAACATTATCAGTGTCGCTACTACCGAACCCACTAGTCGATAATAAAGTCCCATCTGGCGCGTACTTGGCAATGAAAACGTCAGTACCACCTTGATTAGATCCGCCTATAGTACCGTCCGTATTGCCGCTAATATAAATATTTCCAGCACTATCAAGGGTCATAGCCCAAACTTGCTCTGATTTATTAGTACCAAGCTGGCGAACCCATAATAAAGTCCCGTCTTTGTCATACTTAGCGATGAACGCATCATGACCGCCTTGATTGGTGTTACCCGGTAGAGAACCTGCTGTAAGGCCGGCGATATAAACATTCCCTTGACCATCGCTGATAATTTTCGTAGCCCAGTCCTCTTTATCACTACCGAGCTGACGAACCCATAATCGATTTCCGTTTTGGTCATATTTAGCGATAAAAGCATCTTCATCCCCTTGATTAGATGCCCCTAGAGAACCTTTTGTATAGCCGGTAATATAAACATTATCAGCACTATCGCTAGTAATACCGAAAGCATGATCCGAACGATCGCTAGTACCGAGCTGACGAACCCATATTTGAGCCCCGTTAGCTGCATACTTAGCTATAAAAGCATCAGTGCCTCCTGGATTAGCTCCCGGTTCTAGAGAACTTTCAGTATAACCGGTCACATAAACATTCCCCTTACTATCACTGGTAATACCCTTACTGTCTTCTGAATGATTGCCACCAAACTGACGAACCCATAATCGATTTCCGTTTTGGTCATATTTAGCGATGAAAGCGTCGAAACTACCTTGATTAGTCCCTTCTAACGAACTACTAGTAACGCCAGTAATATAAAGATTGCCCGCACTATCGCTGACAATACCCCTAGCTATATCCCAATCCCCAGTACTACCGAGCTGATCAATCCATAATAACTTCCCGTCGGGGCCATACTTAGCGATGAAAGCATCCCTAACACCTGGACTAACTCCTTGTTTTAGAGAACCGTCCGTTTCCCCGGTAATATAAATATTCCCCGCACTATCACCGGCAATACCATAACCGTAGTCATCGCTAGAACTACCAAGTTGTTTCTTGAACTCAGGCGGCGCTGGCGAAGTATCTATCTTGGCGAGGAAAATATCCCCACCGCCTGAATTAGGGCCTCCTAGAGAACCGGTAGTGAAGCCCCCTACATAGATATTGCCGGAGCGATCGCTAACAATACCTCTAGCGCGATCTTTACCCGCAGTACCGAAACCACTGGTCGATAATAAATTCCCGTTGGTGTCATATTTAGCGATGAAAACGTCTTCATCACCTAAATTATTTCCCCCGATAGTACCGTTAGTATCGCCGGTAATATAAGGATTTCCCGCACCATCGAGGGTAATACGATAAGCGTATTCGTTTTTGTCTTTGGTAGTGCCTAGCTGACGAACCCATAAGCGAGTCCCGTTCGGGGCATACTTGGCGATGAAAGCGTCAACACCACCTTTATTAGTATTAGGTTGCGTTGGTATAGAACCATCGGTATAGCCGGTAATATAAACGTTCCCCGCGCTATCGACGGCAACACCCCAAGCCTCATCGCTTCCGGTACTACCTAGCTGACGAATCCAATCTAATTCTAAATTACCGTTTAGGGTTGGTTTATATTTAGCGATGAAAGCGTCCGAAAAACCTTGATTAGCACCATTTAGAGAACCTAGTGTAAATCCAGTGATATAAATATTCCCCGCGCTATCACTAGTCATGGTTCTACTATGGTCGCCCGCAGTAGTAGCGAGCTGAACTGGACGATTCCATAACGGATTACCATCTCTGTCATATTTAAAGATGAAAACGTCCCAATCACCTCGATTAGTTACGCCGCCTAGAGAACCAGTGCTATTAGTGACAACATAAACATTCCCGGCACTATCGGTACTAATACCCTCACCATAATCGCCATCTGGAGTGCTGAGCTGACGAGTCCATAATAATTTTCCGTTCGAGTCATATTTGGCGATATAAGCATCTATATTTTGATTCGGATTAGTCCCACCTAGAGAACCGAAAGTACCCCCAGTAACATAGACATTCCCAGTAGTATCGGTAGTGATACTATCTCCTGAATCAGATTGGTCAGTGCCGAGCTGGCGAGTCCATAATAAATTTCCGTTCAAGTCATATTTAGCGATGAATGCGTCTATATAACTTCCATAAGGCGTGTTTTCTACAGAATTTGCGGTAGAGCCGATAATATAAATATTCCCACCAGCACGATCGATCGTCATACCTTCGCTGTATTCGTTACCAGGTATATTAATTTGTTTCACGAACTCCCTCGGCTCGGAAACATCTATCTTGGCGAGGAAAATATCGGAACCGCCTTGATTGGGGCCGCCTAGAGAACCGGTAGTGTGACCCCCTACATAGAGATTGCCGGAACGATCGCTAACAAGTCCCCTAACATTATCTAATTGGTTACTACCAAGCCCACTAGTGGATAATAAATTGCCGTTAGGATCATACTTAGCGATGAAAACATCGCCGCTACTTGGTATATTATTATCTGGTAAGTTCGTATTATCTCTTTCATATGTATCGCCCGTGATATAAGCGTTCCCTGCGTTATCGAGAGCGATACGAAAAGCATATTCGTTTTTGTTAGTACCATACTGACGAACCCATACTTCTTTCCCGTCTTTGTCATACTTGGCGATGAACCAGTCACGACCGCCCTCGTTAGATTGTGTTGGTAGAGAACCATCGGTATAGCCGGTAATATAAACATTTCCCGCGCTATCGACGGCAACACCCCAACCCTCTTCGTTCCCAGCACCACCGAGCTGATTAACCCATAATTGATTTCCGGCTTTGTCATACTTAGCGATGAAAGCGTCCCAACCGCCTTGATATGCGCCACCTAAAGTACCTAAAAAACCTGTCGTCAAACCCGTAATATAAATATTTCCCGCACTATCACTCGTCATGAACCTACTATGATCGCCCGCGGTCGTAGCTAGCTGCTTAATCCATACTTGCTTGCCGGTGGGGTCATATTTAGCGATGAAAACGTCCCAATCACCTTTATTGGTATAGCCGCCGGGAGAAACGGTAAAGCCGCTTGGAGAACCGGCGCTATTGAAGACAAAATAAACATTCTTCTCACTATCGGTAGTGATACCCTCACCGTGATCGTGTTTATCACTACCAAGCTGACTAGTCCATAATAATTTCCCGTCTTTGTCATACTTAGCGATATAAGCATCAAAACTACCTCGATTACTGCCGTTTAAATTCCCTATGGTAGCGCCGGTAATATAAACATTCCCTTCACTATCGGTAGTAATAGCATCGCTCGTATCGAGTTGGTCAGTACCGAGCTGACGAGTCCATAGTAATGTCCCGTCAGCCCTATATTTAGCGATGAATGCGTCCCCATTACCTCGATTACTTCCCCCTAGAGAACCGCCAGTACCGCCTGTAATATAAATATTTCCATTGCTGTCGATAGCCATGCCTTCCGTGTATTCTCCGGCGGTACTACCATACTGTCTTCTAAACGGAGCATTTTGCGGGTTAACAGTCCTCGATAGGGACTCTATAAACCCAATCCTAGTAATATTCAGAACACCATTACTATTAGTGATAACAAAGCTACCCTCGCCCATAGTGAAATCGAGAGTATTATCGCTATTCAATCTCTGCCAACTTACCTTTGTACTCGGAGGTCGATCGAGCGTGAATTGTTGCGCCGCGTCGAAATTACCGGTACTATTCTGCAAGTAAATATAGACGAGTGCGAGACTTCCCCTCTGCATACTCCCGGTTTGCACAATATCCAAAAGACCATCACCGTTAATATCCCGCCAGTAAACCGTACCATCGAACAACCCGGCCAGAGGAGAAGTTCCCCCTACCACAAGATCAAAATTTCCCTTCACGTTAGTCAGATTGCGAACTTCGATGAATTGATTGCTGGCTTTGTCGAAACGATATAACTTCGTCACCGGCACCAAGTCGAATACACTGCCATTCTGCCCCGTCGTCGTTTGCGCCGAGGTGTAACCTGTCACCAGAACATCTAAATCGCCATCTTTATCAAAATCACCCCAGTCCGCGTTACCGAACTTAACCCCCGTGATGCCCACATCGCGCCTATCCTGCCATGTGCCATTAGGAGTTTTTAACCAAAAATCGATTTTCTCCAAATCAGCCGCGCCGTTGGGGTCTCTCACCGCCGTATCCACTAAAGAGATCGTCTCATCCTTCGCGTATATGGGTTTCTTACTGCGGA
Organism: Chlorogloea purpurea SAG 13.99; assembly: GCA_016903695.1. Classification (GTDB taxonomy): domain Bacteria; phylum Cyanobacteriota; class Cyanobacteriia; order Cyanobacteriales; family Microcystaceae; genus Chroococcopsis; species Chroococcopsis gigantea_A. The sequence continues at coordinate 15,178 of JADQBB010000030.1, forward strand.
ATTGCAACCTATCCGGGGAAACATTCTGCTCATCGATATTATTGCGACCGATTTTATCCTTGGTGATGCCCATGAATTTCGCCAGCACCAATTGAGTATCTAGGTCGATGATCTTGGTGAAGACGGTTCCACTGGGGTCAACATCCTGCACGATGTCGATGAAATTAAAACTCAATCCCCCCGTGAGGAAGATCACATCTTTCACCGGGTCGAAATCGATAATCGTATCCGTACCGCAACCTGGGGCGAGAACGTACACCACCCCCTCTGCACCAGTACCCCTGTAACCATACAGGGTATCATCGCCCCAACCTCCGAAAAGCCGATCGAATCCCGACCCCGCCCTCAACACATCGTTACCCAAACCGCCGTACAGCCAATCATTACCCGCACCAGCTTCTAAAGTATCCGCACCGCCCTTGAGAGAATCGGAACCGGGATTATCGGAATCATCGCCGAATAGACTATCATTACCTGCGCCACCGACGAGGCTATCAGCGCCATCACTACCCCAGAGAACATCGTTTCCTTCGCCGCCATCTAAAATATCGTTGCCGTCATTGTTGCGGACGCGGGTATCGAGATCGATCGTATGTCCCCTGAGAACATCATCGCCCGCGCCGCCGCTTAAACTATCTGCACCGAGGCCACCCTGTAGGGTATCGTTACCATCATTCCCTTCTAAACTATCATTGCCCGCCTCACCGAGTAGAGAATCATCCCCCGCATCTCCGCGCAGAGTATCCCCGTCGTTACCGCCCGCGAGAGTATCGTTATCAGCACCGCCGCTTAAAATATCCGCGCCGACACCGCCGTTTAGAGAATCTCTGCCGCCATCGCCCGCGAGAATATCGTTACCATCGCCACCATCCAAAACATCCACACCATCGCCGCCGGATAGGGTATCATTGCCGGAATCGCCCGATATATTATCATCACCGGTGCCGCCATCTAAACTATCGTTATCCGCGCCGCCGAGAATGCGATCGTTACCTTCTTCCCCGTATACAGTATCATTGCCGATACCACCATCTAGAGTGTCCGCGTCGTAACCACCATAGAGAAGGTCATTACCGCCCGCGCCGATGAGAGAATCATTTTCCGAGCCACCCTGTAGAGTATCGGCATCCGTACCACCTGTTAGAGTATCGTTACCCGCACCACCGCTTAAGAAGTTGAGGCCGGAAACATCGACCAGAGTATCATTACCCTCATCCCCGAAGAGAGAATCATTTCCCCCTTCTCCGGTGAGATAGTCATTACCGAAACCACCCGATAAAGAATCGTTATTCTCGCCGCCGGAAAGAGTATCATTACCGAGATTACCGATGAGGGTATCATTCCCCTCCTCCCCGGTTAAATTATCATTACCAGCGCCTGCGACTAAACTATCATTCCCCGTACCACCATAAAGGGGACTAACCGCATCGCTACCGAAGAGAGTATCATTACCCGCGCCACCGAAGAGAGTATCTCTACCAGGGCCCGAATAAAGTACATCATCACCTTCCTCGCCCTGGAGAGTATTAGTGCCGTTGCCCCCGGTTAAAGTATCATTTCCCCCGCCGCCGAATAGAGCATCATCCCCATCATCCCCGGAGATATTATCATTACCCCAATCGCCGCTCAGGGTATCGTTACCCGCGCCCCCGGATAATAGATCATTTCCGAAACCGCCGCTCAGAGTATCGTTACCATCTTCACCCTGTAGGGTATCGTTATCGCTGCCGCCGCTTAAATTATCATCTCCCAACCCGCCGCTCAGGGTATCGTTACCAGTACCGCCGGATAACAAATCATTACCGCTACCACCCGATAACACATCGTTACCGCTATCGCCGGAGAGGGTGTCAATCCCATCCCCGCCGTCGAGGAGGTCATTGCCATCGTCGCCGGATAGAGAATCATTACCCCCGTTACCCACCAAGTAATCGTTATCGAGGCCACCCTTGAGAGTATCATTACCCCCGCCACCGGAGAGGATGTCATCGCCGATTCCCCCGGCAAAATTAACCGGTACGGTCACACCTGAAGCGTCTATGCGATCGTTCCCCGAACCGCTATCAGCCACTACACTACCCACACCGCCGAAAGTTTGGCTGTATTCTCCCGCTGTCACTCCCTTGACAACGATCGAGCCACCCCCGCCGGTTAGAGAGTAATTTTCCCCAATATCCTGTTTTACATAAGTGCGAGCGAACGCCAGAAGACCCACATTCAGCCTTAAAACCCCACCGCTAGCGAAAGCCAAGTCGGGTGACACCGCACCGGTTTGTCTGCTGCCGGTGCGGGTAAACTCCAGACCAGGTATAGGATAGGGGCCGATTCCGATTACATTCCTGCGTTCTATACTGACCCCCACCGGTAGGCCGTACTTGAATTTTATATTCGGATAGTCCACATAAACATTAGCCCCCGCCGACACGCCACCGCTAACATCGAAAATAGAACCGAAACCACCACCGTTAAAATTATCTTTAATTTCGGGCCAGCGAATTTTCCCATCGGCGTTAGGATCGTTGAGGGTAGCCTGTAAATTCCCTTGGATATAAGCCTGACCCCCCGCGCTCAGTATACGCGCAAATCCCACGTTAGCATCGCCGTATAGCTTTGCGTTCAGATAAAAACCAGGTTTATTACTGCTATCGAGATACAAGCCATTAAAGAGGCTGTCCGTATTTCCCGTACTGGAATATTCCAAGAAACCGCGAGCATCGTAACCGTATACCGTAGGCGAGATAGACGCGCTAATATCCCCGCCGAAACCGATACTCACCGGCGGCAGCGCCCAGATGGGAACTGTTGTGTTCCCGCCGCCTTCGAGGGTGTAACCAGGTACGGAGAAGTTAAAGAGATCCACGTTAGGATTACCCAACAGCAAACCGAACGCAGAAGCGGGATTATTTAAAATAGTCGGGGTGAAAGATAAACCATTCCCTAAATCGGGATCAAAAATATTAACGCTTCCACGACCCGATAATAATTGACGGGCTTGGGCCGCACCGTTAACGAAGCCCCCGCTATTTATAGCCCCGTTAATATCGACGCTAAAACTACCAAGATTAACGTTTCCTATACTGCCGATATTAGTTAACGTATTGATGATCCCATTGATAGTATTGAGACTTTTCAGGAAAGAAGTATCGATCTTGAGATGGCCACCCGGAAATTTAGATAGAAGGTTGATCAAGTCGGTGATCTTAAGGTTCATCCCGAATCTGTCTAATACGGGTAGATTGCGATCAAGGAAAGATAAAACAGGTTGAAATTTATCGGTGAATGCTTTAATTTTTTGGACGTAGCTATTAATGGGACTCAGAATAGAAGATAAATCCAATCCCACACTATTAAAATTTACGTTGCTACTTCCATACTGTTGAGTCGTAAAGTTGTAACTACTGTTAAAAGATAATCCCGCAGTGAATTTTGGGAAGCCGTTACCGATACTGAGAGTAGGATTAATATTAACGCCACCGCTTAGAACTGGAGTTAAATTAGCGTTATTAAGTTCAGAACTATTGAGTCGGTTAGCATTGCCACTTAAGTCTAATTTGAAGCTTAAATTAGTTGCAAATGCTTTCCCCCCCCCGAATTTGAGGCAGTTACGGGCAAAAATCCTATCCGTCCATTTAAAGTATTTTGATTATAAATATTAACGTTAACTTTAAATTCATCAACTGCACTCGTATCTAAAAAGAAAGCGTCATTGTTTAAATTTGTGCCAAAATCAAACTTACTATTAAAGACTACATCTGCTGTAGCTCCTCCATTAAGATTAAATCCCAATTTCGGCAATTTTAAATCTGTATCGAGATTAAACCCATTAGATAAAGTAGTATTGATATTTAAAGAATAACGAGCTTCCGTGTTGATTGTAGTAGATGTAAAACTAATCCCGCTCAAACCTCTAGCCGTCAAAGCGTTATTGAGAGCAGTCGCTAACTGCGCGGGTGTGACTAAGGTGTTAGGATTAACACTCTGAATGGCTTGACGGATCTTATCTAGTACGGATAAACCCCCATTGTTGTTAAGATTATCGCCTATCAATCCACTCAATAAATTATTATTAGCGATGGAATTGATCAAGGTTTCTTGTAACTTAGCCAGAGAATTATCCAATCCGTTGAGGGTGGCTCTCTGCGCCCCCAGATCCCAAACCCCCGCCGATTGTTCTATGGTGAAACTCTGACCGTTGATATTAATTAAAGCCGTATCATCTTCGAGTTTGATCCGGTCTAGATCCGCTTGCTCTAAAGGTTTACCCCGTAACAGGGCCGCGAACAATTCCCCCTCATCCCCGGTAGTATCGATTGCGTTGATCTTATAATCGACCGCGTGACCGATTTCCTCTAACAACACATCGGCGATTTCTTCCCGCGACGCAATATCGATAAATTCCTTAGAAAGAAAAATCTGATCCAGCGTGCCCACATAAGCACCCCTCGCCCCCGCTATCTGCGCTGCTGGGACGATTTTTATCAGGGGCGTATCGCCGTTATTTTTCTGCCTGGCTTCTTGAATACTTTTAACTTGAGATGTTTGGGCACTGTGGCCGAAAGAAGAAGTGATAATGCTGTCAAACTCCTGACTCACCGCCAGCGCCCGTAATTGTTCCCCCACGCTCAACAGGGCGGCTTCAGTATTGACCACATCGGAACCGAGGGTTACATCGCCGAAGCCTACCAGAAATTTTTCGTTGGAATTATTCATTTCAAATTACACCTAATAGTTAGAGGGGGAAAAGCGATAAACGGCAGGGAATCAATTCCCCGCCTAATAACTCAAGTCGTCTTAAGACGACTTCTGCTATGAGAGCGTGATTTTAATCACGGTCGGGTAAACGATTAATCGCATGATTAAAATGCTCCCGCCACGGGTATTAATATTCGATTTATATATTTAATAGCTGGTGCGATCGTCCCATATATGCACATATATGATAACGATAGGATTTTTTAAATAATCAGCAGTAAATTTAATGATATGTATCTTAAAAACTGCACGATAAGCGGGATGTCAATTGCTGGATGCTATATATATCAACGATGCCTGTTATCTTTATTATTTCTTAATTACCTCCTACCACACTGTACCGTAAGAACTATGTCCTGTCAATAAAAGAAAGTCTGGAAAAGTCAGGTTAGCGAGGGCGCGGTTGTTGGCCATCGGTGCGGGTGGCAGTGGGAAAGCCGGGTACATCAAGAAGAAAATCATCAACGGGTGTGGCCCGTATCTCTATCTGCGAGTACGAATCAATGGCATTATCACGTTATTATGTACCTATGTGTACACAAAGGAGCAGATTTATGTCACAGGTTAAATCAGTGGGAATCCGCGAGTTTAGAGAGCATCTATACAAATACACCAGAGAGAATCAAGAACCTATTGCTTTAACCTCTCATGGAGAGACGATCGGTTATTATATCCCCGCCGGGCCCAAACGAGAGAGAAAGGATATAGAGAGTCTACGGCAAGCCGTCGCTGAACTGAGTAATATACTCGCAGGAAAAGGAATCAGTGAAGATGATATTGTGGCTGATTTTAAGGAGTTAAGAAAACAGAGCGAGCGATGACCGAAAAACTAAAAATTATCGTTCTCGACGCAAACATATTGATTCGGGCGGTGTTAGGAATACGGACATTTTCTCTAATCGCCAAACAGAAAGATAAAGTACTTTTTTGTACACCGGGGGTTTGTTATCGTGAAGTGGCTTTTCATTTACCCACTATCGCTCAAAAACGGAATATAAGCTTTGCTATGGAGCAGAAAGCTTTAAATACTCTCAACGAGCTTAAACAACTGATCGCTGAAATAGGAGAGGATGTTTACGGCAGTTTTAAGCAAAGAGCTTTAAATCGTATCAGCGATCGGGATGAGAAAGACTGGGCGATCATCGCATTAGCTATGGCTTTAGACAGCCCTATTTGGACGGAAGATCAAGATTTTTTCGGTACGGGTATTGCTACTTGGCGAACCAAAAACATTGAAATTTTCTTCGCCCAATAATATCAATACCGATCGCTAACAAATTCTTCTTTAGGCAAAAAATTAGAAATATTCTAATGACCGAACATTGTTTTGAAGCTAACTCCAAAGACGGGCGACCTCCTTCTATTGTGGCTTAAATATTATCTAAAAAAACGGCACTACTCATCATAAAAAACCTAAGTTTATTTGTAAAGCCTGCCGCCGTCAATTTATTGAAAACCCTCAAAAGAAGTACAGAAGTAAGGAATATTAGCGGGGGCGGTTGTGGCAATCATAACCGGTGTGATAGTGGCTGTATGGCGTATTTTCTTCGTTTCTAATGCCTGACCACTAACACCAACTCCTATTCTCAAAAGCAACTTGATAAAATGAGTTCGTAGTTGCGCTTTAGCGCTAACTAAGTTTTGGCGCTAAAGCGCGACTACGAACTTTGACCGATCGATCTAAACCTTTAGTTTTTCTCCTTACCCCCGTGCTTAGATACCTCGTTCCTTTTATTGAAGTTCTAAGCAGTGAAGAGTTGGATTACCTAAAAGCTCTTGAATGGCTTCTTGCCCGGAACGAATGAGAGTTTCGATCTTGTCACTTGGTGTATTCCCACATCTGAGCCATACTACTTTTGGGGGGGAGCCATATAGTCGGCTTCTTTCAGCGAAATCTGCATCTTGAGTCACAATACAGAAATTATTCAACTTGGCAAATTCCCAGATCTCAGTATCTGTTCTTTCTGCTAACTCATGGAATTGTACGTGGCTGGCATCGGGAAAAATATCAGCCAAGCGAGTCACTAATTTTCGACTCAGGTTTTGATCAAATAGAAGTTTCAAGCAGCACCAGGCGAAGCGAATAAACGATGATCACGATCGGCCGCGAACTCCAAACAGGCTTTAATATCCGTCTCTCTTAGCTCTGGGAAGTCATCAATAATTTCAGCGGTAGACATTCCACTCGCCAGCCAGCCAAGAACGTCGTAAACTGTGATCCGCATCCGGCGAATGCAGGGTCTACCTCCACGCTTATCAGGCTCTATGGTAATGATGTCGCGATAGCTCATAATATCAAATAGATCTTTTACATTTACATTCAAGTCTAGAACAGCCTAAGACTGTGCCGCAACTTGAAGCATTCGCGGAACTAAAATCTAGCCCGATCGATCTAAACCTTTAGTTTTTCTTCCTATCTCCGTGCTTAGATACCTCGTCCCTTTTATCGACCCTGATGTTAAATCCTGGCCAGTGGAAGCCAGACTACTGCGCTGGTTAACCATGTTCTGGCTGCTATTCGGACTGGTGGTGCTATTTTCTGCCTCCTATACTCTCGCTGACGGTCGTTTCGAGGATGGATTGTATTACATCAAGCGTCAATTGATCTGGATATGGGTGGGCTTGATCGGCCTGAATCTGATCACCCGCTATCCCCTTAAATATCTACTGAACACGGCGGGTATAGGTCTTCTCATAGTTTTGGTGATGATTTTCCTGACTTTGATTCCTGGAATGGGAGAAACGGTCAACGGCGCTACCCGGTGGCTGAAAATTGGCCCTGTAGTGATTCAGCCCTCGGAGTTGATGAAACCTTTTCTCGTGTTACAAAGTGCCAAAGTATTCGGATCTTGGCATCGTTTATCGGTGGGACAGAGGATAGGCTGGATAGGTATTTTCGGTCTGGTGTTAGCTTGTATTCTCTTGCAACCCAATCTTAGTACCACCGCTTTGTGCGGTATGAGTATCTGGTTAATCGCCCTCGCTTCCGGCTTACGTTTCTCCTATTTGGGCGGCACAGCTTTATTGGGAATTACCGCGGCGGTAGCCAGTATCAGCTTCCGGGAGTATCAAAGAAAGCGGATTCTCTCTTTTCTCAACCCTTGGGCAGATGCTAAAGAGGACGGCTATCAACTCGTGCAAAGTTTACTGGCGATCGGTTCGGGCGATACTTGGGGTACTGGCTACGGTTTGTCTCAACAGAAGTTATTTTATCTGCCTTTCCCGGATACGGATTTTATCTTCGCTGTTTTTTCCGAAGAGTTCGGCTTAGTGGGGGGCATATTATTATTGGTCATGTTGATGATATACGCTACTCTCGCTTTAAGGGTGGCGATCGTGTGTCAGCACCGGGTGAAAAGGTTAGTAGCGATCGGTGCTATGGTGGTTCTGGTGGGACAATCTCTCCTTCATGTGGGCGTGGCCACGGGCGCTTTACCCACTACCGGTTTACCTCTACCTCTATTCAGTTACGGCGGTAGTTCTAGCGTCGCCAGTTTGGTTCTGGCAGCTGTATTAATTAGAGTGGCCAGGGAAGAACCGGAAACTAATAAAAAGTCGGGGCTATCGGTTGTTTCTTGAGCTACATAGGTAAACGTTGAATATCTTTATTAGAACCGATTACCACCATCGCTAAACCCTTATATAACCTTTCTTGGGGGTCGGGATTGATTTTAAACTGGGCCGGACTCCCCACGGCAACGATATTCAATCCGTACTTATTTCTAATTTCTAATTCCGCTAGAGTTTTATTGTGAAAAACCTCCGGTACGGTTAATTCTACGATGCTGTGTTCTGGATCTAAATCCAATCTTTCTAAAATGGAAGGTTTAGTTAAGCGGTGGGCTAATTCACAACCCGCGTCGTATTCGGGAAAGACTACTAAATCCGCCCCGACTTTTTTTAAAAGCTTGCCGTGAATCTCTGTGGAAGCCTTAGCCGCTATATAATTAACTCCCGCTTCTTTAATATTTAAAGTGGTGACGACGCTCACTTCTACATATTTACCGATCGCTACTATTACCGTGTCGATTTCAAATATTCCCGCTTCTTTGAGGGCGCTGGGTTTAGTAGAATCTAACTGTATAGCATTACCGAGAATCCTCTCGCTCAAAGCTAGTGCCACTAAACTTTCGTCAATATCCGTCCCTAATACTTGATAGCCTTGCTTGTATAAAACTTCACACACCGCCCTACCGAAACGACCCAAACCAATAACTGCAAATTGACGATTATTAGAGCGAATGTTGTTCAAAAATTTAAAATTTTGCATAAATTTCAACTATTATCCTACTAATAAGTTTTCTTCCGGGTAATTAATGACGCTGGGTTTAGGGTCGCCGATGATAGCCGCAATTAATAATATAACCCCTACTCTTCCTATATACATGGTCAGAATGATCATTAATTTTGAGATGACGGATAAATTTGCTGTAACGCCCATCGATAAGCCCACGGTTCCGAAAGCAGAAACTACTTCAAAAAATAGCTGGATCATCTGGAAATTATCTTCTTGGAAAGAGATAAGGAGAGTCGCAACAATAACTGTCACGGCGGAACCGAATAAAACCGCTATAGCTTTGAGGATTAAATTGAGGGGAACTTTACGCTGATAGAGGATAACTTCTTCTTGACCCTTTAAGACCGATCGAGTGCAAACCATTAAAATTCTAAAAGTAGTGGTTTTAATACCTCCTCCCGTGCCGCTAGGACTAGCGCCGACGAACATCAAAGCCATCGTAATTAACAATCCCTCCGTAGACATTTTCCCGATGTCGATGCTATTAAATCCCGCTGTCCTAGTAGTGACCGACTGAAACCAAGCCGTTAGTAATTTATCTTTCAGGGAGAGATTGGCTAAAGTGTCGGGGTTAGCGGATTCGGTATGGAGGAAAGCCAAAGTACCGAGAATCAGTAGAACTATAGTGGTACTGACCACCACTTTAAAATTGAGAGAAAAGAGAAACCCTTTTCTCTTCTCTTGAAATCTTTGGGTAAACCAAGCGTAAACCTCGATAATCACTTGATAACCGATACCTCCGAAAATGATCAATCCGGTGATGGCTAGATTGATCACGATCGATGATTGATAACCGATCAAATTGTCCTTGAATAAACTAAATCCCGCATTATTCCAAGCACTGACGCTGTGAAAGATCGCTAACCACAGCGCGTATAGGGCGCTATATTTTTGGGCGAAAATCGGATACATCAAGACGGCGGCGGTGAACTCGAAAATTAAAGTTGTCGCCAATATAGATTTAATGAGACTTTGACTACCTTGAAGGAAAGGACGATCAAAAGATTCTTGAATCGCCAATTTCTGACTGAAATCAAACTTTCTGCCGATCAATAACATCAAGAAAGTCGTCACCGTCATATAGCCCAAACCGCCCACCTGAGCTAACAAAGCAATAAATAATTGACCCCAGAAAGTAAAATAAGTACCCGGATCTACCACCGATAAACCCGTCACACAAACGGCGGAAGTAGAGGTGAACAGAGCCACTAAAATATTATCCGGTTGGGGATTAACGGTGGAAAAAGGCATCATTAACAACAATGTGCCCGTGAGTATAACCGCTATAAATCCCAAACAGATCGTTCTAGAAATAGTCATGTACTTAACGGTATGTACTTAAAGGGTAACTTTTTCTCATAGAAACTTGTTTATACACTATCTCTAATTGATTTATGTTTTGTTTCAAAGTATATTTTTCCACAACTCTCTGTCTACCTTTTTTACCCAATATATCTGTTAGTTCGGGATGATCTCTCAATAAAGGTAACAAAGTTTTTAACTGAGTCGTCACACCTTGGGTATTTAAAACAATCCCCGCGCCTTCTAAAACTTCCCCGTCAGCGCCTGCGTCAGTAGCGACGCAGGCAGTGCCGCAGGCCATAGCTTCTAACAGGGAAATCGATAACCCCTCCACCAGAGAAGGTAGGATAAAAGCATCGGCCCCCCTCAAAATTTGAATTCTTTTCTCTTCATCGGCTATACTGCCCAACCAGAGAATATTATATTCTTCCCCGTAAAAAGGTTCCAGGGAAGTAGTGAGAGGGCCATTACCCACTATCAACAACTTACAGCCTGGGCCCAAGTTAGCGTATTTCCAAGCCTTCAATAACGCTTCTACATTTTTTTCCGTGGCGATGCGCCCCAGGTAAACGAATAATCTATCCGCCTTGAAATCGGTTTTCACAGAAGATTCACCGGGGCAGTATTTATCGGTATCAACGCCGTTAGGAATCACGGCTAACTTGTAGGCGGGCACACCCAGTTTGACGAATAAATCCCGTTGGGCGTTGGAGAAAATGATCACCTTATCGTAATTGGCTAAAAAAGGCGCGTGTAGCTGATAGGTAATTAACTGGGTGCTGGATTTAAAGTTTCTAATTTTGCTATCGAAAGGTGGGTGAAAAGTGGCCACTAAAGGGATATTCAAAGACTCGCAAATCTCCGGGAGACGGAAATCCAGGGGGGATAGGGTTAAAGAAGCGTGAACTAGATCCGGTTTTAATTCTTTCAGGGCTTCTACGAGAACCTTAGTAGACTTGAGCGAAGGTAGTATGTAGGCCTGGGAGCGATAAATATAGGGTAGAAATACTTCGGCGCAGTCAGGCCAGTTATCGGGGTTGGTTTCTTCCGAGGCGAAGTGGAGAAAACTGACTTGATAATTAAGATCGAGCAGGGAGTTAGTTACTTCCCTACCATAAGTCACGTTACCGCAAAAGGGGCTTTTTTTACCTAACCAAGCGATGTGCATTTAAAAAATATTATTAACAGTTAATAGATAGTATTTGACAATCAGAAGCTCGATTTGTCAACTTTTATCCATGAGGTTACGGCCTGCGGTATACCAACTGAACACAGATCCCATGAGGGCTAAACTCGCTAAACTCAATAACACGGGTTGAAGTCCGAATTGGGTTTCCGCCACACCAGCCACCGCAAGAGGCAAAGAGAGAGCGATATTGACCGCGTTATTTTCCAGTCCGAAAACTTTCCCCCGCATTTCTTGAGGGGTATCCGCCTGTAAAGTCGTCTGCATGGGCACACCCACCAATCCGGCGAACATTCCCAGTATGGTAGAGAGAGCGAAGGTTACGGGGAGATTTTTCGTGGCGATGGATAATCCGCCCAAAGCCGCCGCCATACCCAAAGCACCCCAGAAACTGAGGGTGGTGTTAGAAAATTTCTCGCCCCAATAGCCGATACTGATGGCACTAATGGCCATGCCGACACCGCAGGCGGCCAACAGGAAACCGAATTGAGACGCCTTTAAGCCTGGTAGAATCTCCGCCATTCTCACCGCTAAAACCGACAGGGCGGCGAAGACGCTAAACAGAATTATCAGTTGGATCATGGCGTTTCTGACCTTATGATTTTCTTGTAAGTAGCGGACTCCATCTTTGATGTCCTCGAAAACGTGAGGGTACTGGGTATCATCGGGTTGTAATTTCTCTCTGGTTTGTAACGCGGTTAAGATTAAACCCGCGGTAATATAAAATCCTCCCACTACCAAGACTTTTCCCAAATCCCAAGTACCGGCTTTGGTTCCTACTAAACGATCGACAAACCCTAAAAGAGGTTCCCCGATAGCGAAACCGACGATTAAAACTGCCATCGTCGTTAAGGTATTGAGGGAATTAGCGGGCAAGAGATAGCGACGCTTAACGATCAAGGGTAAAGCCGATTGTTCCGCGGGGGCGAAAAATTGGGTCAGGGTGGAAACGAGAAAAGTGATCCCCAGAAGAATGAGAAATCCCACCGGTAGGTTAAATGCTTCGTGAGACTGCGAATACCAGCGCCTTAAAGCGGACGGTAGCCATAACAAGGGTATTGATAAGGTCGAGCCGCGAAACACCCATATAAGGGGCGGTACGCTCAGTACCAATAAACCGCGCAAAATGTTCGACACCACCAGCACTTCTTTTTTCGGCCATCTGTCCACGTATACGCCCGCTAAAGAGCCTACTAACACGGCCGGTATGGTGTTGGCGATCATGATAGCGGATACCCAGCCGCTGATCGATTGATTAACTCCCTGATAGTGGGTGGCGATGAGGGAAATCATCAACACCAGATAAAATTTGTCCGCTAGTTGCGAGAAAATTTGACCCCCCCACAAGGTGAGAAAACGAACGTTTCTTAAAACTGGAGCGAATCCTTGATTGGATGAGGTTTTACGACGGCGGCGCTGACGTTCCATAGATTGGCTATCAGAAGATTTGGTGGCTTGGGATTGGTCGGGTTTCGGGTCGGACGACAATTGCATAATCGGGAAAATCTACGCTTTTAAAATTCTAAGGGAGATAAGTCATCTACTAAAGCTGAGCTACGAAAAGACTGTCCCACATGATATTGAGTGTAGTCTCTTAATAACCGCTCAATGTTAATCCAAGCGAAGGAGTTTTCCCCGTCTTCAGGGGGAGTTAGTTCTTTTTCCCCCAGTTTCTGTAACAGTTTCACTTCTTGACCGTTTAGTTTACAGTCTATTTTCGGTAAGGGGGTGTCTTCTTGAGCTAGGTTGATGACTCCGCCTCCATCGAAACTGAAGCCGATTTTTCCTCCCGTTTCGATCGCCTCCCCGCTCACACAACAATCGTACACTCTCGGTGCTATCCCCGCTAGCGCTAATATATGAAATACCCCTTGACAGAAACAAGATAATATGGTATTAGAAGTGGTTAGTTCCAATCGCCGCAGATGCTCTCTTAATAATTCGTAAAGTTCTGCTTGGGGTTGTTCGCTCAAAGCGACGGCGGTCACTAATTCGGCCAGATAATGGGCGACGGTTAAGCGGCCTAGATCGAGACTTAATTTAGGGTAGGATTGAATCGTCTCCGCTTGGACTATCTTATCCAATGACCTACCGCCGACGATCAGGAAATTATTGACCACGAATAATTCACACCGCCCCCGTAAGCTTGATTTATATTTTCTCGCCCCCGGTGCGACCGCTCTAACTAAACCGTATCCAGATGTTAGTATGGTCACTAATCGATCGGCTTCTCCCAAGGGCATTCCTTTCAAAATTATTCCCGTGGTTTGATAAGTTCTGGACATGAATTCTCTCTCTGAAAAATTATTCCCGACTCTCGATTCCCGCACCTCTTTGCTGTTTCACTAGCTCTACCCCCCATGAAGTGCCGAGACGGGTAGCACCGGCTTCCACTAGTGCGATCGCATCTTCCACATTACGAATCCCCCCCGAAGCTTTAATCCCTACTCTTCCCTTACTTATTTCCTTTAGCAGTTTCACATCTTCGATCGTTGCGCCACCGAACCAGCCCGTACTGGTTTTCAAGAAACTCGCCCCCGCGTCGAGGCAAATTTCTGCGGCGATGCGCTTTTCGGTGTGAGTTAGCTTACCCATTTCGAGGATAGCTTTGACAAGCAACCCGCTTTCATCGCAAATCTGCGCTAGATCTCGATAAAACTGCTCTGTCTGTCCCGATTTCAACCAGCCCAGGTTAATGACCACATCTAACTCTTTGGCCCCGTTTTCTCTGGCTTCCAAAGCTTCGTACAGTTTGACCGCGCTCGTGGTAGCCCCTGCGGGAAAACCGATAACGGCACAGACGGCGGTTTTTTTGCCGTGTAACAAACTCGTTGCTGTTTTCACCGCCGAGGGGTAGACGCAAACCGCAGGGAAGCCTAGTTGATCTGCCTGGGCGCAAAGGGTGTTTAATTGTTCTAGGGTAGCTGTCGGATCGAGAAGAGCATGATCGATATAGGGAGCTATATCCAGGGTACGATCGGTCACAGTCATATTTTGTCCTTCAACTTCGGCGCGGTCTCTCCCTATTATGACATTTTTGCCCGTAATTTTACTGGGATTTATCAAGATACTCTATGGTTTTAAAAGTTTTTTTATTCGATTTTAATGGAGTGATTATTAATGACGAAAGAATCCATAAACTTTTAATCGATGAATTAATTTTAGGAGAGAATTTAAGAGCGACAGCCAAGGATTTTATCGAAGTATGTTTGGGCAGGAGCGATCGAGCCGGTTTAAGAGACTTACTAGCTCGAAAAGGTCGCATAGTCACGGAAGAATATTTAACCAAGTTAATTATTAAAAAAGCCAAGATGTACGAGGAGAAAATAAAAGGCCTGTCGAGTTTACCCGTATATCCAGACCTAGGGGAATTTTTAGAAACTCTGCGACAGAAAGAGATACCGATGGGGATAGTCACGGGGGCACTGCGATCGGAAGTAGATTTAATACTCGATAAAGCTAATATAGGTCAATACTTTTCCGTCATCGTGGCCGGCGATGATATTAACACCAGTAAACCGCAGCCCGACGGTTACTTATTAGCGGTAGAAAGATTCAACCGTTGGAATTTCAACTTACAACTACAACCGTCCGAATGTATGGCCATAGAAGACACTCCCGCGGGCATTACTGCGGCGAAAAGTGCCGGTATACCCGTCGTCGGTATCGCCCATACCTATCCTTTCCACTTCATGCAGAGATTATCCAATTGGGCGGTAGATAACTTCAACCAATTGGATTTAAGCTACGTAGAACAAGTATTTTCACAAAAATAATTTATGAAGATAGTTTTTTTCGGCACACCGAGTTTCGCAGTACCGGGTTTAAACAAATTATTAGGGCAATCGGACATAGAAGTTATAGGGGTAGTCACGCAACCGGATAAACGACGCGGGAGAGGAAACCAGCTTACTCCCTCTCCCGTTAAAAAAATCGCTTTAGACCATAATCTCACGGTTTGGCAACCGAAAAGAGTCAAGAAAGATACGGCTACCCTATCCTTATTAAAAGATTCTTGCGCCGATGCTTTCGTCGTCGTGGCTTACGGGCAAATCCTCTCGAAAGAAATCCTAGAAATGCCCCGTTTAGGTTGTATTAATGTCCACGGCTCAATACTACCCCAATATCGAGGGGCAGCCCCGATTCAGTGGTGTATTTATAACGGCGAAACCCAAACGGGTATTACTACCATGTTGATGAATGAGGGTATGGATACAGGGCCGATGCTAATGAAAGCCTTCACACCGATTTCCCTGATGGATAACGCCCATGATATAGCCGCTAAACTATCCCATCAAGGGGCGGATTTATTAATAGAAACTCTCTACAAATTAGATCGATCCCAAATCACCCCCAGCCCCCAAAACGATAGTTCGGCTACTTATGCGCCCCTGATTCAAAAATCTGACTTTGAAATTCATTGGCATAGGCGGGCTATAGACATACACAATCAAATCAGAGGATTTTATCCCAACGCGGTGACGAGTTTCCGGGGGCAGTCGTTAAAAGTTCTCGCTACGTTGCCCTTAGAATCTACCGACATAACCCCATCGGAAAATGTGGGAGAAGTAAGAGGATTACTGAAAAATCAAGGCCCTGTTATGCAAACGGGAGATGGATTATTGTTATTGAAAGAGGTGCAACCGGCAGGGAAAAAAGCCCAATCGGGGGGGGATTTCGTCAACGGCTTGAGAGTTAGTATCGGTGAAAAGTTAGGCGGGTGATAACTCGAAGAAACGACAGTCCTGACAGGGGCCTTCGGGATTGACGGCGCAGCGGATCAGTTCTGAACGAGCGTTAAGCCTGCACTTGGCATCACCGATAACCCAACGCCCATCGAGGAGAGTTCTTTCCGTCGGTATTTGAGCTACTTGTACGTAAAGGGAAATTTTGTGTAATGCGTAGCCACCGATTTTGTACTGATAGTGGTGGTGGCGTTCTAAAACCGTGTAGGTTTTGCCTTTCAAAGCCAGATAGTTCCCCGGTTGAGGAACCCAATCTAATTGAATTTTACCTAAATTTTCGTGGGGATGGGTGAGGATCACCTCGGTGGGTAATGAATCTAGCTCCATGTTGTATGTGTCTTAGGCTACTTATCCCCTTACTTTAGCGTAGAAATTTATTTTTTCTCACCCATTGGGGAATAGCGAGTAGGAGTAATCGCACAAAACTCGATTACGTCATAAAATCAAAATATGGTTTCAAACAAGGATCATGTTAAAAACGCTTTGGGCTAGGGTTCAGCAGGGCAAAATTGAGCTATTGGAATCGGCAGACCTACCAGAAGGGGTGAGGGTATTGGTAACACTTTTACCCCATGATGGGGCTGAGTTGTGGTTACAGGCCAGCCAAACATCACTCGATGCAGTTTGGGACAATCCAGAGGATGATGTATATGGCGAGCTACTCCAAGAATGACGTTATCTTGGTAACATATCCTTTCTCTGATTTGTCAAGTTCAAAGGTAAGGCCCGCAGTTATTGTGAGTACATCGCACTCGTCTCAAGACATTATAATTACCCCCTTGACCAGCAAAACAGGTTCATTGTTAGAGGGAGAGTTTATTTTATCGGGATGGGCGGCAGCCGGTTTGAATGTAGCTACAGCGGTTAAAAGAGGCATCTATACAGTGCATGAAAGTTTGGTGATAAAAGTGATTGGCGAGTTAATGGATATTGATGCCAAACAACTTGAGCAATCTTTGCGCTGCTGGTTAGGTTTGTAGTTTTATAACCGGGATTGAGGATCGATCGCATCCCGCAAGCCATCACCTATATAGTTAATACTTACTACGGTCAAGAAAATAGCCAACCCGGGAAAAATTGCCATGTGGGGGGACGTAGTGAGAAAATCCTTAGCCTTGTATAACATCTGTCCCCAAGTGGGCACATCCGGGGGGAAACCCAAACCCAGGAAACTGAGAGTAGATTCAGTGATGATAGCGTTCCCCACCGCGAGGGCCGCCGCCACGATGATCAATCCGAAAACGTTGGGTAATAAATGAGTCCAGATCAATCGTAGGGGAGTAGCACCCAATGCCCTCGCCGCAGCGACGAATTCCATCTCTCGCAATTTTAATAAATCTCCCCGCACCAGCCGCGCCACCGACATCCAATTTAAAAAACCGATTACCGTCACCACGAGGATGAATATACCGGTTTCCGGCCCGGCGATACTTTTAATTTTTTCCCTGAATAAATATACCACTAGGAGTAATAAAGGCAACTGGGGCAGGGAGAGAAATAAATCCGTCAAGCGCATCAATAAAGAATCCACCAAGCCCCCATAAAAGCCCGCTATAGCCCCGATAATCGTGCCTAAGACTATGGCGACTAACATGGCGGCTAAACCCACCGTCAGAGAGATTCTACCGCCGATTAACACCCGCGCTAATTGATCCTGTCCGAGATCATTAGTACCAAATGGATGGACTAAACTAGGGCCAGCGGAAGATTGGGAAAAATCAATCCGCTCGTACGGCACAGTATAAATAAAAGGTAAAATCCAGACGGCAAGAACGATCGCTCCCAAGATAATTAAACCTAATAAAGCCATGCGATCGTAACAGAAACGCCGCCACATATCCTTGATCATCCCCTCACCCCGTATTTTTTCAGAACGTACAATTAGTTAAGATAACAGAGGCCCTAAAGAAACCATCCCGACAATAAGGAGCTTTAATTAACGTAATGTCTTTACAAAGTCAAACACTTGACGCGCTACAATTGCCGAGTTTACCTTATCAACGTCCCCTTTTACTCATCGGTCATGGTACAAGAGACGATGAAGGTCGTCAAACCTTTCTCGACTTTGCCGAGGTATATCAAAAATTGGACACCTCCCGCCCCGTCATTCCCTGCTTTTTAGAATTAACCGCGCCCACCATCTTAGAAGGCGTGGAAACTTGTATTCAACAGGGATACAGGGATATATCAGCTTTACCCCTGTTACTATTCGCCGCCCGTCATAATAAATTTGACGTGACCAATGAACTCGATCGCACTCGTCTTCTCTATCCTAATTTACAATTTCATTACGGTCGTCATCTGGGCATCACACCGCCTCTGATCGATCTGTGGCGTAAACGATTGGCCCAATTAGACGGCCCCGAACATAATCCCGACGAAATCGAGCGGGCCGATACGATCTTATTATTCGTCGGTAGAGGTTCTAGTGACCCAGACGCGAACGGGGATTTATGTAAACTAGCGCGGATAATGTGGGAAGGTAGCGGCTATGGAAGTGTGGAAACCTGTTTCATCGGCATCACTCACCCGCGGCTAGAAGATGGCTTCCGCCGCGCTTATCTCCACGGGCCGAAAAGGATCATAGTTTTACCCTATTTCCTTTTCACCGGCGCACTAGTGAAGAAAATTTACTCGATCACCGAAGCCCAACAGCAACAATATCGTCACATTGCTATGGTCAATTTGCCAGAGATGGGCATAACACCGGAAATAGTACAAATAGTTAGGGAGAGGGAGATAGAAACCCACCTCGGTCAAGTGCAGATGAATTGTGAAATGTGTAAATTCAGACTGGCGGCCAAGACTGGTAACGATCATCATCATCACGGTCACGACCACTCTCACGGTCATCATCACGGAGGTAGTCACGAAACCATCGATCCCTATGCTAACTTAGAGAATTATCACGATCGAATCTGGCAAATCCCATGACAGAGATTCAGCTTGGTTGCAAAGTCCGTTTAGTCTCCCGCCCTCCCTATTTAAAAACCGCCGAACCGATGCCGATGCTACGTCCTGCTGACATTCTCGCCATAGGAGAAGAAGGAACTGTGATCGATCGTCGCCCCGGTGGTTACTGGGGTATTAAATTCGGGCGGGGCGCATTTCTACTAGAGTCCAAATACGTGGAAATCAGCTCTTAACGCCCTCTTTCTGTTTCAGGTTATCCGTTACCCTTCTCAATACGCCATTGATAAAGCGATAGCCGTCCTCATCGGAGTAACGTTTCGCCAATTTTACCGCTTCATCAATGGCTACTTTGTGGGGTATATCCAGATAAAGTATATCTGCTAAAGCTATACGCAGAATATCTTGGTCGATGCGGACTAAACGCCGCAATTGCCAGTTAACGAGGGCCTCGTTTAAATATTCCTCTATCTCGCTGCGCCGCCTATGGATGGCAGCGATTATTTCTATGGCATAGCTTCTTACCATGTATTGTTCCGATTGGTGAACCGTTTCTGGTAATTCCATCGCCAAGCCTACACGATTAATAGCCGATTGAGCTAATTCTAGAGCTTCTTTGACCATAGTTTGAGCGCTGCGGAGATTAGTAGTCTTCGTATCGCTCGCGAGTAAACGTTCATTGCCGCGATTGATTTCTGTGGCCGCGGTTTCTAGATTTTCTTGCGCTTCCGAGGTTAAAGTACGGATGGCGGCGAGGATGAAAGAGTTAATATCCTGTTGTTCTAAATTTTCGGGAGTGCCTTTTATCTGACTGAGACTTAAGAGGGCGAGTTCACGAGCGATCGTGCGGGGGTCTTTACTGGGAGGCATAAGGAATCACAGTGTGGGGTAGAGCTTTATTAGTGTAGCTCAAAATTTCAGTACCTATTAGCGCCAACTTAAATAAGGTAATTTAGCGTAAGTAGCCCGAATCTCCTCTATACCTTGTACCAACTGACCACAACTATCCCAACTCCCCTCGATTAACATTTGTCTCGCACCGGATGCTAGAGATAGGTTGGCGACGAAATCCGCCCCTTGCACTTCTAATGTTTCTAAGCTTAAATCCAGGGGTACGCGGGGGTTAGCCTCTACTATATCTTGTAAGTGTTTGACGGTTTCAGGTGCGGCGGTAAGGCAGGCTACTCCATTGGCGGTACAGTTACCGAAGAAGATTTCCGCGAAACTTTCGCCGATGATAGCTTTGATACCCCATTTGATTATGGCTTGGGGGGCGTGTTCCCGCGATGACCCGCAACCAAAGTTAGAATTGACAATGAGAATTTCCGCGCCTTGGTACTGGGGTAAATCGAAGGGGTGTTGTCCTCCAAGTTGCGATCGATCGTCCGCGAATACCTGCGCCCCCAATCCCAGGAAGGTGACACAGCGTAAAAATCGGGCGGGGATAATCCGATCGGTATCGATGTCGTCTCCTCTTAAGGGTATCCCCCGCCCAAAAATTGTTTTCACTCCACTCATGACTTATGTTCCTCGTTGTAATACATATTCGCTACTTTTTGTCAATATATGTATCGTTTAAAAAATGTATTGTTTAGGGGCTAAACTTCAATATGGCCTCGATCATCAAGTGTAACATCATGGAAACAACTGCGGAATACTATTGTGCCTTTTGCGGAGAACCCAGCACGACTTTTATCGATTTGAGCGCGGGTAGTCATCAATCCTACGTGGAGGATTGTCAGGTGTGCTGTCGCCCTAATATTCTGTACATTTCGGTGGATGAAGACACTTTAGATGTAGAGATTCAAACCGATTATCAAGAATAATATCGTGAGGGAAAGATTGTATGTGTGAATTAGCAAAAGAAATCAAAAAAATCGATGATCAATTATCGAAACGTCATATCGATCTAGATCCGGCGGGATATTTTATTATCTATCTGGATAGGGAACAAAAGTTAATCTGTGCCAAACACTTTACTAACATTATTAATGAACAGGGTTTAGCGGTAGATCCAGACACGGGGAAAGTAATCCCGGCGAGGGGAAAAGTAGAAAGGATAGCCGAGAAAGTTTATAGCGCTAGAACATCGAAGGAACTGAGTGTCAAAATGTTCGAGGAAACAAAACCTTGTCCTATTACCATGTTCGATCACGCGGCTTACTTGAGTCGGGAATTTACTAGAGCTGAAGCTGCTTTAGTTAGCGGGGAAGAGTACATACAGGATTAAATAGGTTTCATCTAATCGAATTCGTTCGGATAGAAGTTAGCAAAAAATTGATTCTAGTGGCTAGCTACTAGTCACTAGCCACTCTCTTTAATCGATCGACAGTTCGCCGTATTTTTTAGACCAGAAAACGTTCCTGGACTGGAAATAAGCCACCCCCTGATGCTTTTTATCGTTCGGGCCTTTCTCCGATGAACAAACTAGCATCCGCTTTTTCTGACCCTCCTTCTCATATTCTTTCAGAGCTAACTTTTCGCCGCACACGGGGCAGGGATGCTTTGTAAGATTTAATGCTTTCTTAGACCCAGGGGAATGAGGGGAAGAATTTTTCCCTCCCTCGATCGGCAGTTCCCAAGCCTTGTGCCACTTGTTATAAAACATAACAGTGGGACAATTAGGACACTTAAGAAAATGGTCTTTATGCAGCTTCTTCGATTTAGAAGGGACTGCCAACATTTTGCCCCCGCACCCTGGACAAATAACCTTCGATTCTTTAGCTTTAGAATTCGCCTGTGAAGTGTTGGCATGATCCACCGCCCGCCCGCCTGGTTCGTTTTTAATAACTCCTAAAGCTTTCTGCAAGGCATTTTTAAAATAATCTTCGTTCCAGGCGATAATATATTCCTGCCAATTTTGCTGACCTCGGGCTATGGCATCTAATTTATTTTCCATCCCGGCGGTAAAGTCTGACTCCAACAACTCCGGCAGAGTTTTTTGTAAGAAAGTATCCACCTCTAACCCTAAGCCCGTCGCCTGTAGTTGGCGCTTGACCACCTCGGCATAACCCCTTTCCTTCAAAGTTTTTACCGTGGGGGCGAAAGTGGAGGGGCGGCCGATTCCCCGACGCTCCATTTGTTGAACTAGCTTGGCTTCCGTGTAGCGGGGTGGTGGTTGAGTCTGTTTCTTTTCCTGATCCGCCCTGCCTAAGGTTAGCCCCTGCCCCTTGGAAACCGGCGGCAGAACCGAATCGGCGCTTAAATCTTTCCAGTAGCGGGCATATCCGGCAAAAATCACTACCTGCCCCCGCGCCTGCCAGAAAACATTTCCTGACTCGGTGAGAATGCGAGATTTCAGCAACTGTGCTGGTTTACACTGACTGGCGACGGTTCTGAGCCACACTAACAGGTAAAGCTCGAATTCTTCCGCTCCTATCTCTCCTTTTAATTGAGTTGATGACTTACGAATATCTGTAGGTCTTATAGCTTCGTGGGCTTCCTGAGCTGTTTTGGATTGACGGTGAACAACTGTTTTCGTCGGTACATTGGGGGGGTCTTTTTCTTGTAACCATTCTTTGACGGTGGCGCAGAATCCGGGGTCTAAGTAAACCGAATCCGTCCTCATATAGGTGATGTATCCACCTTCATAGAGTGTTTGGGCCACCTGCATGGTTTTCTCTGGACTCCATTTCAATCTGCTTCCCGCGGCTTGCTGTAGGGATGATGTGGTGAAGGGGGGCGGCGGTGTTCTGTTGACTGTTTTGCCTTCGACTTTGACGATTCTGTGGGGGAAGTTTTTCGCTACGCTCACTAACCTTTGAGCTTCTTCTTCGGTTAATACTTTAGTTCCTCCAACGTTTTTTTCTGTGTCTTCTCCCGCATCATCCCGCTCTTGAGTTTCTGCTTCGGGGTTCTCCGATGAAGTATCTTCGCCCCAATAGTAAGCCTTGAATCCTTCGGCGTAAGTGACGGACACCAGCCAATAATCTTGGGGCTTAAAGTTTTGGATTTCTCTTTCTCGTTGGCAGAGTATGTGTAGGGCGGCTGATTGTACTCTACCGATCGATTTCGCTCCGTTGTTTAATTTCCACACCAAGGGGGAACCTCGGAAACCCACGAGTTTATCGAGAACGGAGCGGGCTAAGGCGGCATCGACGAGATGGGAATTCAGGCGGCGGGGTTTTTTGAGGGCGGCATTTACCGCGGCAGGTGTTATTTCCCTGTAGGTGACGCGCAGGGGATCGCGGAGGTTAAGAACTTCTTTGAGATGCCAGGCGATCACCTCTCCTTCTCTGTCTTCATCGGTAGCCAGTATCACCGAATCTACTTCTCTGACCAATTGTTTCAGTTCTGCGATCGTTTTTTTGGCTTGGGGGCTTCTGGGTATGAAGCGACAGGAAATCGTCTCTTTTCCTATATCGAAGCCTAAATTATCTTCTCCATCTTTAGCCAGTTCTCTGATGTGTCCCCCGCTGGCCCTGACGATATACTCCGGCCCTAAAATCTGCCGTAGCTTTTTCAGTTTTCCTGGCGCTTCTATGAGAAATAACTTCTTGGACATTGGCGATCGGGGGAGTTTTTAGAAGGGACAGAACTATAGGGAGTATTTTTATTATACAAGTACGGATTAACTAGCTACCAAAGATATATTTGTATTATTTCCTATAATTTATTGTCCTTGAATCAAGTTATAGATTGTATTGCCGATCCGTGTTGCGAATAGAACTGGAACTGCATTACCGATTTGTTTATATTTAGACGCTATCGAACCGTAAAATTGCCAATCATCAGGGAAAGTTTGAATCCTAGCGTATTCCCGCACACTTAAAGGGCGTAACTGGATTGGATGGCACATATCCGTTGCTTTCTGATTCGGGCTGGTAGTGACCGTAGGTGATGGTTTATCCCAAGATAATCGTCTATAAAATCCAACTTTACCGCCTCCCGAATTATAAGCGCCTCCCATTGCTTCTTCTTTCAATTCATCAGGTAATGATCTCCAATTTTCACCTTCTTTTAGTAATTTTAAATACTTGATCCGATTTTCTGAATACGCTGTAAACTCTGGTCGTGGATCGACTAAATCTATTAATGCATCTCCTAAAGTGCGCCACTTAGGTAATTTTTTTCTATTTTTACAATGAGTGGGTGCGGGAAAGGTTAGTGGTTCATTATCTCGCGAACCGATAAATATTACACGCTGTCTATTTTGAGGCACACCATAATCAGCAGTTTCTAAAAGGTTATAAACAACGGTGTAACCTATTTTGGTCATAGCGGCTAAAACTGCGGCGAGAACAGTACCGGGCATCTCGTCGGGTTCTAACGGTGGATGAGCTTTTCCCCGTCTATCGATCGGTCTATGTCGCAAAGCGGCAGATAGCAAGCCCTTTACATTTTCCATCAGGAAAAATCGAGGCTGAATCTCTTCTACAAGACGGATAAAATCTGTAAATACATTTCCGCGGCTATCTCTTAAAGAAAGTCGGTTTCCTGCCGTACTGAAAGGCTGGCAGGGAAGTCCGGCGCTGATCAAATCAACTTCACCCCGGCGTAAACTTCTGCCGATGTCTAAAACGTTACCGCCTTCAAATAGTAAATCTTGAGCGGTAACTTGTTCGATACATCTTGGCACGGCTATTTTTTGAAGATGAGGGCGGTTTAAAGCGATCGTTTGAATTGCGTCTCGCTCTTTCTCCACCATACTAACCGTATAAAATCCAGCTTGCTCCATTCCAAGATCCAAGCCGAAAGCTCCAGAAAATAATGAAATAGAAATTGGTTTTTTCTCTATCAATTTTTAACTAGCCTATTAAATATAGAGTATTTATTTTAATAATGTACTACAATATCGATATTTAAGGCAATACATTTTATATTTTGTAAAAGTTTAGATTATACCGAAATAGGGATATAAGTAATGCAGCCAACAACCTAATTCTTACCGCACCGCCTCACGGTTAATTGATAGAATTGAACGAGATATTAACCCGACGATAGCTTATGCTACAAACCATTGAAGGTATTTATCAGAATGGGCAAATTCAGCTTAGCGAACTACCACAAGATGTCAGCGATCGCTCTCAAGTTCTGGTGACGTTTCTCGCTCCGTGTAAAATCGATTGTTATTCTTAAAAATTATGGCAATAAATGAGCAAGCTGTTAATCTTCGTCTTATGCTCCTCGATGTGAGTGAGAAATTATTAATTATCTTGCCAATTATCACGGTATTAAAATGGAAAGAGCTAGGTACTATACTGGCGGTTATTTTTTCCTTGGTTAACATGATAGTGAGTGATTTATTGATGAACATCGTAGATCCTGACACAGTACACGAACAGACTTGGGATGAGTATTTGTTTGTTACTATTGGTACTTACATAATTATAAGCATGGTAATATTTATCTATAGCTTATTTATATGGTTTATAGATTATTTTATTTTCTCACCTCTCATCAAACCAGCTTGTAAAATATTACTAAGAAAAATAAAGGGATTTTTTGATTAGTATTCATAATACTTAAACTTTAGTTTTTATTAATCATTAAAATTGTAATGACGGTCATTTACAATAGGGTGGAATCTCTCCGATAAAATGGGTGATTATTTCGCCCGCTTCTTCTATTTCCCTATCGGTGGTAAATTTGCCCACACCAATCCGCAATGACCCTTCAATTATATTATCGGGCAACCCCATCGCCACCAGAACATGAGAAGGTGCTGGCACACCGGATGAACAAGCCGCACCCCTGGATATAGCCAGGCGGTGACGAATCCTAGAAACGATCGCACTGTTCGGCACATCAGGGATAGATATATGTAAATTACCGGCGAGGCGATTACTGGTATCTCCGTTGACTACCAAACCCCGTATTTGCTCTTTCAATAATTCCTGTAACCTGTCTCTTAAACCTGCTATCCTGGTTTCATCTTCCTTCATTTCCAATAAGCGCAATCGGCAGGCTTCTCCTAAACCCACTATCCCCGGAACATTGAGAGTGCCAGACCTGACCCCTCTCTCGTGACCACCCCCGAAAATCATCGGCGGCAAGTCATACCCTATCTTGACCACTAACGCGCCGATTCCTTTAGGGGCGTACAATTTGTGTCCCGAAATGGCCAGATAGGTAATGCCCCAATTCTGAAAATCTATGGGAATTTTCCCCACCCCTTGAGAAGCGTCACAGAGGAAAGGTACGTTATATTTTCGGGCTATCTGTCCGATTTTCTCTATGGGGTAAATATTGCCGATTTCATTATTAGCCGCCATAACGCAGAGGAGAGAGACACCATCGGCACAAATACGATCGATCTCCCCTAAATCCAATTGCCCTTTTCCGTTAACATCAAGATAGATAATCTCAGCAAGTCCCTTTTTCGCCATCGCCTCACAGGTATCCAAAACCGCTTTATGTTCGACACTCGTGACGGCGATTGTAGGTAAACCGGAAGTTTTATAAGAATTAACCACCCCTTGGATGACTAAATTGATGCTTTCTGTTGCGCCGGAGGTAAAGATAATTTCTCTGGGCTTGGCGTTAATAAGTCCGGCGATATGACGGCGGGCATCGATGACGGCTTTCTCGGCTATATCACCATAGATGTGATCGATACTGTTGGGGTTGCCGAAATCATGAGTTAAATAATGTAGCATGGGTTCCGCTACTCTAGGATCTACTGGCGTAGTGGAATGATAATCAAGGTAGATAGGTTTATGGGTCATGATTGCCATCCCTGTTTGATTACTTCGGCTACATCTGCAAAATCTTCGTCAGAGATAAAAGGCACTTGAGCGTAAATAATTGCAGCTTCTCCTGAAAGTTTCGCCGCTAGATGACCTCTACCGAGAAGGTTTTCGGCTCCTTTTTGCCCTAAACTAATTTCGGATGTTCCTGTACTTTCCACTTTTAAAATTAAACGATTACCCAAGTTATCTCTTAACTGCATCGGGAACACATTATTATCGGGACGTTGGGCGGCGAAAATCAAATGGATTCCCGCCGCTCTCGCTTTTACTCCTAAGCGTTGAACTGCTGCGGAAATAGCATTTTTATACTCATCTATTAACATCCAATCGGCAAATTCATCGTGAACTAATAACAATACTGGTAAATGCTCATCGGGTGAAACCTTCTGATTGTAATTAAATAAATTATTAGCTTTCTTCTCCCTGAATTTTTGATAGCGCCTCTCCATTTCCGCTACTATGCTTTCAAAAATCTCGATCGCTTTACTTTGTTCGGTAATAATTCCCTCTTTTAAATGGGGTAATTCTTCTAAAGGATAGTAATCTGTACCCTGTTTGGCATCGATGAGATAAATATGGACTGACTCCGGGCTGTTAGTGGCGCAAACATCGAGTAGCAGATTTCTCAATAAAACCGATTTGCCGCTGCCGGTGGCCCCCGCTATCAGGGTATGGGGTGCGTGTTGTTGCAACCCGGCAAACTGGGCCGCTAGATTGAGATACAGTAACTCGCCATCGATTTCTTTCACCCCTATCAATAAACTGAGATTAATTTTATTCTTAGGGGAAAAGTTTACTTGTCTCTCTTGCCACACTCGCGGCAGGGAAACGATCTCTCTTTGCGGGCGGGCCACGGAGATGATAATTTCCCCTGGATAGCCTAACACACTGACTACATTTAAGCCGTGAGTGGTGAGTAATGGCGATCGACGATTCTCCACATCTTTGATACTAAGACGATCGGACCCTTGAAAGCGAATCAGCGCCACGTTAGGCGTTAACCTCTCGCCCAGGACTTTCGCCTGTAAGTCGTAACTCATCAGGGCTTGTCTGAAGGCGGATACTGTTTGTGTTAACCATTGTTGGGATTCTGTATCTCCGTCTTTGATTTCATTGGCCCCCTCGATCCATCCGGCTAAACTCGGACTCGCCCAATGTAATCGGGCTGGATGTTTTTCCGGGGAATAACCCGAAGAGGATTTTTCTGCGACGCGAAGCGTTTGAACGTTTTTAGTCTTCTGGGGGGGTGTGACGGGTAGGTAGGAGATATTATTAGTGGGAGTTACTAACACCGGGGATACCCAAACCGGACTTTCTGCTGGTAGTCTGGGTTCTGCGATCGTCCAAGGGCGATCGTGGGCTAATTGTTCTCGAATCGATGCTAAGGGTTGTTGATGATGGATGGCTAATATTAATTGCCGCACCGATTCCCTGTTAAATATTTCTTGATAACATCGATCGACTTTCGGGATGGGATAGCGATCGCTACTGACGGGCGTATCACCCGGGCCGGAGATGAATACGTGGGAGTAGCCGCGTATATCCAGTGGTATCGTCCCCTCTCTGATACCTCGGCTCCATTCTTGCAGTGCGATATTAGTAGTAGAATTGAAACGGATGCCATGAAGTAATAAGTCACCGAGGCGGGCTAACCATAAATCTCGATCGAGCCTTCCTGGACTAATTAATAAAGCGTTCACGAGCCGATCTACAGTCTCCCTCAACTGGGCTTGAGAATGTTTCCTTCCATCATTTAGGGCGTTAGCTTCAATATATTTAGCCTCGGAAATAATGATTTTTAATACCGGCTTCCCCTCGATAATTTGCGGGCTGATAGCTAAAATATCCGCAATTCTGCCCTCTTTCTGCCCTAACCAATTAGCATAATCATCTAGGAAGTACCAGCCAATAGGATGCTTATTTCCTAGTTCCGATGCTAATAGGGATTTACTCAAAACTACACCTATTAACTCGGCGGCGAATTTACCACTTTTTGCCGCCCTTAACAGGATGTCACCGGAAACAACGTTAGCTTCTTGAATGAATTGTCGTGCTAGAGCGTTGATTGCGATCGTATCTAAACCCAGATTTAAAAGCTCTAATCTACGTTTGACGAAAACCTGTAACAAGCTTAGAGGGGCTTGGGAAGAGATTAAAAAATTTCGCCCGTCGGTGCGATTCTGCTGATAGCGAATCACGTTAACGCCTTGATTGAGTAATTGCCATTTATCGAGAAGGTCATCGTAGTTGACTACCCATTGCCCCAGGCGGTGTACTTCTTGAAATACGCTACTGATATATTCATTCTGGAAAGAAATTTGTCTGGCCGGTAGATAATACTGATTTTCCCGGTAATCTTCCCCTTTCACCACGCTGTAAATGGCGTTGAGATAAGTGTGACCAACGGAGGGCTGGCAGGGACATACTAGATAGGCGCTCGATTTTAAATCGTCTTTAGCGGCGGGGCGTTTTTTCGACCAGCGACTGGGAACGTGTTTGAGAATATCGGGGTTGGAGTCGGGTAAGGGTGCGCTTTGCCAGATCGTTTCCGCTCTTCGAGAGATAATATCTTGTAGGAAGACAATATCAGCCTCCTTTTCAGTAGACTCCAGAAGTGTCTTATTGGGCATGACACTAATTCTCAGTCGGGCCATGAAATCTATTTCCGCCTCGGAGGCGATGAATTCTTCTTGGTCTGCTTCGGAACTTTGCAATAGTTGTTCGTAGAGAGGGCTTAATTTTTCATACTCCCGATGGGTTAAGATAACCTGACAACGAATATCTTTATAGTCTCCTTGCAATTCGTTCAATTTAGTTACAACGGCCTGGGGCAATCGAGTCGAGTCGCACTCGTAAATGATCACGCTGAGATTAGTTTTTTCGTGGGGGAGTAATTCTAGATAACGCTTCATTATATCTAGTAGTTTATCCGCGCCTACTTTCGGGTCTTCGTTAGTAAAGTTTTTGTTGATGGTTGTGGGTTCCTCGAATAAGCTGTAATCATTGACGGTATCGGATAAAGAAAGTAATGAAGGCGTAGTCTTTTTGTAGCCGAGGCAAACTTCTGGATAATAGGGGTGACTGAGTTCATTTCTGGAGTCGGAGAAGAAAAGGCGGGAATGGGCGAAATCTACTTTTTCGGTGGAGAGAATGTGTTTGAGTAAACCCGCAACTTGGCGGGCTTTAACGCTAATAGCTGCGAGTCTTAAAGGATGCCAGGGGGGGATAATAGTGGCTGTATCTCCTCTCTCGACTTTCACGCAACCGATACTTAAAATGGGTTGGAGTAATTTCACTCTATTGGTATCTCCTTTGGCGTGGTGAAGGAGTGTTTTCAGGAGTTCTTCGTAAGCGTCGCATTGTTGGAGTAAATCGGGGCTGGCGATACCTTGTTCGCCCGCCCAACTTCCTAAAGCGCTGGTGTAAGCTTCTTTAAATCTCTGCCAGGCTGCCTTGATCTTTTCGCCCCCTTCAGAGGATAATCGATTATTTTCTAGGGCTTCTTTAATGGCTTTCGGTAAAAGTTTGTCTATATCTTTTTTCGGATCGTATTTATTGACTAATGTGCCTCTATCTTGGCGATAAGCGGGGGAAAGGGTGGCGACGTTATCTAGGGAAATCATTTGTAGACGGCCTTTCTTGCTTACTAATTCTCTCGATACCTGTGAGATTAAAAAAGGTGTATCTTTCAGCCGTTTTAAGTCTTCGTTCAATTCTAGTCCGATCGTGTCTCTGTTTCCCTTCCAAATTAGTTTAATTTTACCGAGGGTTTTCTGGGAGGTACGGGCGTGCAATTCTATATAGAATCCTATTTCTAGGGCTGTTCTGGCTCCCGATTCGTTTTTTTTATACTTTTTGGGTTTTTTGTTTCTCTCGGCTTCTAGTAATTGGTCGTACCGGAAAAGCCAGTGGGTATCCCAGGTTATCTGGGGGGCGGTTAATTCTTCCATACCTCGATAGCGGGTACAAAAGTAAAGACCAACATCGGCGTTTATCTCTAACCATTTGCTTTTACTGGCGGTTTTTTGACTGCGGATGATTAACTCGGTATCGCTATGGGGATGATCTATCTGGTCATATAGTCTCTCGAATGCTTGTAGTAAGCCGATGAGAAAACCGTTACATTCGATCGGCTGGCCGTAGACGAATTTATCCCATTTGTTTTTTAATTGTCGGTCTTTTTCTAGTTCCGATCGATGATTATCATAAAACTCCTTGTCCTCTTCTTGAGCTTCCTTAGTTTTTCGTTTCTTTAAAGCCTGTAGATAATCCGTTTCTCCTGCCGTTAAAGTATCTCGAAATTCATCTTCATAAAACTGTAAAGTTGCCGAGGCTATATCAGTTTTCTTCGGTTTCAGCCCGCTAAATATAGCGCTGATATTATCGGTTTCCCATTCAAAGAGAGTTAAATCTCTGGCGGATTCATTCCACTGCGGGGCACTGGCGATAAAATTCAAAATAATCCCGTGGGCTGACGGGGGAATTACTTCTTGGGCCTCCTCAAACGCCGCGCTTAAATCGCCAGGCTCTATAGGTTTGCGAGAAGGAGTCTGTTTTAGTAAAAAACAACTTCTCTCGTTGATGACCTTTTGATATTTGCTCTGCCAACTGTTAGCCCGGCCTCTGATTTTCTCCGGGATACTTTCAAAATAACCGGAGTCACGGGGTAGGCGCAGGGCGGGTAAAGCCCAACCTAAAGCGGTAGTAACGGTAACGCTTTCTGTGGCGATGCGGTGGCGGGTTTCCGTCACGTAGTTGGCGAATTGTTCTAAACTCCAGTCACTGACGTTTTGTAAACCTTTTAAGGCTTTCTGCCAATGTTTAATTTGGTCTTCCGGTAAGTTCAATCCAGTGCTGGCCGCTTCTACCCATAACTCGATTTTCTCTTTTAATAAACCCGCGCCTAGAGGAAAAATATCTTTTAAGGATTGCCCTTGGTCATCGTTGGTGTTGGCTAATAATAAACAGGGTTTTTCACAGGCAGCGTGACGCAGGTGGACAGTTTTCTCATCGGTGAGAATGTCTTCCGGAAGGTCATATCCCGTGACTAAAACTCTGGGGATTTTAATCTTAATCCGATAGGACAGATCAGAAGCCGATAGTATGGTTTGACAGATGATAGTAACTTGTTCGCCCGTGAGCCTATCCAGTAAAAATCTCGCTACTCCCTCCGTATCATCCCCGCTCAAAAATTGCCTCAAAAATTTAGTCGTTACCTGTCCGATTAACTCTATCGATCTCATTTAATTTCCCTCCACTGCATAAGGATTAAGCACGTAAGCACAAGCATCGGAAAGGCGTTTCAGTAACCCCAGGGATGCTAAACGTTGTTCTAACCTCTCCCCATTATCGGCAAAAGCTTCTTGATCCGCTTCATTACGATCGATGATTTCTTTCGCCTGTTTCTCACCGATGATCAAACCGTATTTTTGACTCAGAATTTGTAAAAATTCCTGAAATTCCATCCTTTGAGGCACACAGCACAGCACTAAAGTTTTCAGTAGAGAATCGCTCGGTACGTAGCGATTCCTCCGGCTTCCTCTATTAGAAGCCAAACCAATTTCTTTTAGCCAAGCTTGATGGAATTTACCCATGTGTTGTTTATGTCTTATCAGGGCTTGTTGACAAATTTCATCTAATAGCTCATCGGGTGAGTTACCTTTTATATCCTCTCCTTTATAGTAAATCTCTCGTTGAATAATTTCTACCGCCCTCTGTCTCGAATCTGGGTAATCATAACAGCTTTGCCATTCCGGTAATCTCGATAATCGTCTCACATAATGCTCGATTGCCTGTTGAGTAATATTAGTATTGCAGGCAAAATTATCGGCGGAGAGATTACGCACTGTCGTTTTCTTTGGCCCCACTATCTCTAAAATAAATATGACACCGTTATCTAACAAGTTTTCTGAGTTAAATCTGGAGTCATCGTCGTTATTTAAAACGGCATAAGCCCGCTTTAATAAGTAAATAACCAGATGTAAGCCCGTAATAGTCACCAGATGAGGTAAGCAATCGTAACCGGGTAGATTACAGCCCAATAAATTCAGCCAATCCTTAGCTAAACTTTCAAATTCATCCAGTTGTTTATAGGGTAGGTAGGGAGGATTACTATTTTTATCCCTCGGCTGGTTTTCTGAATCGTGTTGTAGGGTGGCGACTAATTTATCCCATTTACTACAGTTACCCTCGCCCACAATACCCATCTTCTTTAAATATTCCAAAATATTGAACTTGTTTCCGGTGCGACTGATCATCAGATATAGTAACTCTCCGGTTCTGGCGAAGAAACGCCGATCGTTGCTATAACTATCTTTATTGCTAACTTTCAAATCCTCGTACAAACAATGAACGCCGTAAGGAAAGACAAATTTAGAACTCCAGCGTTTATTACTATCCCCTTCTATAGAATTAGATTGCAAGAACCTGACAACTTTGGCAAAATCATCGAAACTCCTGAAACGCTCTCTCAGATAACTAAAATCAGGATCATCAATACCACCGCAATTTTCCCCCATTAAACGCAGCCATTCCCGCCAACGTTCTTCATCGCCCGAAAATTGATTATTAACCTCCTCTAAGAAAGGATTATTAAATAAAATATTGCGTAGATAGAGACGAGTATAGCTACTGTATCTTAGTTGATTGTATCGCTCCTCAATAAAAGCTCGATCGGCCTCTAATTCTCCCTGCACGATTCCTAAAAATTCCAACATGGTCAACCAGGGAGTTTGTTCATCATAGAGGCGATGTCCCCAGATAGCCTCATCAACCCACATATCCGTTTCCGTATGAGTCAATAGATTTTCAGCGTGGGTTTTCGGTAAGATGTCAAGGTTCATAAGGAAATCTCCAAGGTTACAGGTTGAACAAAACCATCGCTCTTAATCTCTAACAAACGAATAACCATCTCTCCCGTTGAATCTTCGCTATAACCCTCTTTTTCTCGGCGAAGATTTAACTGGCTTAAAAGACGGGTTTTAAACGCTAAAATATCTTCATAACATTCTTGGGAGAAGTTACTCGGTAACGCTCCCGCCGACACCCGTAACAAATATTCATACCGAGTTAAATTTAATCGCATTTTGACGGGTTCTATTTCTGGGTGATAAGAAAAAGAAACTACTAAATCGGGGGTGTTATGATTGGAGTTAAATTCGATGGTTACGCTTTCGCCTCGTTTGTTAGACACCGAGAGAAATTCTTCAAACACCCTACTACTTCTAGCCTGGGAGTAACTACCCGATGTAGCTAAAATTAATTCATCGTCGTTGTTAATCAATAAGCCGGTGAAGATACGATTTAAGCCTTTAACTAATTGCGACAGTAACTTCTTGGGCGGCTGATTCCTCGTCTTTAAACGGCGACAAACTTTGTCTAAATAATCTCCAGAATAGTGAAAGGCGGTTAACTCCCACAATTTTAGTTCCTCGGCTTTTTCTTCGGGAACCGTGAAGAATAATCTCTGTCTTTGGGCTTGAAGCATATCGATAAAGGCTTCTTTATCGTCAGTGTTGCCGTTACCCTCTACATAATTTTTCCTAGCGGAGTGGAAAGCTGGATGAATACCGTAATAGGAATCTTTCGTTACTAGTTCTTCGTAATAATTTTTTACTTCGTCGTCATCTTCACCGAAAATCAAAAGATTATCTATCAGATTATTACTCTCCGCACCTATCCCTAAATACCTCAGCGCTACAAATACATCAGTTTTATTCCGTTTCCTGACACTAAGATTTTCCCCGAAACAGTTACTATAAATACTCCCCAAGTAAGCAGTTCTGTTTTGTAAAATCTCTGGAACCTGTTTACAGGCTAAAAGACCGTCCGCGGCTTTAGAATGTCCCAGGATTAAATTAGCCACCAGAAGCAGTAATTGTCGGATGGGTAAGTGCATCCCATTGTGACGGAGTAATTGGAGTAAATCGATGATTCTTTGTTTCATTAAATATCGATCTTTATTCCCCTCTAACCTAGTTTTATTCTCCCAAATAGGACAGCTTTGAGATATGTCACCCTGACTTTGATAGGGACATCCCTGACACTGCTGCCATCCTGGATGAGTTAATACAGCCTCAATAATACGGGTGAAAACTTCTTCATTATTTAATCTACTCAGGTTATATAGCAACAAATTATAATTTGCTTCTTCCCGCTTATCTTCTACCAGTAACTTCTCTACTAATTTACGGGCTTTTTGTATATTAGGGTTACAGTCAGCTATATGCCAAGCTTCCATCAGTTGCCCGTCATTAGCCGCAATGAGAAAAATTTTGCCCTCGTGGTTTTCGTTAATAATAGCCTCTGCTATTTGGGGTATGAGATTATTTTTTTCTTCATTATCTAGCTCGCTTAAATCTTTGATAATAATTAGCTCTCTGCTAGCGAGCCAAAAAGTTTTTACTTTTTCATCTATTTCCCAGTGTTCTTTCAATCCCCCTAACTGTTCCCAAACTTCCCTACAGGAATAGGTTTTTCCATCTCCTGCGGTTCCGGTAAGAATTACTGATTTAGGACAGTCGGAGCGAAAATTATAAATTAATTCTTGTAGATAAGGAGTGGGGAATTTAATCGGTTGAATATTATTTTTCTTAAGAGCTACTTGAATCGTTTCATCATACATATTATCGTTACGGGGGATGGGGCCGTATTTACGAAAGAAGCTGATCCATTTTGAGATATACATACTGTTGTGGTTGAGCTATAAGTGACAGGCTAGGCAGGGTAAATCATCGTCCTCATCGTCTAATACGGTTTCTAATACTTCTGATAAGGGGCGGTTGGGAGTATTTTTCTTCTCGGTGGCGATCGCTTTTTCATGATTGGCGATAATCTGGTCTTGGCGCTGTAATAGTTCTAATAATGTCTCCCCTTCCGTCCATGTATAAGTCCTGCCGTCTTTATGATCCGATTCGTACTCGACGGCTTTCTGGAATAAATCGGGATGCTCTCTCGCTAACATAACCCACTCGTACTTGCGCTGGAAAAAACAGAAAAAACAACCCGATCGACTCCGCCAGCGATAATAATCGGGAAGCCCTATCCCGCTATCTTCCAAAATAGCGAGAATATCTTTTTTGATTAGCCCTCGTTCTTTGAAAGGGAAAACAGGTTTAATATTGGGTTTCGTAGAAACGTATCCCTCGCGATTTTCATCCGCCCGGATACCTATATAACTGATCGTTTCATCATCCCCGACAAAATCCTCCAACGGTTTTATCTTCATCTTCACCGTACACCACCGCATTTTCGGAGAAGGCAACAAATCCCCGTGTACCGCCAGCCAATGATCGAAACCCCTCTCCTCGCTGAGATAATGGATTTTAATACCCAAGCGGGCCTTAATACGATCGAGATATTCATAAGTTTCCGGCAGTTCCTTCCCCGTGTCGCAAAAAAAATACTCCAGATCGGGAATCTCCCGGTGTAACAGCACTGCCAGCGCCGTACTATCCTTGCCGCCCGAAAGACCTAATATATGTCTGACCTTCTTTTTTACCATGCCGATATATGCCGATCGATCTTTTTTACATTATTCCCAAAATCATCACGGGAATAACTTTTCCCATCATAAAGACCATATCGATCGATGGATAAGTAATAGCGTGACCCTCACCCGATGCGTAGATGATTATAATAGAAGACTTTCAGGAGTGAATCAGATGGGTAAAAAAGCCGTGGTATTACTGTCGGGAGGGTTAGATTCGGCCACCTCAGCCGCGATCGCACTGACGGGGGGTTACGAGTTAATCGCCCTCTCCTGCCGTTACGGTCAACGTCACGTTAAAGAATTACGAGCGGCAGCCGCGGTGGCCAAGTTTTTGGGAGTGAAAGAACACTACGAGATAGACGTTAATCTATCCCAGTGGGGCGGTTCAGCCCTGACCGACGAATCGATCGCCATCCCGCGAACGGGCGTACAAATAGATATTATCCCCATCACCTACGTGCCTGGGCGCAATACAGTATTCATCGCCCTCGCTTTATCCCTGGCCGAGGCCAAGGAAGCAGAGGCAATATATCTGGGTATTAACGCCGTGGATTATTCCGGCTACCCCGATTGCCGCCCCGAATATTTAGGCGCTTATCAACATCTGGCGGGTTTATCTTCCAAAGCGGGAATCGAAGGGAAAGGGGCGCGCCTGGTAGCACCTTTGATCGAGTGGACTAAAGTGGAGATCGTCAGGAAAGCGATCGATCTCGGTGTACCGATCGATCTAACATGGTCTTGTTATAATGGCGGCGAGTCCCCCTGTGGCGTATGTGATTCCTGTCGGATTCGCGATTCTGCCTTGAGGGAAGCTGGTTATAAAACTTCTGACAATTAAACTAACTCAATCAAAACGGTAATAGCGATGGGAGACATAGACGACTTATTAAACGAGTTAAAACAAGATTATCAAGGGGGGCGAACATCTAATAAACCCCAACCAGTTGACCGCAAACCTCAACCATCCGATTCTCTAGAGCAGTTACTTCACGAGATTAAAAGGGAGGTTGATAAACCCGTTCAATCTACCTCGGACTCGAAAGATAGTAAAACGAAAGAATTAGCTGTTAACCTTTCAGAAAACGTGAACGTGATTAAATCTCCCGCAAACGAAGAACAAACAGAAAAACGCCGCCGAGAAGCCCTTAAAGAGAAAGCGAGGCGATGGCTACAAAAACTGAATCCCGAATCCGAAGAAGGTATGTGGTTTGAAGAATTTTCCTACTCTTACGAGTCAAAATTAGAAGCGGCGATGACTTATTTAGAAGCCTTGAAAGAGGCGGGGAAATAATAGCACAAAAAAAGCACCCCTTGAGGAGGTGCTTTTTTTGTGGGTAATCTAGAGATTAGCCGTTGATAGCGGGAGCTGTGAGGGCTACAGGAGCGGACTCACCAGCAGCTAAGTCTAAGGGGAAGTTGTGAGCGTTGCGCTCGT
>JADQBB010000004.1 GCA_016903695.1 Chlorogloea purpurea SAG 13.99
TCTCGCAAAGTGAATACAGAGGCACGAGCGGAATGATGCGACGAGTATCACGTTCCGTTCTTGAAGGGGGAGGATATGGCGACATACTCCTCTCTACTTAGCGAGGGTGGTACAGTAATGTAGTCCACTCTTACCCGACCATTTTTCTGATCAACTCGGTTCAAGCAGTTATTACAAGTCTTAGAACTAGGATAAAACCTATCTACTTCAATGTATGTTTTTCCGTCCCATTCAGCTTTGTATTTCAGCATGGTACAAAATTGTCCCCAACCAGCGTCACTAATTGATTTTGCTAGACTGTGATTTTTGACCATGTTCTTAACTGCTAAATTCTCGACAACTATGACTTGGTTTTCGTCAACTAATTTACGACTTAGTTTGTGGAGAAAATCTTCACGGCAACGAACAATCTTAGCATGAACTTTAGCAACTTTGACCCTAGCCTTACGGCGGTTATTAGACCCTTTCTGCTTGCGACTCAATTGCTTCTGTCTTCTCGCTAATATGAGTTCGTATTTTCGATAGTATTTAGGGTTCCCATGTTTAGTCCCATCGGAGGTAACAGCATAATGAGTTAAACCAACGTCTATTCCAACTGCTTTACCTTTAGATGATTGTTCTGGCAAGTTTTGCCCATCATCATACAGGCAGGAAGCAAAATATTCTCCCGATGGAGTAACCGAAATCGTAACCGACTTTAGATTACCAACTGGTGGTCTAGAAATTCGACAGTAAACATCACCAATTTTCGGTAATTTCAAGCTGTCATTTTCTAACTTACATCCTTGAGGAAATCTAATAGACTGTTTATTTTGCTTTTTCTTAAAGTTAGGGTACTTTGCTCTACCTTCAAAGAAATTGAGAAATGCACTAGAAAGATTTAAGGCCGCTTGTTGTAACACTTGTGATGGTGCTTCTGTTAACCATTCAAACTCTTTCTTTAGGGAAGGAAGTAGATTGATTATTTTGTTTCTACTTAACCCCTTCCCAGTTTGCTTATAGGTTTTGGATGTTAAGTTGAGAGCGTAATTGTAAAACCATCTAGCACAACCAAACGACTTAGCAAGCAAAACTGATTGCTCGCTGGTCGGATAGATTCTGTACTTGAACGCTTTTAACATCTTGCTTACCAAACTATGCTTACTATGGTAAGTTGTAGAGATAGTAATGTCAAGTCGCCCGCCCACGGCGAGGTTTTCAACCCAAAATTCCTGATAAGTGAGATAAAAGCCTACTTTGGCAGTAGGGGTCAAGGTGAAAATCTCGTAGTATCAACAGATTGAAAAAATCGGGATGACAGGATTCGAACCTGCGGCATCCTGCTCCCAAAGCAGGCGCGCTACCAAGCTGCGCTACATCCCGTAACGACGCTTGTCTATATTAGCATAATATTTCGGGATTAATCAGGATACCAAAACATTCCTTTGATGCCCTCCGGGTCGAGGACGAATCCCAAGCGACGATAAAAATCGATAACGTGAGGATCGGCGAACAAGGTGATATTACTAATGTCCTCGCCTCGCAATTTTTTGATCGTGTACTTCATCAAGGATTTACCCAGACCTTTACTTTGATAAGCCGGATGAAT
This sequence comes from Chlorogloea purpurea SAG 13.99, assembly GCA_016903695.1. Lineage (GTDB taxonomy): Bacteria > Cyanobacteriota > Cyanobacteriia > Cyanobacteriales > Microcystaceae > Chroococcopsis > Chroococcopsis gigantea_A. The sequence continues at coordinate 1,589 of JADQBB010000004.1, forward strand.
TACCACGTCCCATATCGTAGCATTAAAAGCGTGGTCGGAAGTGGCACGGGCGAAGCCCACCAAACGCTTTCTATTCCCCTTCACCTCCCACATGGAGGTAACGAGGAAACTACACTCGATGGCTTTTTTCACCTTGCGTAGCGGACGGCGGGCCCAGCCCACCGAGTCGCATAACTCCTCTAACTCGTATAGGTCGATGTCCCTATCCGTACTAAAAAAAATCCGCGCCTGTGCCGGATTATCGGTCTTGATTTCCACTAGATCCTGACCGTGATCGCTGGTCGGGGATGTGGCGGTGTCCGAGGGGTTAAACAATTTCTTCCAAAAAACCATGCCGGTTAGGCTCTATCTGAGATGATATTTTCTAATTTATACTGATAATTAACTATACCTTTTTATTTAAAAAAGTATTTTCTCACTCCATTTATTATTGTAAACGAGCCAATGGGTTTTACTGGGGATGAGTTGAAAATGCCTACGATCGAAATTTCTGGCACCACGCATCGTTACGAACTATCGTCCGCGGATTTATCCAAGCCAACTCTAGTCTTTATCCACGGTTGGTTGCTCAGCCGTCACTACTGGCAGCCACTCATCGAGAGGTTATCACCCCACTATTGTTGTTTGAGCTACGATTTAAGAGGATTCGGGGAATCTCAACCCGGCACTATCCCCGCGAACCACAGCCTCGCCGCCTACGCCGGGGATTTAATCATCCTTCTGGAACAACTGAACATCGATTCCGCCTGGTTGGTAGGGCACTCTCTCGGTGGCACGATCGCTCTTTGGGCGGCCCACGAATGCGGGGAACGGGTGAAAGGAGTGATTTGTCTAAATTCTGGGGGTGGCATCTACCTTAAGGAAGAATTCGAGAGATTCCGTAACGCCGGGGAACAAATTCTCAAACAGCGTCCGGGATGGTTGCCCAATGTCCCTTTAATCGACCTCGTTTTCGCGAGGATGATGGTAAAACAACCACTTTCGCGCGAGTGGGGTCGTCAGAGAGTATTGGATTTTGTCCGGGCGGATCACGACGCGGCTCTCGGTTCCCTATTGGAATCCACCACCAAAAGCGAGGTTCATCTATTGCCGCAAATCGTCAACCGTTTGCAACAACCGGTTTATTTTATAGCGGGAAAAGATGATACGGTTATGGAGTTGAAATATGTTAAGCATCTAGCTAGTTTTCACCACTTATTTAACAGCTGTAACCCGAATGTGGTTGAGATTGAAAACTGTGGACATCTAGCGATGATAGAACAGCCTGCCATGGTCGCTCAAACCATCCATCGATTTTTAAGCTAAAATCATTAACCTTATGTCACAATAGAAACAGAACTAAAATGAATCGATGCCAACAGGATTTTTGTATTCAAATGCAATTTGCTCAGATTTTTTATCCACCAGCTCCAAGCTTACGATGCACTTTTTTCCAACTAACCTAACAAAGTTTAACCTTTCATAAGGGCGAAATTAGTGTATAAAAAAAGTTATCGATAAGGGAGCAAGCCAATGTTACACCGCAAGGTTTATCAATTCTGTACAGATGGGCGGGAAGTATGCGTATTCTTGCGGGATCAGCAACGCTGGATAGATAATGCTCGCATTGTTGATGTGGAAGGCGATTTAGTGACGATTCGTTACGAAACCGAAGAAGAAGACGAGATCAGTTCTTGGGAAGAGATGGTTCGTCTGGAAAGTATCGGCGCTATCAGCCAAAAACTAGCCTCTGTTTCTCGCACCAGCCCCGATATTAACGTGTCTGAAGATTGTCCCGAAGCAGAACAGATTTACCCCCGCTATCCCGACGCTCAAGATTAATCGTTGTCCCCAGCCTCGAAAACAGGGCAGTAACCTTCGGGGACTACTTTAAAACCGTAGAGAGGTGAGGCCGGGTTCCAGCAGCGCTGGCTTTTGTAATGAGCGCAGGTACGGCAACAGTCAATGTCATCTCTCCCCTTGGTCATTTTACTACTTCCCTCGTTCAATAATTCCCGCTGGGATACTCCCCGCAATAACAATTCTTCTCCCTGCCAGCGAGCTTCCACTAAACCTGTGTCGGAAAAATTGCTCCACCGGGGGTCAAGAGTGATGTTATGGGCCAAGGTGATGGTGATAGAACCATCGGCTTCGTTCAATTCCCCTTCATAATGATTCGGGGAAGGTGGATTGGGTTGAATGAATCGATCGCCGATGGGCAATTCGACGAGAGTACCCGCAGCCGGGGAGTGCAATTGATAACGATTCTGTAATTCTTCTAAACTGGTTAAATCCGCTAGATAAAGGGGTGAACCATGAACGAAGACGACGTGCTGGGGACGCAGATTATGGATTAATTGAGTCGTATTCCTGCTATCGCTATGTTCGGCCAAAACGTAGGTTTCTAAATTAACTTCTGTGTGCCCAGCGAGAAGTTTTAGAAAAGCTTCATTGGTCAGCAGCCGACTTTGAAAATGTTCGGGAGCTAAAATTAAATAACGCTCCGTATCAGACAGTATATATTGGCCGAGATTGTCTAATCGATCGGTGAGAATAATGCTAGGGTAGCGAAGTTGGCCCAAGGCATCGGGGGTTAGAGGGCGTAAACGGGGACAGATACGCTCATCCCAGAAGAGAGGCTGATGTTTGGCAAAATTTTGTACCGAGAGGGGAAATTGACCCAGTAATGTTAAATAACGATCGCACGCCCCACTGACTTCGCCATCCACCCAAATATCCACATCCCGCCCCGTGAATTGATGATGGGAGCGCAGCAATTTTAAGATTTCCTGACCTGACCCCAAAGCTGGCACTGGCAGAATAACCGTTTGTTTGGCGTTGACAGCCTCGTGAATACGCTCCATTAACCCTTTTTCCTGCTGGCGGCGATGGGGGTAACGGATAGTGCCGTAACTGCCCTCGACGATCAACACATCGGGGGCCAGACCCCGTAAGAGTTCTATAGATAACCCTTCTACGAGTTGGAAGTTAGAAAGGGAAAAATCTCCTGTATAGAACACCTTATAAACCCGTTTCGGCGTTTTATAGGTGAACAAAACAGCGGCAGCGCCTGGGAGATGACCTGCGGGGAATATTTCCGCCGTCAAGTCAGGAAAAAGGGTGATAGGGGTACGCCAAGACCACCCCTGACAAAATCTGGTGAATCCCTCCACTTGCGAGGATTGGTTGCCGGGCCAATTGAGGGGCAGGAGTTGCACCGTCACTTGGCTGGCATAAATCGGTATCCCTGGATAGAGGCGATGGAGGGATAATAAACCTTGAGCGTGATCCGGGTGGGCGTGACTACAAAAAACGAGATCCGCGGGGGGCTTCTTGCCGTTTTTCAAGGAGGTTAGCCCTTTTAACCCGCAGTCTAGTAGAAGGCGGTAAGGGCCGATGGCCAAGAGTAAGCACACGCCCTCGTCGCCGTGACCGACAGCGTGGGGGAATAAAGATAATAGAGACTTAGATTGAGCGGGGTGGGGATACCTTTGATTCATGCTGAAGGTTAGGAAGAAAAAATCGATCGCTCTGGCCGTATTATCCCTTAGTGAGCGGAACCATTGCCATCGTAGTTATCGCTATCGTAAAAGCCATTTTTGGTGCCGAAAAACAGACACGAGACTATAAACAACCCGCTCAAGACTACCATGATCAATTTAATATCCATGATTTATATAACTCCTAGAAAACCTAATTTTAATACTAACTCAATACTACTTCAGCGTTCGCTGATTCTGACTCTCGGAAAACTGATTAGTTATTCTGAATATAAGTATAATTAAACTAAATCTAATTCCGTTCCAGGTAATTGTTGCAGAGCCGATCCGAGGGATTGAACACCTCCAGAAAGCCGTTTGAGCAATTGGGGGCGGGGATCGTAGAGGAGATAGATTAACTCGTCGTCGGGCTGCCACTCCTCATCAGCCGTGACTACTTGTAAGATATTATCGCGCCTGACGAGGAGGGGTAGTAATTCGCCGTCAGCTACCAAGGTTCTTAAACGGGTTTGAGATAAAGAAAATTGATTTTTAAGATAAGTTTTTCCTAACTTAACCTGATTGTTTTCTAAATATTGATTCCAGGTTTTAATCGATAATTGTTCGATGAACGCTTGGTTGATGCGGGTTTTAGTAGAAGAATTACCGGGGAAAACAGCAAGGACGCGAGGGGGGGAAAATTCCTCTATAGCTCTTTGAGCGAGAACTAAATTTACCTCGCCGTTGTGAGTGAGGGCGATAAAAGACCCCATCGATTCGATCCCGGCCTCTATCAACACATCCGAGTCGAGACCGCTACTTTGAAAAACCGCTAAACCTAGCTCCCTGGCTTGCTGACAAGCCTCCTTATCGGTATCGATCAACACCACCGATTCCCCCTGTTCTTGGAACAGGCGCCCCAATAGACGGGCGAGAGGATTACAACCGATAATTACCGCCCCGGTGGCCTGGTCTTGAGTGATTCCCAGCCATCGGGCCACCCAGCGGGCGCTCAAACCCTGGATGAATACGGTCATGAGGATCGTTAAAAATACCAAAGCCTTGATCGAGTCGCCGCCGTTAATACCCTTGTTAGTGAGGACGATCGCGAATAACGACGCTACGGAGGCGGAGACGATGCCTCTAGGGGCAACCCAGGAGAGGAACAGTTTATGCCGCCAATTCAAGCCACTATTGAAGGTACAGAGAGCGATACTCAAGGGGCGCACCAGCAACATCAACACCGCCACCGTGCCCACGCTACCCCAACCGAGGGCGAACACGCTGGCGATGGAAAGATCCGCCGCCAAGAGGATGAAGAGAACCGATACGCATAAAACCGTTAATTGACCTTTAAAGCGTCTGAGAAGTCTTTCTTCTGGTATGTCGGCAGCTTTGAGGACGATTCCCGCCATCACCACCGCCATTAAACCGGATTCGCTCCTGCTTATCTGTGCGAGACCGAATAAACTCCAAACTCCGGCGAGGACGACGAGGTTTTTTAACTCGTCGCTGACAAAGTTGGCTTTTTTCAGGAAGAAACCCAATAACCAACCGCCGAGGCTACCGATGGCCGCGCCGATTCCCAGGCGCATTGACAGCCCGCTCATCACTTCCCAGGAACTCAGTTCCCTATTGACGATCGTATTCAGTACCACCACCGCTAAAATCGCCCCCACCGGGTCGATCAAGACTCCTTCCCCCTCTAGAAGGGTGGCCACCCGACGATCAACGCTCACCTGTTTTAGCAGGGGGCTGATCACCGTGGGGCCCGTGACTACTACCAGGGATGAATAAAGGAAAGCGATCGTCCAGGGAAATTCCCCCAACCAGTGGGCTGCCATGCCACCGCCCAAGAAGGTGATCGAAGTTCCTAATGTGACGAGATTTCTTAAGCTACCGGATACTTGTCCCAATTCTCGTAAACCGAGATTCAATCCCCCTTCAAAAAGGATAACCGCCACAGATAGAGCTACTAATACTTCCAGCCCCACCCCTAACTGTTGGGGGTGAAGGATATTCAAGCCATCAGCACCGAGAAGTATCCCGAATAGTAGGAGAAATACTATGCTGGGTACTTTCAGGTAAGCGGCGATGACCTGGGCGCTAATGCCCGCACCCACGGCCATGACTATTTGCAGGGTTAACTCGAAAGATTGATCCATAGAAATTTAGCAATAGTAGAGCGATGCCGAACTGTTAATCTCAGCCTTTTTGATCTTGGGTTTCTCAAGTTACACTAAAGTGATAGTTACTATAAGAGGCTGATGTTACTTTATGTTAATGGTTAGGCATACGACAAGCGGTTATTTTAACCACCGAATACGCTATCGATAATAATTATTAATTGAAAAAATATAGTGAATTTTTTTTAACGAATCATTTTTAGCTATTGTATCATTGAATTTTTTTATTATCAGCCCTGAGAAACATCAAAGGGCAATATCCATATCAACAGTCAACATCAGGTTAACTTTAACAGTCATGAATCGTCAAACGTTTACTTGGGGGTATTCCGGTTATAAACTACGTTACAAGGAAGATTTAAAAGAATTTTTGTGTTTGGCGGGGTTATTAATAGCATCCCTACTCCTCTTCACCGTCAATTTAGGTGAGCTAACTTTAAGGGATTGGGACGAAGCCACGATCGCTCAAGTAGCGAAAGAGATATGGCAAGCATCTCCATCTGCCTTAAAATGGTTATTTCCCACCTTTTGGGGCGACCCTTACCTGAATAAACCTCCTTTAATTCACAGCTTGATCGCTTTAGCCTACAGTTGGGGAGGGGAGAGCGAATGGACGACGCGACTACCCGGGGCGATTCTGACAGCTTTTTCCGTACCCTTGTTGTATCTCTTGGGGCGGGAAATTTTTCCTGGTCGCACTTCCGCCCTATTGTCAGCCCTACTGTATCTAACTTTACTACCGGTAGTCAGACATGGACGTTTAGCCATGTTAGACGGGGCGGTATTGTGTTTTGAAATATTGATGATGGGTTGTATGTTACGCTCTCGAAGGTCTCCCGTGTGGGCTTTGGGGGCGGGGTTGGGTTTTAGCTTTCTCTGTCTCACGAAAGGCATATTGGGAGTATTACTGGCTGGTATCGCCTTTATCTTCCTGCTTTGGGATACCCCCCGCTTATTGACCAGTGCCTATTTCTGGTTCGGCTGGTTTTTAGGCAGTACGCCCGCGCTGGCTTGGTATGGAGCGCAATTTTTCCATTACGAACAAGCGTTTATCGATTCTCTCATGGCTCAACAGTTAAGCCGCGTGGGGCAGGAGTTAGATAATCATCAGGGGCCCCCCTGGTATTATCTGGTAGAAATTCTTAAATATGGTTGGCCCTGGCTGATTTTTGTGGTTTGGGGTCTACGTCTGGCCTGGCAGGATTATCACTACAGTTGGGCTAAGTTGGTATTGGTCTGGTCAACCTGTTTTTTACTGATAGTCTCTTTGATGGCCACTAAATTACCTTGGTATGTCATGCCCGTATATCCCGCCCTCGCTTTAGCCGGTGGTCACGCCCTCGCGGGAGTACGCCACTTTCCCCTGGATAAACCTTATCATCCCCTCTGGGTGGCTATTCTAGGAGGGATTTCTCTAGTCACGGGTATTTTAGCTTTAGTTCTTTATCTGAATTTGAGTTTTAGTCTGACTATCCTTGAGGGTGATTCTTTAGCTTTAATTTTAAGCGCTTTATCTTTAACGACAGGTACTGCGGCGGTTTTGATCAATCAGCGTTCTGAACAGTTTATACCGATTTTGTTCTGGGGTATGTACGTTTCTTTATTCCTCTTTGTCAATTCTTCTTTCTGGATCTGGGAATTGAACGAGGATTTCGCCGTCAAACCGGTGGCAAAAATGGTTCAGGAGGTAGTATCACCCGCAATGCCGCTTTACACTACTTTTGATTACGAGCGGCCTTCCCTTAATTTTTATAGTGGGCGACGCATTAAGCCCCTAGAAACCCCTGCTTTGAAGGAATATTGGCAAAAACAGCCTCATCCTTACATTTTAATAGACGATCGCACTTTATCAGATTTAGAATTAGATTCGGTACAGATCCTCAAACAAATTCCCCACTGGTCAATAATCACTAAAAACCGTCAATCCTAATCTGTATCAGTGAGGATTCTAGGCATCCTAGTGGAACAGAGCCTATATTATTAATAAGCTCTGTTCAATCCCAGTAGCTAGTTATCATCAAAAAGATTGCCAGCTAAAACCGCTTGATAATTATTATTATCCGCTTCATTTAATAAAGCATGGCTATTGATGAAATCAATGCTATAGTATTGCTTGAATAACTCTCTAGCTACTTTATAATTGTCAAGATCTCCCTTGTCGAAATAAAATTTTGCGGCTTGTCGTAAATCTTCTACCGCGGCTTTTCTATTCCCCAATTCCGCATAGAGCATACCGCGATTATGATATGCGGTAGGCCATTGGGGATCGCATTTGATGGCTTGTGTGTAATCAGCGATCGCCGCTTCTACATCTCCGAGACTTTCATGGCTTAACGCCCTTTGATAGTACATATATGGAGAACTGGGATGAACTCCTAAAGCATGAGAAACGTTTTCTATTTTTTGTAATTGTTGAACTTTATCCGCTAGTTGTTGATGTTTTTCCGCACTAAGATTATCAAACTGTTTCAATTCAGCGATGACCAGATTAATTTCTCCCAGTTGTCGCGCTTGACCTTCAAGACTCTGCTGATTTTCTAGATGATATTGAGTTACTTGATTCTGTAATCCGTTTTGAAGGCTCTCTATCTGTTGACTCAGATTTTTTAAACTAGTTTGATGATTGACTATATGTAAATTCTGCTGACGGATCATGGTTTCGTAGTGCTGAGTTACATCGGCCATCAATTGACGACGGTTAAATATATGAACTCCTACAGCACCGGCTAAAGGTAACGCGGCGGCAAGTGCGTTTTGAGTTACCGCCGAGGCGATAACGCCACCGAAGGCGCAGAGAGCAGAAATACCATCGAAAAGATTTTGCTTGGCTAATAAATTGGAATTTGGTTGCTCGGAATTTTGCTGAGTCATAGTAGTGAATTTCCTTAATGTTTAATGTGTCCGGTAAATTTAAGCCGCATCGTCATCGAATAAAACTTCCACTTGATGGGTCAAGATATGACAATCAGAACGAGGCGAGCAGGCACAGAGAAGCACGTAACCGGCTTTTAATTCCTCCGGGCGGAGAAATTCGATCGCTCTGTCACTCTGCTCGACTTTTCCTTGGACTACCTTTCCCAAACAGTCGAAACAAGAGCCAGCCCGGCAGGAATATGGTAAATCCATACCTTCTTCTTCAGCCACATCGAGAATATATTCATCTCGCCCAACAGTTAAGGTTTTGTTGATGTTTTTCGAGTCATTAACTAAGGTTATTTTAAAAGTCCCATTCACGTTACTCATGATTATTTCCTCGAAGTTATTAATTGCTTAAAACAGCGTGTTGTAATTGCAAAACCGGTAGGATCATTTCCGTTTCCAGCGGGTCAAGATAGAGTTTAATCACATCTTGGATCAGAAGGTAAACGACGGCAGCGTATTTAGTGTAACGGAAAGATTTGACGATCGTCCCATACCAGATCAACATACCTTCTCGCAGGCGATCGAGGTCATTGAATAACATCGCCGCCGCCGCACAACGCAGAGCATCCTTCATATCTCGCTTACAAATATCGGTCATATCGTAACTACCTTGATGGAAGAGATCTTGGGGATAATTCCGTTTAGCTTCTTCCCAAGATTCAACTATTTCTTCGGCTTTGCCAGTCATCTTTTCATAGGCTTTGATTCGCCCTTCCGCCGAATCGAGATAGTCCTTTAAAAATTTCAAATCCTGATTTTGAGCGTAACGTCCATCGCAATCTCTACTTAAATCCGTCAGTTGTTTGAGCATGATTTTAATCCTCTTTTTAAGCGTCAGTGGTTTTTTCTAAATACTCTCTCACCTGTACCTTAGTATCTTGTAGGAGAGTGATCATCGATCGAGTGATTAATTTTCCTTCTTGTACCAGAACTTGTCCGGTGATGGGGTGAAGGATAGGTTCTTCGGCCCGCCGTCCGATCAAGTCTTCAATATTGTCAATGGCGTTAATATACATCCCCGTGGGAAGTTCCACCGTTACGCCCATTCCTAATACCCTTGCTTGACAGGCTAAACGAGAAAATTTATTGGCGCTGGTAATCACTTCTAGAGTGCGTTGTTCGCGACGATTCAGGGGAGATAAACTATCCATGCCTTCGGTAATGTATACGTGACAGGTAGAACACATACCCCGCCCGCCACATTCTTCTAAAACAGTCAATTCTTTTAGCAATAATCCAGACAGTAGATTATCGTTAGTTTGAATTGCTACCTCTTGATTTAATGGATCAATTTTAACGATTTTAGCCACTCGATTCTCTCCTGATAATTAAACAGTTTGATTACGACAGAGTAGTTCCATAATCGTACCGTGATCGTGAGATTCTTCCACCCAAGCTAATATAGGTTTGAGTCGCTCATTTAAGCCGACGACAAAAATATTAGATGGGGCCCCCATCGATTCACAACTCGTTTGCACACAGTGTAATTCTTGCCCGGATAATTGGCTAAAAACCGCACTCAGTACGCCCGCTTCTAAATAGCCCATAGGGCGCTTACCTTTAGGGGCCGATTCTACAAAGGGAGAGTTAAATATTTTGGCGACGATAAAGCCTTGTTGGTAATATTTCACATCTACTTCTAACGTGCCCCAGCCGTGAGTTTTCCAACATTCTTTCAAACATTGGAGTAACTCGATCATCTCCATTTGTGCCACCGGTTTACCGTAATAGTCTTCTAATTCTTGAGCAAAACGACGGTAGAAATTTTTCCCCCACCATTTGCCGCAACTGAATAAAACTACGCTCGCACCCGCTCCCAACTCGTCGTCCAAACCGGCGTACATTCCCTGTAAAAGGGTTTCCGGTAAAGCTATCAAGCGATTACCGCTGCGATTCTCTATCAGTCCGAATTCTACATCTCCCTGCACGTAAGCATCGGGGGAAAAATAGTTACCTATGACCTTTTTCTCTTCTACCAGTTTTCTAATATTAATCATGTTCATCGCTCCTATTAAATAACGGCGGCCGCACTAGAAGTGCTAGATGTATTGATGAGGGTGTTTTTGGCTTGGTCTAGAAAAGGAGAGATCAGCCCGTAATCTTCCAGGGAGAGAACAGTTTTCAGTTCTATTTCTAATTCCTTGACGATTTCTGCTTCGATGCCTTGAATCTCGTAAGATTGCACTATATCCGTGAGCCATTCTAAAAGACGATGACTGAGAAATTCGGGATTATTTAAAAGCATCGCCATAGCGCAGTAACGTAAAGTGGCTATCCAATGTTGAAAGGCTTTCTCTGCCATTTTGTCGTCTTGGACTTCCACCCGGTCAGCCACCGCTTGCAGAATGGTTATCTCTTTATCTCTCAAAGTTTCGTAGAGACTCAATCTTTGCTTGAGAATACCTATTTCTTTTTTAAAACCGGCTACTTCATTTTTATTCAAGTAGTGGTTTTCCGCCATATGCCAATAATTTTCTAAATCTGTTTGCATGGTAATTACTTCTCTAAAATAAGCTGGATAAATCTTCTAAATTCAATTCGGCGGATCTAGCATTCGCGGGCGGGCTTTCAGGTTTTACCGGGGCGGTGGCCCGTTTCATCGCCGGTTGTCCCTGCCAGGGGAAAAATTGAAAATATTCTTCTACAGGGGAATTTATTGAAATCGTTTTTGGGGTTGAGGGTGTAACCGATTTTGTGAGAGTCAATCCGCGCCAATTGGCGCGGGCGAAAAACTCACTCGCACTCAGATTTAACCAGTTGATATTTTCCTGTGTTTCTGCCACAGTGGGCGTGTCTGCTAACGGGGGTGTCTCTCCAGACCAGTACAAACCATTGAAAAACTGTTTGACGGTCAATATTCCCCAGTGGGCTTGACTCATCATCTTAATATTTCTCCACCTACTAAACGTTTTTCGATGTCTCTAGCCGTCGCTCCTTCGTTCTGCCAGAAAGTAGCCGCATCGATACGCTCTTGTTTACCGAGAAGGAATTTACAGAAAGTTTCTCCCATGGAATAGCATTGTATTTCTATGCAGTTGAGGGGTTTAGCCACTAAAGAGCTGAAGAATCCCGCTAGTAATCCGGCGTAAATATGGCAGACGGGTTTACCCACGTCTCCTAAAGTTCTCGCCACGGCAGAATCGTATATATTGACGAACATGAAACCGTTTTTCTGTTCGCTCATATCCACGTCCCAGTTACCCCAGCCTTGACTGGTAAAGGGCCACCACCAAGCTTCTAGAACATAGGCTAGATTTATTTGATTTAAACCCACTCCATACTCGTACTCGGAAAGAAACCATTGACGGAAAAAGTCCGCGTCTTTTAGTCCCCATTGTTTGCCGATCTGGTACATAACTACTCCAGAGGCATCGCCCACTTCTTCCTCTAATCCTTCGATTAAGCCGATGATGAAGTCTTCGCTGGTGAAAGCATTACGGCAATTATTCCAGTCGGTTACTGTACCTGTTTTGGTATGGAATGAGAAAAAGTCTTCCAGACAATAGTGATGGTGCTTCTTGGGGTATTTTTGTCTTAAAGGGTGTTCTGGTCTCATGATTATTTTCTGTTCACCGATACTTGATTGCTCTGGGGTGAAAACCATAAATCAATATCCTTTTATAATCTCAACTTTAATGATTATTCTAAAACGATTTTTCATCGAGAAAAGATGCTGAAATTACCTAGCTATAAGCAAACTCGGAAAAATGCGATCCCGATCTCAGTATATTTATCTAGCTATTGAACCAGCCGATTCGGGTAGTAAAGACTACTTTGTTAAATTTATTATGGTGTTTATTAATTTTTCTTATTATTTCGTAAAAATAGTTAATTTTTTAGGTCAAATTTAGTGGGGCGTGACCAATTGACTACCATCATAACTGTCAGTGCCAAAAATCACAAGTTTCTCACCAATATTTTTTATAGTCACAATCCGATGTTATTACTAAGATTTTTCCCCGGACTGAACCGGCAGCTCGATCCGTAATCTGAAAAATCTTAAAACCTTCCAAGACTCTTAACCAGATAGACAACCATTGACTTATAATTAGGTTTCGCAAGATAGACTTGAAAAATGGAATCGATTAGGGTTGAGCGCAGTTATGGAAGATAAGAATATGTTGATGATTCCGGGGCCCACGCCGGTGCCGGAATCCGTATTATTAGCGATGGCCAAACACCCCATAGGTCATCGCAGCGGCGACTTCAGTAAAGTTATCGCTGAACTCACGGAGAATTTAAAATGGTTACATCAAACGAAAAACGATGTGTTGATGTTGACCGCTTCCGGCACAGGGGCGATGGAAGCCGGTATTATTAATTTCCTCAGTCCAGGCGATCGAGTTATCGTAGGTGATAACGGTAAATTCGGCGAACGTTGGGCCAAAGTCGCTAAAGCCTTTAATTTCAACGTGGAGATAGTGAAAGCGGAATGGGGCAAACCCCTGGACCCGGAAGAATTCCGCGCCAAATTATCAGCCGACAAAGACAAAACCATTAAAGCCGTCATCATCACCCACTCGGAAACCTCCACTGGCGTTCTCAACGACTTGGAAACCATCAACAAATACGTCAAAGAACACGGCGAAGCCCTGATAATCGTCGATGCCGTCACCAGTTTGGGAGCCTTCAATATACCCACCGATGAATGGGGTTTAGACGTGGTAGGGTCTGGCTCACAAAAAGGCTATATGATTCCGCCTGGTTTAGGATTCGTCTCCGTGAGTCCGAAAGCGTGGCAAGCTTATAAAACCGCTACAACGCCCCGTTTTTATCTAGACCTGGGTAAATACAAAAAAGCCACAGACGAAGATAGTTCACCTTTCACCCCGCCGATAAATCTCATGTACGGTTTACAAGTCGCCTTACAGATGATGAAACGGGAAGGCTTAGAATCCATCTTCAGCCGTCATCAACGCTTAACCCGCGCCACCAGGGAAGCGATGAAAGCGTTGGGATTACCCCTATTCGCCCCCGACACCTGTGCCAGCCCGGCCATTACCGCCGTCGCCCCCACGGTAGTCGATGCCGAGAAAATTCGCTCGCTGGTGAAGAAAAAATTCGATATAGTTTTAGCGGGCGGGCAAGACCATCTCAAGGGTCAAATCTTCAGAATCGGTCACTTGGGCTTTTCCGGTGAAAGAGATATATTAACCGCCGTGGCAGCGATCGAAACCAGTTTAGTAGAATTAGGTTACGATGGCGTGAAAAGTGGCGCGGGTATCGCCGCGGCAGCTAGTGTTTTCGCAGGCAAGTAGTGGCACTTTGGCACTTTGGTCACTAGTTTCTCTTACAAAACCGTCTCTCTTTATCGATTTCCGGTTCCTGCCAAGAAAAAGCGAAATGACTGATGGCCCGGATACGCGGGTAGAACTTACTATAAATCGCCCTCGTCTGTTCCTCTAAAGAAGGGCGATTATTATAAACTCTCCCCCACTGCCCTGCTATAGCCGGGATGATTTTCGTCTCCGGTTTCGCTGCATCTACCACTCTCTGCACTTGAGCCACAACGCAGGCCGCATCATTACAGACTGCGTAGGACATGGGATTCCACAAGAGATTAGAGGGGAATCTGTCCCAAGGTTGTAAACGGGAATCGAAGCCGGTTGCGCCTACAGTTTGATTACCATCGGGAAAAAACACGGCCCCTGCCTGGATTCCTTGATTTTTCACTTGACCGGAAATAAAAGTTAAATAGTCGATTACCCCTTGTGCCGCGTGAGAGACGCTGAGATACCATAGGTCTAGTTTAAGGTTTTGTAAGCGATCGATCCCATCTACCGTTAGGGTCTGTCCTTCCCACAGTGGCTCATCTTGGTCTGGATATTTTTTATCGGCTTCTTGTAAATCACCTGACGATAAATCACCCTTGGTTAAATACCTGTCGATTAAAAATTTTCCCTTATCGTTCAACGCCCGATTTAATAAAGCTTGTCGGGAAGCGGGGCCGTATATCCACAAATCTTTCACCTTCGCCGCCGTCGATTGCTCGCCGCTGCCGCGGGGATAGCGGATATAATCGAATAACACCCCATCGGGACGGCGTTTCAAGACGCTATTTAATAATTTACTATAATCAGAGCGAGCTTGAGAGTTATAAGGGTCTACGAAGGCTTGAGATTGATCGAGGACGAAACCCGTACTGTCTTGACCTTTGCCGTTACGGGCTAATAGAGCTGCATTTTCAGGCTTCTGGGCGTAGAGATAACCGAAATTAAGACTGAATAGCCAGGCGTAAACCTTCAAACCTCTTTCGTGCCCTTTCTCAATGGTCTGCGCCAATAAATCGGTGCTTTCTTGACCCTTTATATCCACGACGCTAGGCCAGACAGTGGGGTTATCATTGGCGGGCAATAACACCATACTGTCGTAAAACACCTCTAGATAAACGCTATTGTAACCCCGATCGACGATGCGATCGAGTATGGCATCGATCGATCCAGCTCTCACATCGCAGGGATATAATCGCAGCCAGATAGCCTGTTCATCGGGCCAATTTTGCTCCCGACAGCGGGCTAATCTTTGCCCTTGCTCCCGTAACAAGTTAGAGTAAGCTTGACGGGCGTTCTCGTCGGTCAAGGATTGTTGTCTGAGTGCCTGTTTGCGAGTTACTTCATCGGCACTAAACTGACAACTACTATCAATACTGGCATAACTCGGCTTTGCGCTCAATAAAGGCATGACCAGAAAAATTGAGCTTAAGAGAACCTTTAGTTTGTTCATCGTCTCCCACAATTATCACAATGACCACAGCGCCAACCGGTATTTGTCTTGAATCCAAAAGCCGATAATAAATAGGCCCAGCGACACCCACGAGCGTACAAATAGTTACTCATCTCCTTATCACCGATGCGGTTTTTCACCTTTTTTGACGTTAAACGATAACGAAAAGGATCGAGCCATTCTAAACTATTGTAGCTGTGTAGTAGAGAGAGAACGATCGCTCCGCCCGGATACGCCTTACTAATATCCTCCACCGTACCTTCTCCCGGTATCAGCCGGGCCATGTGCGATGCTTGCTGATATTGTTGGCGTGATTGAGCGCGGAAAAAATTCTCTTTTTGCCGATCGCTTTTATCGATCCATCCTGTGGGTTCACTCATCAATGTTACCACTTCTGTCTCCTTTCCATCTCGCCCGCCTCTACCTATTTCCTGTAGATAATCACATAAATATAGGGGGGCTTGATAATGAATCACCCACCTAACATCCGGTTTATTGATGCCCATACCAAAAGCAGAAGTACAAACGATAAATTGCAGATTGTTTTCTAACCATTGCTTTTCTAGATAACGTCTGTCGGATGGGGATAATCCGGCGTGATAGGGCTTAGTTCTATAATTATGACTCTCTAACCACCCGCTGATGTATTGGGATTCTTTCCTACTCCTGACATACACTAAACCTGACTCGATCGGGTGAGACTTGACAACTTTTAAAAGGTTTTTACGCCTGCAGTAGGGACTCAAACAGATGCGGGCTTTTATATGGAGATTATCCCTGTAGGGATTGACTAGAAAACTGCGGGGATTTTCTAATTTTAAAACATCAACCATAATTTTTTGAGCGTCCGGGTTGGCGGTGGCTGTGAAGGCGGCGATCGCTATTTTAGTTCCCTCCGGCTTATACTGTAAGAGAGCGGGGCGTACCGCACCCAAACGCCGATAAGCAGGGCGAAAGTTATCACCCCACTGTACGAGGCAATGGGCTTCGTCTAAGATTAAACCGTTAATTTTTACCTGCGGTTGTCTCAGTTTTTCCCAGATTACCGGACTCAATAAAGTTTCCGGTGAGAGATAAAGTAATCTCAAGGTTCGAGAGTCTATCTGTCCCAGAGTGGCGCTTCTTTCTGCCTTACTTAATTCACTATGAAGCCGGGCCGCAGGCAAATTTTTCTCTAATAACTCGCCCACTTGATTTTCCATCAAAGCCACTAGGGGAGAGATTACTAAAGTTAAACCCTCTTGTAATAAAGCGGGCAATTGAAAGCAAATAGATTTACCCCCGCCGGTGGGCATTACTACTACAGTATCCTGCCCGTCCAGGATGGCTCCAATGATTTCTCCTTGAGGGTAGCGAAACTGAGTGTAGCCCCAGATGTTTTCAAAGCTTTGAACTACCGCCGACCAGGTTTGACTATTACCCGACATTGAGAGGATAATGTTTCTCTAAACAGGCTCTTAAGGTTTTCGGGTCGAAAATAATGGGGAGAAAATGGATACTTTTCACCTCTTTGAAATAGAAAAGAATCGGCAGGGGTTCCCAGAAGATTCGCCAATTCTGCCAATCTTGATAGGGGAAACCCCGGATCAAGTTACCGGAACGATAAACGTCTAAACCCGTTCCCGTGAATTGTAATCGGACGGTGACGGTTTGAATCAGCAAGAATAAACCGAATAGGGAGAGAACGATCGATAAGATAGGCAGAAAGGGTAGTAAAAGTAAAGACCCGCCGATGAGTACGAGGGGAATTGTGTAATTGGGAGCCAGTTCGATCGTACTTTGATCGACCTCGCTCGATTGAACCGTGGACATTACCTTTATCTCCTGGAAAATCTTTTAGCTCTAGCTTAACAACTTTCGGGCTGATTTATCGTTCCTGAAAGCCCGGTTGATCGAGTGCCAAGTTTCTTTGCCTTTCCCCCGTGATGCCTGGCACACTCAACAGAACCCACATAACAATACTTAACAAAAGGAAGCGGCGCATGGCAGAAAAATGGTTTTGAAAGTATATATATCTTACATTTATCCTGATTTTTACCGAGACAATGATAAATTTTTTTGAGAGTTTAGTTTTTAATCTGCTTTTGGGAAGATTACATAAAGATGTAATTAACGATCGAAACGAAAGTGGATAGAATCTAGGAACAGTAAACAGAGATAACCATATGAAAGGAGTCATCCAAATAGGAAAACAAGAAATCACCGACGAGGAACTATTTCCCCTGTTGACCCAGTATGGTATGTTACCCCAACTGGCCAGAGAAGTAATCGTCGATCGAGCCGTAGGTTCGATCGAATGTACCCCCGAAGAAGAAAACTTTGCCCGTAACCGTTTTTATCAACAGAATCAACTGTTCACGGAAGAACAGGTAAAAGAATGGTTAGCTCGTTACGGTATGACCATGCAGCAACTACAGGAATTGAGCCTGAAAGAATTCAAGCTAGAAAAATTCAAGCATCAGACCTGGGGCAATAAACTAGAGTCCTATTTCATCCAATATAAAAGCAGGCTAGATCGGGTAGTTTACTCCTTATTGAGAACAAAAAATCCAGGACTCGCTCAAGAATTATACTTTAGAATTCAAGGCGAGGAATGTACTTTCGGGGAATTAGCCAAAAAATATTCTGAAGGTTCAGAAGCAGAAACCGAAGGATTAATCGGCCCCGTAGAACTGCACGTACCCCACCCGCAAATCTCACAGATGCTTATCGCTAGTAAGCCGGGGCAACTGTGGCCACCCACTCAAGTAGGAGAATGGATTATTATCGTCAAACTGGAAAAATACATAGGTTCTCAATTAGACGAGGCGACTAGGAACAGATTATTAAACGAGCTTTTTAACGAATGGCTGAGAGAGAAAATGCAAGGGGTAAAATTTTTTATATCCCCTCAAGAAAGCTCTAATTTATTAGGCTCTTCGGAAAGTGAGCCAATGCCCTTAATCTAAAAAAATTTCGCCCATAATTATCACAAAAGGTTTTGTAAACAGTTTTTTGTCCTTTAATCCCAACGCTCAATCATGACTTATACACCAGTAAACTTCCAAACTTTCCTTGAAACCATAGAACCGTTTAATCAGTTACCATCGGGGATGATTCGGGAATTATCAGATAAATTGCAACCTTGGCGCTATGGTATCGGAGACGTGATCATCATGCGGGGGAAACTATCCTCTCACCTGGTAATCCTTTATGAAGGGGAGGCGAGACTGTTAGCTTATGATCCCAGAACGCAGATGCCCACAACCTTGAGAAAACTGGGTTCCGGCGATCTGTTCGGTTGGGTCGATCTAGTTAGGGGCGCACCCACGGAAACCCTCACCGCCTCCACAGATAACGTGGTGTGTCTGACCCTCAAACAACAAGATTTTATCGACATCTGTAGAGATTATCCGCAGTTCAGACAATATTTTCAAGTCACTTGTAGCGATGCCGAAGTATTCAACCTTTTAGGGGCTTATCTCAATCAACAAGCTCAAGGGGAAGGCAACCTGAAAGAGTTAGTGAAAGATATATTGCCGAGCGCTACAGTTTATTATTTGCCCCAGGGACGATCGAACCTAGAACAGCACCCCCCCTTAAAAAATCACGATTACGTCTGGTTCGCCAGCGATAATAACATCGAAGATTTACCGCTCGGCAATCGTCTCAACGGTCAACAAAGCTTTAACATCAAAGAGAAAAGCGGCGGCAGATTGGTAGGCTTCCCCGAAAGCTTACTACAGATCCAACAACCCCAGAAAGAAACGGCCAACCACCTGGAAACGATCGTCATCGATAACGGGGCGATCGCTTTGAACGACTTACCGGAAGAGACAGCGGCGGCGGATGGCCTGCCCTACGCCCACAAATACACCCTCACGGAAGCAACCCAATCAGAAACCAAAGGGAAAAAAACTAACTACCCGGTGGTCAAAGGGAGAAACACCCTGGAAGTGGGTTTAGCCTGTTTTCAAATGCTGGCGATGGTGTTTAACATTCCCTTCCGCCGCGACCAAGTAAGCCGGATTTTAAACGATCAACTGCAACGCAGCGACACCTTCTCCCTGCCTTTCTGCGGGGCCATCACCGAGATGATGGGTCTGACGAGTCAACTGGTGGGCTTGAAAGCCTCCTCCCTCCCCCATATCAACACCCCCGCCCTGATTCTCTGGCAGGATAGTATCGCCGTTCTTTACGAGATCAGCCCGCAAAAAGTAGTAGTCGGTGTACCCGAAGTGGGATTGGTGCGGAAAAAAACGAGTGATTTCCTCCAATCTTGGGGGGATGAAGGGGAAGTGTTACTGGTACAGCCGACGAAAGAAACCCAGCAACAACGCTTCAGCCTATCGTGGTTCTGGCCCTCGGTTAAAAAACACCGCCGCGTCCTCATCGAAGTATTCATCGCCAGTTTCTTCGTGCAGCTATTCGCCCTCGCTAACCCGATGATGATCCAGGTGATCATCGATAAAGTGATCGTACAGAATAGCCCCGATACCCTGCACGTTCTAGGGGTCTTCCTCCTCTTTATCGCCCTCTTTGAAGGTATATTAACCTTCTTGCGTACTTCCCTGTTCGTCGATACCACTAACAGGATCGACATGACCCTGGGATCGGAAATCATCGACCATTTACTGCGCTTACCCCTGAAATACTTCGAGCGCCGACCCGTGGGGGAAATTTCCACCAGGGTCAACGAATTGGAAAATATTCGCCAATTCCTCACCGGCACAGCCTTAACGGTAGTCCTGGACGCGATTTTCTCGGTGATTTACGTGGTGGTCATGCTGATCTACAGCCCCATACTCACCATAGCCGCCCTGGGAATCATCCCCATACTCGTCTTCTTGACTGTGATCTTCTCCCCGATCATTCGTACCCAATTACGCACGAAAGCCGAACGTAACGCCGAAACCCAATCTTTCTTGGTAGAAGTGATGTCCGGTATTCAAACCGTGAAAGCCCAGAACATCGAACTGCGATCGAGATGGCAGTGGCAGGAGCGTTATTCTCGATACGTATCAGCCGGTTTCCAAACCGTGATGACCTCCACCATGGCCGGGTCTCTGAGCCACTTCTTCAACCAATTATCGGGGCTATTGGTACTGTGGGTGGGGGCTTATCTCGTATTGAAAGGAGACCTGACTCTAGGACAATTAATCGCCTTCCGTATCATCTCCGGTTACGTGACCTCGCCGATCCTCCGCCTCACTCAACTGTGGCAGAATTTCCAAGAAACCGGTTTATCGTTAGAACGTTTGGCGGATATTGTGGATACACCTCAAGAGGGAGAACAAGATCGTCAAAATATACCCATGCCCGCTATCAAGGGAGAGATTAAATACGAGGCGGTGTCTTTTCGCTTCAATCCCCACGGAGCCTTACAACTGTATAACGTTAGCTTGGAATTCCCGCCTGGTACATTCGTCGCGGTAGTGGGTCAGAGTGGCGCGGGTAAAAGTACCCTGACCAAACTTCTCGCCCGTCTTTACGAACCGGAAGCGGGGCGGATCTTGGTTGACGGCTACGACATTAATAAAGTGGAGTTGTACTCTCTCCGCCGTCAGATCGGTGTAGTGCCCCAAGAAACCCTTCTCTTCGATGGCACTGTAGAAGAGAATATCTCCCTCACCAAACCCGAAGCCACCACGGAAGAAATTATCAACGCGGCTAGAATCGCCGATGCACACGACTTTATCATGAGCCTTCCCAACGGGTACAATACCAGAGTCGGTGAGCGGGGCGCATCCCTCTCCGGTGGTCAAAGACAACGGATCGCCCTCGCCCGTTCGGTAATTCAAAAACCCCGCATCCTCGTCCTCGATGAAGCCACGAGCGCTCTCGATTACGCTACCGAACAAAAGGTGTGTATCAATCTCGGAGAAACTTTTAAAGACCATACGGTTTTCTTCATCACCCACCGTCTCGCCTCCATCAAAACCGCCGACGTGATCGTGATGATGGATTCGGGAACCGTGGCGGAAATGGGGCCTCACGAAGAATTAATGGCGAAGAAAGGTCTTTACTATCACCTCTACAATCAGCAAGATTCCCGACTATAAAAGCTTACAAACATCCACAGGAGAAATGATCATGAATGGCAACAACGGCAACGGACGCAGTCTTGAAAACGATAAACTCGCTCCCAATTCGGGCAAGAGTCCGATCGTCACCAGGGAGAAAAAAGAAGAGGAGCGCCCCAATCTAGTTTCTTTCCGCCATAGCCACGAGCAGGCTGTAATCCTCAAACAATCTCCCATCTGGTCGCGGGGGGTGATCTGGGCCATCGTCGGCGTGACTATGACGGGGATAATCTGGTCGGCTTTCGCCAAGATCGAGCAGGTAGTATCAGCCAAGGGACAACTCAAGCCCCAGGGCAAGGTGAAAGAGGTACAGTCGCCCACTAACGGTGTGGTTAAAGCAGTGTACGTCAAAGATGGCGATCGGGTCAAAGCCGGCCAAACCCTGGTCGTTTTCGATACGATGGCCAGTAAAGCCGAGTTACAATCCTACCAGCGTATCCGTCAGGCCGCCGACCAAGAGAATAAGTTCTATGGTTTGGTCTTGAACGATAAACTTACCCCCCACGAGTTGGAAACTTCGATCGCCTCGTTGAAAATACCCCTGGAGATCGCTAACCTCGTCCGTAACCGTTCCACCATCGTCACGGAAAATCAGGTATACAAAACTCAATTGGGAGATACGGCCAACAACGGCAGTCTTAATTCGTCCGACCAAGCTCGTCTTTCGGCGGGCGAAAAAGAAGCTACCTCCCGCTCGGCGGCCGCTCAATTAGAAGTGTCCCAAATTCAGAAACAACTGGCCCAAACTCAGGTTCAACTAGCGGATACGAGCAAACAACTGTTAGTGGATAAACAACTACTCGCACAAATTCAATCCCGCAACGACCAAACAGCGATTCAATTAAAGGAAAGTCTCAGCATCGAGCAAAAAATCCTCAAGGATATTGAACCCCTCGGCGACGAAGGAGCGATCGCCCGCTACCAGATCAACAAACAGAAACAATCGGTGAGCGATCGTCTCAACACCTTACAGGAACAACAAGCCAACGGCAAAATCGAATACGACAAACAATCCAAAGAGGTGCAGAATCGTCTCACGGAGATCGCCCGACTACAGCAGGAAGAAAAACGTTATTCCATCCTCGTCGATCAAGCCAGGGAAAAATCCATCAATACCAGCACCCTGACCGAAAAAGACCTGCGGGATAAAGTAGCGGATAACCAGAAACGCGTCTCGGAGATCGATAGCCAACTCAGTAAAATTATCGTCGATAACAACAAGAAAATCGCCGAGTTAGACGGTCAGATCAGCCGGGCCCAACAAACCATTAAATACCAAGAGCTAAAAGCCCCCATCGATGGTGTGGTGTTCGACTTGAAAGCGGCCCCCGGTTTCGTACCCCAACCCAGTCAAGCGGAAGCTTTAATGAAAATTGTCCCCGCCGGTTGCCCCGATGGCACCGTCAGCAAAGACGGCTGTTTAGTGGCGGAAGTGGACGTGACTAACGAAGACATCGGTTTTGTGAACGTGGGGCAAAAAGCCGATATACGCATCGACTCTTTCTCTTATAGTGAATACGGCGACATTAAAGGGAAAGTGATCAACGTCGGTTCCGATGCCCTGCCCCCGGATCAAGATCACCGTTTCTATCGTTTTCCCGTGAAAGTTAGCTTGAATTCTCAAAGCCTTAACCTTAATGGCGGGGAAAAACTACCCCTGCAATCGGGGATGTCGGTAAGCGTCAATATCAAGGTTAACGAGAACCGCACCGTTATGAGTCTATTTACTGAACTGTTCACGAAAAAAGTGGATAGTCTTAAAACTGTTCGTTAGCTTCGTTATCCCTGAATTTTAAACCACCCCCCCCGGCGGAAAATCCCTCCGCTTGGGCTAAAATTTGTAATGACTTCGACACCTGTTTTAAAGAATCCCCCGTATGGTGGATGACGTTAGAAGTGGCGAGGAAATTTTCCACCCCCAAACTGGAACCGAAAGCCAAGGCGCTGCCGCCCAAGTAATCCCCCACAATTTTCGGTGTGGATGGGCCTACCAAGATCGTGCCCGCGTGTTGTATCTGCTCTAATATATCCCAGGGTTCCTCTAGTAATAAAGACAGATGGGTGGGGGCGAAAGAATTGGCTAATTTCAGAGATTGGGCTAGGGACTCCACCACCACGATCAAGCCATAATGGGCGATCGCTTTTTCCGTGAGAATCCGCTGGGGATGATTGGGCAATTGTTGACGTACCTCGTCCTGCACCGCCCGGGCTAATTTAGTGCCCGGAGTTAGCAAGATTGCCGAGGCTAAAGATGATTGCTCGGCGGAACTCAAGAGATCGAAGGCTATCTGTTTGGGGTTGGCTGTAGCGTCAGCCAAGATCATCAACTCGGCGGCGTTATGGAGCGAGTTCACCCGCACTCGATCGATCAGTAGTTTTTTCGCCAGACTCACGTACAAGTCACCCACTCCCGTGATTAAATCCACTTTCGGAATCGTCTGGGTGCCGTAGGCGAGAGCAGCGATCGCACTCGGCCCCCCCACCCGATAAATTTCTTTCACCCCGGCTTCTTGAGCCGCCACTAGTATCGCCGGATGTATTTTCAAATCTCGATCCGGTTGACACACTAGGATGATATTTTTCACCCCCGCCACCACTGCCGGAATCGCCTGTAGCAAGACTAAACTCAAATGGGCCCTACTGCCGTCGGGGATATATATTCCCACGCTGTCGAGGGGTTTGTAACGTTTGCCGATCGCCACGTCATCCCCTTGAAACTGTACCCACGATTTGGGGATTCTCTGCCGGTGAAACGCTGTTAATTTCTCTCTGGCTACTTTCAAGGCCCCTAATAACTCTTGACTGACTTGCTGGTAAGCTGCGTCTAATTCGGAACCACTAACCTTTAATCGGGCTTCGGTGATCGTTACTTCGTGGAACTTGCTCGCGTAATCTATGATCGCCCCGTTGCCCTTTTCTTTAATCTCCTCTATAAGTTCTCTAACCAAAGACTCATGCTCTTTTAAATGCGGGTCATCAAAGCGGGCCCGTATTCTTAGCAATTCTGTTTGAGCTTCTGAGTGTTGATTAACAATTCGCAGCATCGATGAGAATCCCCACCAAGATAAGAAGAAACTAGATTACTCCTCTAGCTTACCTTTTTCAAGCGGGAGTGGGTAAACTCTACAACCCCTTGCCATCGTCGTGAATTCTTTGTTATAATTTTTTATCTGAGTCTGAATTTTTTACCTCAAGCAATTATTTATATTTAAACCACTGTGGCCAATACAAAGTCTTCAATTAAACGAATCAAGATCGCCGAACGTAACCGACAACGCAATAAATCCTATAAGTCGGCCGTGAAAACTTTAATGAAGAAGTTTCTCTCTGCCGTGGATACCTACGCCGCCAACCCCAATAAGGATAAGGAAGCTCTTGCCCCCGTGGAAGCAGCCATGTCTGACGCTTACAGCAAAATTGATAAGGCGGTGAAAACCAACGTACTCCATAGTAACAACGGCGCTCGCAAAAAAGCCGCTTTGGCAAAAGCGTTAAAAAAAGTTACAATAGCATCCTAGGGAAAGCAAAAACAGAAACATCTGTTGGCGCGAGGTTACTCTGGGAATCATCATGAGGTACGGGACTGTCGCAACAGCAGAGGGGGTTAATGCAACTAATCGATACTCATGTTCACTTGAACTTCGATGTGTACAGGGGAGAATTAGACTCCCTGGTTTCACGCTGGCAATCCGAGGGAGTGGTACACACGATTCACTCTTGTGTGGAGCCGAAAGAGTTCGAGGCGATGAGAGAAATAGCCGATCGCTGTCCTGGCGTATCCCTGTCCGTGGGATTACACCCGTTGGATGCCGAGAAATGGGAAGAAAACAGCGCCGAACAGATAACCGCGTTAGCGAGATCTGACCGGCGTGTGGTTGCGATCGGGGAAACCGGGCTAGATTTTTATAAATCAGAAGATCGCAGCCTACAGAAGGAAGTATTTTGGGAGCAGTTAAAGATAGCCCACGAGTTGGATAAACCCGTTATCATACACTGCCGGGATGCCGCTGCCACCATGCGAGAAATGATCGCCAGATTTAAATCGGAAGTGGGGCCTATCCAAGGAGTCATGCACTGCTGGAGCGGCACACCCGAAGAAACGCAATGGTTTTTAGACCTGGGATTCTATATAAGTTTTAGTGGGATAGTAACTTTTAAAAATGCTACGAACGTACACGAGTCAGTAAAAATCGTTCCCGATGAGCGCATCTTGATCGAAACCGATTGTCCCTTTTTAGCCCCCAACCCCAAACGAGGAAAACGCAATGAACCGAGCTACGTGCGTTATGTAGCCGAACGAGTGGCCCAACTGCGGGGCGTGTCCCTAGAAGATCTGGCCCGTGCCACGACCGAGAACGCCTGTCGTCTATTTCAACTATCGCTCACTTAAGATAAATCATGACGAATAACTCCACATTTAATCTTCTCCCCGATTTAATAGAGATCCAGCACTCTAGCTTCCGGTGGTTTTTAGAAGAGGGTTTGATCGAAGAACTGAACAGCTTTTCCCCCATCACCGACTACACGGGAAAACTAGAACTGCATTTCCTGGGGCAAGATTACAAACTCAAAGAACCGAAGTACGACGTAGACGAAGCCAAGAGAAGAGATAGCACCTATTCCGTACAGGTGTACGTACCCACCCGATTGATGAATAAAGAAACGGGTAAGAGCATCGAGCAGGAAGTGTTCATAGGTGACTTACCCTTAATGACCGATCGGGGTACATTCATCATCAACGGGGCCGAACGGGTGATCGTCAACCAGATCGTCCGCTCGCCTGGAGTATACTACAAAGCCGAGATCGACAAAAACGGTCGCCGTACCTATTCCGCTTCCCTGATACCCAACCGGGGAGCCTGGTTGAAATTTGAAACCGACAAAAACGGGTTAGTGTGGGTCAGGATCGACAAAACCCGTAAACTTTCAGCCCAGGTATTACTAAAAGCAATCCGCCTCAGCGATAACGAAATTTTCGACGCGTTACGTCACCCGGAATTCTATCAGAAAACCCTCGACAAAGAAGGCAATCCCACCGAAGACGAAGCCCTCTTAGAACTGTACCGGAAATTGAGACCGGGGGAACCACCCACCGTCAGCGGTGGGGAATTGCTGTTAGAGTCCCGTTTCTTCGATAACAAACGGTACGATCTAGGCAGAGTGGGACGCTATAAACTGAACAAGAAACTGCGCCTCGATGTGCCCGATACCATGCGGGTATTAACCTCGAAAGATATATTGTCAGCGATCGACTATCTGATCAACCTGGAATTCGACATCGGTAACACCGACGACATCGATCACCTCGGTAATCGTCGAGTCCGTTCCGTGGGCGAATTACTGCAAAATCAAGTCAGAGTGGGATTGAACCGCCTGGAGAGAATTATCAGAGAGAGGATGACCGTCAGCGAATCCGATAACCTCACCCCCGCTTCCTTGGTGAATCCTAAACCCTTGGTAGCGGCCATTAAAGAGTTCTTCGGCTCATCGCAGTTGAGCCAATTCATGGATCAAACCAACCCCCTGGCGGAATTAACCCACAAACGGCGTTTATCCGCCCTCGGCCCGGGTGGTTTGACCAGAGAGCGCGCCGGTTTTGCGGTGCGGGATATTCACCCCTCGCACCACGGCAGGATCTGCCCGGTAGAAACACCGGAAGGGCCTAACGCCGGTTTGATCGGTTCTCTCGCCACCTACGCCCGCGTCAACCAGTACGGTTTCATCGAAACCCCCTGTTACGCAGTGGAAAACGGCCGCATCAGGAAAGATAAACCGGTGGTGTACCTCACCGCCGATGAAGAAGACGATTACCGGGTAGCACCTGGAGACGTGGCCACCGACGAAAACGGTTATATTCAAGGCGATTCCATCCCGGTACGTTACCGCCGGGAATTCTCCACCACCACACCGCAACAGGTAGACTACGTGTGTGTTTCTCCCGTGCAGATAGTTTCCGTGGCGACTTCGATGATTCCTTTCCTGGAACACGACGACGCTAACCGCGCTCTGATGGGATCTAACATGCAGAGACAGGCAGTGCCTCTATTAAGACCGGAAAGACCTTTAGTGGGTACAGGTTTGGAAGCACAGGCGGCGAGAGATTCCGGTATGGTGATCGTGTCCCGTACTCATGGAGACGTGACCCATGTGGACGCTACTAAAATCCGCGTGAAAGTGGCTCCCGAAGATAGAGAATCGGTGGGTAGAACTCAGATCGAATACGAATTACAGAAGTATCAACGATCGAACCAGGATACCTGTCTCAATCAAAGACCGCTAGTCTTCTTGGGTGAACAGGTAGTGCCTGGACAGATCCTCGCCGATGGTTCCGCCACGGAAGGCGGCGAGTTAGCCCTCGGTCAGAATATCTTAGTAGCTTATATGCCCTGGGAAGGCTACAACTACGAAGACGCTATTTTGATCAGCGAGCGTTTGGTGTACGACGATGTGTATACCAGTATCCACATCGAGAAATACGAGATCGAAGCCCGACAAACCAAACTAGGCCCCGAAGAAATCACCCGCGAGATCCCTAACGTGGGTGAAGACGCACTGCGTAACCTCGACGAACAGGGGATCATCCGCAAGGGTGCCTGGGTGGAAGCGGGAGATATATTAGTGGGCAAAGTCACCCCCAAAGGGGAATCGGATCAGCCCCCTGAAGAAAAATTACTGCGGGCTATTTTCGGTGAAAAAGCTCGGGATGTAAGAGATAACTCCCTGCGCGTCCCCAACGGCGAAAAAGGTCGGGTGGTGGATGTGCGGGTGTTCACCCGTGAGCAGGGGGATGAATTACCTCCTGGGGCCAACATGGTCGTCAGGGTGTACGTAGCCCAGAAACGCAAGATCCAAGTAGGGGATAAGATGGCGGGCCGTCACGGCAATAAAGGGATCATCTCCCGGATTCTGCCTAACGAGGATATGCCCTATCTACCCGATGGCCGTCCTGTGGACATCGTTCTCAATCCCCTGGGTGTGCCTTCACGGATGAACGTGGGTCAGGTGTTCGAGTGTCTCCTCGGTTGGGCGGGTGAGAATTTGGGCGTGAGGTTTAAAGTGACTCCCTTCGATGAGATGTACGGGGAAGAAGCTTCTCGCTTGACCGTACACGGCTTATTGGAAAACGCTTCCGCCCGCCCGAATAAAAAGTGGGTTTTCGATCCAGACCACGCGGGCAAAATCATGGTGTACGACGGACGTACGGGTGAGGCGTTCGATCGACCCGTCACCGTCGGTCAAGCGTATATGTTGAAACTGGTTCACCTCGTGGACGATAAGATCCACGCCCGTTCTACAGGCCCCTACTCGCTGGTGACACAGCAACCTCTCGGCGGTAAAGCCCAACAGGGCGGACAACGCTTCGGGGAGATGGAAGTGTGGGCGTTGGAAGCTTACGGTGCGGCGTATACCCTACAGGAGTTATTGACGGTGAAATCCGACGATATGCAGGGCAGGAATGAAGCCCTCAACGCGATCGTCAAAGGCAAAGCGATCCCCCGTCCAGGTACCCCGGAATCCTTCAAGGTACTGATGAGAGAGTTACAATCCCTCGGGTTGGATATAGCCGTGCATAAGGTGGAAAATACCCCCGATGGTGCTTCCCGCGAGGTGGAAATAGACCTGATGACCGATGTGGGTCGTCGCACCCCCTCCCGTCCTACCTATGAGTCCCTGTCCAGCGAAGACCTGGAGTTGGAAGAAGAAGACGCTTAAAAGTTGATGGCCGGGAGTAGGCAGTTATGCACTCTCCCCCTACCGACTCCTCATTCCCTATTCCTTATTAAGCTGAAAAAAGATGTTTTATAACTACACGGTAGATAAAGGACGCTTGAAAAAACTGATCGCCTGGGCATTTCAGAATTATGGCTCGGCTCTCTGTTCTCAAGTGGCAGATGATTTGAAAGATTTGGGTTTCCGTTTCGCCACCAAAGCGGGTGTCTCGATCAGCGTCGATGATCTAACTGTACCGCCAGCGAAAAAAGAAATGCTGGAATCGGCAGAACAGGAAATCCGTCTCACCGAAAGACGCTACGCCAGGGGCGAAATTACCGAGGTGGAGCGTTTCCAAAAGGTGATCGATACCTGGAATATCACCTCTGAAGCTCTTAAAGACGAGGTTATCCGCAATTTCCGCAGCACCGACCCGTTAAATTCCGTTTATATGATGGCTTTCTCCGGGGCGCGGGGTAATATGAGCCAGGTTCGCCAGTTGGTGGGGATGCGGGGGTTAATGGCCGATCCGCAAGGGGAAATTATCGATTTACCCATCAAAACCAATTTCCGCGAGGGTTTGACCGTTACCGAATACGTTATTTCCTCTTACGGTGCGCGGAAAGGTCTGGTGGATACGGCCCTACGTACCGCCGACTCCGGTTATCTCACCCGCCGTCTCGTGGATGTGTCCCAAGATGTGATCGTCCGGGAAGTGGATTGCGGCACGAGCCGTTTTATTAAAGTGGTGGCGATGAAAGATGGCGATCGGGTGTTGATCCGCCTCGGCGATCGCATGTTGGGGCGCAGTCTCGCTGAAGATGTGGTGGTGAACGGCGAAACCATCGCCAAACGTAATGATGTGGTGGATGATGCCCTCGCCGAAAAGCTTAACGAGTGCGTGGAAGAGGTGAAAGTCAGATCGCCCCTGACCTGTGAGGCGGTGCGATCGGTATGTCAGCAATGCTACGGCTGGAGTCTCGCCCACGGCTACCCGGTGGATATGGGGGAAGCAGTGGGGATCATCGCCGCCCAATCGATCGGTGAACCTGGAACCCAGTTAACCATGAGAACTTTCCACACCGGCGGCGTGTTCACCGGGGAAGTGGCGCGTCAGATCAAAGCTGATTTTGATGGAAGCGTGAAATTCGCCGCGGGATTGAGCGTCCGTAACGTACGTACCCGCCACGGTGATGAAAGAGATCAGGTGGAAGCACCTGGAGAAATTCGTTTGATACCGAGCGATAAGAGTTTGGAAACCGTCGCCCACTCGATCACGGCAGGTTCTTTAATCTTCGTGACCGATGGACAGAAAGTGACCGCCGGGCAACTAATGGCCGAGATCACTTCGGCGAAAGTCCAGAAGTCCACCGAAAGAGCCACCAAGGACGTGACCTCTAACTTGGCGGGCGAGGTGCTATTCTCTAACTTGATTTCCGAAGAAAAAACCGATCGTCAAGGTAATACTACTCGCATCGCTCAAAGGGGCGGCTTACTGTGGATACTTTCCGGGGATGTGTATAATTTACCGCCGGGGGCAGAACCGGTAGTACAGAACGGCGATCAGGTGCAAACCGGCGAGGTGTTAGCGGAAACCAAGTTAGTTTGTACTAACGGTGGGGTTGTTCGCTATGACCCATCTAGTCGGGAAATAGATATAGTCACCGCCTCCGTTTCTCTAGATGAGGCGCAGGTGAAGGTAGAAAGCAGCGGCGGTCGTGAGCAATTCGTACTTTATACCGGTAAAGGTCAAAGCTTTTTATTAAGGGCGACTCCTGGAACCAAGGTACAAAATCATGCGATCGTAGCTGAATTGATCGACGATAGTTATCACACTAAAACCGGCGGTTTAATACAGTACGCCGGGATCGAAACTTCCAAGGGAAGCAGGAAACAAGGCTACGAAGTAACCCAAGGGGGAACGATCCTCTGGATTCCCGAAGAAACTCACGAAGTCAATAAAGACATCTCCCTGTTACAAGTAGAAGACGGGCAGTATGTAGAGGGTGGTGAAGAAGTAGTTAAAGACATCTTCTCTCAATCTAGCGGCGTGGTGGAAGTAATTCAGAAAAACGATATTCTCCGCGAGATTATTATCAAACCAGGAGAATTACACCTAGATTTAGACCCGGAAACCACGGGTATCGCCACCGGTCAACTGCTTCCCCCCGGTACAGAAATCACCCCCGATTTAGTCGTGACTGAATTACGTCAGGCCGAATGGGTGGAAAGCACCGAGGGATTAGGTTTGCTATTACGTCCCGTACAAGAGTTCCAGGTTAATAACGAGCAAGATTCCCTCACTCAAGGTTCCATCAACCAAGAAGGAGGCCGACAGATCGAACTCCGCACCGTACAGAGAATTTTCTTCAAAGACGGGGAAAGAGTTAAATCCGTGGAAGGTTGCCAGTTACTCAGTACCCAACTGGTGTTAGAGATCAGTAGCGATGAGCCTGAATCGATCTCCCATCTCACCGCCGACATCGAGTTAAAAGACGATGAAGACAACGACTGTAAGCGATTACAACTCGTAATTCTGGAATCTCTGATCCTCCGTCGTGATAGCGAGGGCGATCCTCTTGGTGGCAACATCCAAACCAGGGTATTAGTTTACGATGGTATGGACATCACTCCAGGCGCTGTAGTAGCCCGTACCGAGATCCAATGTAAAGAAACCGGACAAATCCGCGGTATTCGTAGCGGTATCGAGGCGATTCGCCGTGTTCTAGTGGTGCGTAGCGGCGACCTATTCACCGTGGCATCTCCTAAAGAACCCACGGTGAAACCAGGCGACTTGATCATCGCCGATAGCCCTCTCGCTCCCGGAGTTAATACCCCTAATTCTGGTCAAGTGATCTCTATAGATAAAAACGCTGACGGGAACTATACGGTAAGTTTGAGAGTGGCTCGACCCTATCGAGTATCCGCCGGTGCGATCCTCCATATTGATGATGGTGATCTCGTACAACGGGGAGACAATCTGGTGTTGCTAGTTTTTGAACGTTCTAAAACCGGAGACATCATTCAAGGTTTACCCCGGATCGAAGAACTTCTCGAAGCCCGTAAACCTAGAGAAGCCTGTATTTTAGCCCGCAAAGGCGGACTGTGTCAGGTGGAATACTGGCAAGATGACAGTGTTGATGTGAAAATTATCGAAGATGACGGCACGATCAGCGACTATCCTCTCTTATCGGGACAGAACTTGATGGTCACGGATGGCCAGAGAATCGACGCAGGACAAGCTTTAACCGATGGCCCCGCCAACCCTCACGAGATTTTAGAATTGTTCTTCAATCTTTATGTGGATGACTTGGGAACCTACGAAGCCGCCTTGAAAGCCTTGCAAAAAGCGCAGAACTTCCTCGTCAATCAGGTGCAATCGGTTTATCAATCTCAAGGGATCGATATTTCTGATAAACACATCGAGGTGATCGTCCGTCAGATGACTTCTAAAGTGAAAATAGATGACGGTGGCGATACCACCATGTTACCTGGGGAATTGGTGGAACTGCGCCAAGTGGAACAGGTTAACGAGGCGATGGCTATCACCGGCGGTTCTCCCGCCCGCTATACCCCGTTATTATTGGGTATCACCAAAGCTTCTCTGAACACGGACAGCTTCATCAGCGCGGCTTCTTTCCAAGAAACCACGAGGGTACTCACCGAAGCCGCGATCGAAGGTAAGTCCGACTGGTTGCGCGGTCTGAAAGAGAACGTGATCATCGGTCGCTTGATCCCCGCCGGTACGGGCTTTAACGCCCACGAGGGCATGAATAGCCCCGCGGCGGATTACATCCCCGATCAGGAAGAATCGGGCTACCGTTATTACCAGGCACGAGATCTATCATCCCGCCTCGTCGTTGGTGATTTAGAAAATGACGGTGACATGATCCTCGATGATAATACCGCCCGCGCTTATGCAGAAGGTGATACCCTCCGCATGGGCTTAGAAGGGGAGGCCCCAACCCCCGCCCCCCGCGGTTTCGGTCGTTGGCCCGTGGATGAAGACGATGACGATGATTCCTTAGAAGATGATTATGAAGAAGAGTAAACTTCATTTCTAGTCGCCGGTACTCCGCCCTGCAACGGCGGAGCCTGCGGCGACCGCACAACTGCGGTCATTTTTAACCTTGAGCATGAGATGATCTCTCATGCTTTTTCTACCGAGAACGTGAGACGATTCAAATAAAGAGTAAATTGATAGGAGACGTAGTTAATAGTGGTTAGTACATCATCTTTTAAAACTACCAAATCGGAAGAAATTTTCACCAACGCTCAAAAGTTAATGCCAGGGGGTGTTAGTTCGCCGGTTCGGGCTTTCAAGTCGGTGGGCGGTCAACCGATCGTTTTTGACCATGTTAAGGGTGCTTATATTTGGGATGTAGACGGCAATCAATACATCGATTATGTGGGTACTTGGGGCCCGGCCATCTGCGGTCACGCCCATCATGAAGTGATCGCCGCCCTTCACTCGGCCTTAGAAAAAGGCACTAGTTTCGGCGCACCTTCTCTACAAGAAAATATTCTCGCCCAGATGGTGATCGAAGCAGTGCCCAGTATCGAGATGGTGCGTTTCGTCAATTCCGGTACAGAGGCTTGTATGTCCGTACTGCGCTTGATGCGGGCTTTTACCGGCAGAGAGAAAATCATTAAATTCGAGGGCTGTTATCACGGTCACGCCGATATGTTCTTGGTGAAAGCCGGTTCTGGCGTGGCTACCCTCGGTTTGCCCGATTCCCCCGGTGTACCCAAATCCACCACCACCAGTACCCTCACAGCACCTTATAACGATCTAGAGGCGGTCAAAGCTTTATTCGTCCAAAACCCCGATGAGATCGCCGGAGTTATTTTAGAGCCGGTAGTGGGTAACGCAGGCTTTATTGTGCCCGATGCGGGCTTTTTAGAAGGTTTAAGGGAATTAACGAAAGAGTACGGTGCTTTACTGGTATTTGACGAAGTGATGACCGGTTTCCGTATCGCCTACGGCGGGGCCCAAGAACGTTTCGGCATCACCCCCGACCTAACCACCCTCGGTAAAGTTATCGGCGGCGGTTTACCAGTAGGTGCTTACGGCGGCAGGGCTGATATTATGGCTATGGTGGCTCCTTCGGGGCCTATGTATCAAGCTGGAACTCTTTCGGGCAATCCTCTGGCGATGACGGCGGGAATCAAGACTCTAGAGTTATTACAAAAACACGGCACTTACGAGCAACTCGATAAGATTACTAAACGCCTCACCGACGGTCTCTTACAAGCGGCAAAGGATGCAGGTCATAGCGTCTCCGGCGGCCAGATCAGCGGGATGTTCGGGATGTTTTTCACATCGCACCCCGTTCATAATTACGAAGACGCTAAACTTTCGGATCTAACCAAGTTCAGTCGTTTTCATCGCGGAATGTTAGAAAGAGGTATATATCTGGCTCCTTCTCAGTTTGAAGCTGGGTTCACTTCTCTGGCACATACCGAGGAAGATGTGGATCAAACCATAAGCGCGGCTAAAGAGGTTTTCGCTTCTCTTTAAATCTATTTTCTTCTCGATTAATAGCCGTCAGTGTCTCACTAACGGCTATTAAGTTTTTCAGGGGCCATATGAATACTTTAAAAATACGAGACACTATATTTAACTGGGGTAAACGCACTTACATCATGGGTATCCTCAATGTTACCCCCGACAGTTTTAGCGACGGCGGCGAATATCACTCTCCAGATAAAGCCTTGAAGCAAGCCCAAAGCTTTATCGAGGCGGGAGTGGATATAATCGATGTGGGCGGTCAATCTACAAGACCAGGATCTCAATTAATCTCCACGAACGAAGAAATCGATCGAGTCATACCTATCATCGAACTGCTTCGCTCCCGCTATCGCGTACCTATTTCCCTCGATACCATTAACTCTAAAGTGGCAGAAGCCGGTATAGAGGCGGGTGCGGATATAATTAACGATATTTCCGGGGGAACTCTTGACCCGGAAATGTTACCCACTGCGGCTAAACTAGCTGTACCCATCATCCTCATGCACAGCCGGGGTACACCGAAGACCATGCAAACTCTTACCCAGTACGAAAATTTAGTGAGCGACATAATTAGTTTTTTAGAAACTCAAATATCCAAAGCTATAAATCTGGGAATCCATAGGCATAATATTATTATCGATCCTGGTATAGGTTTTGCTAAAACCTACGAGCAAAATCTAGAAATATTACAAAATCTCCCCCGCTTTCATTGTTTAGATTTTCCCCTATTAGTAGGCGTGTCGAGAAAAAGTTTCATCGGGTATATTATCAATAAACAAGACCCGAAAGATAGACTTTGGGGGACTATAGCGGCTTGTTGTTATGCAATCGCAGCTAAAACCCATATTCTCCGAGTTCACGATGTTACCCCGATGATAGATGCTACTAAAGTAGCCGATAAACTCTGGCGAAATTAAAAATATTTGTTAGTCTTAAGAGTAAATATCATAATCGTAACTTAAACCCATGACTAACACCCAAGTTTGTATGTTACCGGTGATTAAATCCCCCAAGGATTATCAAGTTTTTCGCATCACTCCCGAAGACACTAACCGCCTAGCGATCGTATTCGATTCTACTACCGCGGGTGATTCCCTGACGGTTTGCGTGGAAATCTTCGACCCTTACGGTAGCACTCCCACCCATCGCCATAATTACGCAGTGGAAATGTTTTTTATTCTTCAAGGGGAGGGCCTGGCCATCTGTGACGGGAAATCTATTCCTCTGCACTCAGGGGACAGTTTATTAGTTCGCCCTACAGGTATTCACGAACTACGCAACGTCAGCGATAAGAGACTATACGCCCTCTGTTTTATGGTGCCCAATGAAGATTTCTCCGAGCTAATCCGTAATGGTGTCCCGGAAGAATTAGACGCGGAAGATTTACAGGTATTAATGGGTAATAATTAAAGCTAGAATAAACCATAAAAATAGCCAGATTATCCTCAGTTTTCAAACTATTAAATGCGAAGTTTTTTATTAGTAAATATACGACTCAAACATACACTTGTAGGCTTTTTAGGATAAAAATGTAAGACGTTTAAGTGGATATTTTGTGAAAATCAAGTTAATAATATCCCAGAAATGGTTAATTTGTGTTATGGTGGGAGCTAAGGAGGAGTAAATTAATTTCTCCGCAGGTTCAGGTATTGACCTGCAAGTACCCTTTTTTAACAATTAAAGTCATACACGTAGCCCCGGGCGGTGTCTTGCAGGAGCCTTTCCTTGAAACTGATACCCGTCCGGGAAAACTATAGAGAATTCGCTGACCGTACCCCTCTTTTAAAGAGTAGTGGCCAGGGGCTAGTCACTAGCCCTTGGCCACTAGCCCCTAGCCACTTTATGGAAGTAAATATAATGAAAATCACGATGAAATGTAATCCCTCGGTTCATCAGGAACCCCGTTATCAACCGATTCCCATAACTCCTCTGAGTTCCAAAGAATCGCTTCTGCAATGGCTCAGGCAAAGCGGTCGCTTAAAGCCCCGTCAAGCGGATGCCCATCCTGATTCACAAATTTTGGGAGAGATCGACGCTCTCCTCGATCAAGATGATTATGCAATAGAAGAAGAAGAATAAAGAATAAAGAATAAAAAATAAGATCGGACAACGGGTGATAAATTTTAGGAATTAATCGTGATGATATTAGCTAAAAAAACGGCTTTAATTTACTGTGAGAATCAGTTCGGAAAAGTAGATGGAAAAACCGCCGCCGGATTGATCCGACGCTCCCAAATTTACGACATAGTAGGTGTGTTGGATAGTTCCCTCGCGGGTAAAAATGCGGTAGAGGTTCTAGGCGATAAAGTCGATGGTGTCTCTATCCCGATTTTCGCCAATTTACAGGAAGCTTTGGCTCAACTGCCCCGTATTCCCGATTGTTACATTTACGGGAAGGCTCCTTTACAGGCTTTTATACCCCCCGAAGAAAGGGTTCTGATCTTGGAAGCGATCGATCACGGTATGAACATCGTTAACGGTCTACATCAATTCTTTTCCGACGATCGAGAATTTAAAGAGCGGGCCGAGAAAAAAGGTGTCGTGATCACCGATATTCGCAAATCTCCGGCCTTAGCAGACCTTCACGTTTTCACCGGTGCGATCGAGCGGGTGAATATCCCCGTCATCGCCGTATTAGGAACTGATTGTGCCTGCGGAAAAATGACGACCGCGGTAGAACTCGACGAATATCTTCAACGTTCGGGAATCAAATCGGTACTCGTGGCCACCGGGCAAACAAGTTTGATGCAGGGGGCGAGATACGGTGTTTCCATCGATGCCCTGGTATCTCAATTCGTCATAGGCGAGATCGAGAACGCGGTTGTAGAAGCTTTCGAGGGAGAAAATCCCGATATTATTCTCGTGGAGGGACAAAGTGCCCTCAGTCATCCCGCTTTCATGAGTTCCCTAGCTATTCTCAAAGGCAGTATGCCCGATGGGATAATCCTACAACATCCCCCGGCTCGAAAATACCGATGTGACTTCCCTCATCTGCCGATGCCGAGTTTGGGCAAAGAAATTCAACTGATCGAGGAGATAGCCCCCACCACGGTTATAGCGATCGCCATCAATCACGAGAATCTCAGCGAAGCCGAAACGGATATTTTTATCAAGAAATACGAGCGTGATTTTCAAATACCGACCACCGATGTACTGACATACGGATGCCGCAAACTGGTACGGGCATTGAGCGATCGTTTTCCGAAATTGCGGCAGAAATTACAACGGGAGAATAGGAGGACAGCCGCCGTCTTGGAGACATGAAAAGTTTATTACCCCGGATCGAAATTTCTCTTCCTAAAATCCGGCATAACGCCAGGGTACTCTCTACCCTATACAGAAAAAAAGGAATTTCCCTCATGGGAGTCACGAAAGCGATCTTGGGAGAACCCCTGATCGCGAGGGCGATGATTGGAGGGGGAGTGAAGTTCATCGCCGACTCTCGTATTGAAAATATCCTCAAAATGAAAGCAGCGGGAGTGTCCACGAGTTTCGTTCTGCTGCGTACCGCCTTCAGTCAAGCAGAATCGGTGGTTCTGGGCGCGGATATTAGTTTGAATACGGAACTGGAAACCATACTAGAACTGTCCCACCAAGCGAAGTTACTGCAAAAAGTCCATCGAATTATCATCATGGCTGAATTGGGAGATCGACGGGAGGGGGTTATGCCCTGCGACTTTCCGGCTTTTATCGCCTCGGTACTTTCTTTACCTTGTATTGACATCGTTGGTATCGGTTGTAATCTTGCCTGTTATGGGGGGATCGAGCCGGATAATAATAATATGGGGCAACTGTCCATATTGGCGAATACGATCGAAGAAAAATTTTCTCTCAAATTACCGATCGTTTCCGGGGGTAATTCCGCGAATTATCGATGGTATCAACGCACGCTAGATTCTGGCAGGATCAATAATTTGCGGCTCGGTGAATCGATCCTCTTGGGACGGGAAACGGTTAATGGAGAAGTAATCGTGGGTTTACATACGGATGCTTTCCGGCTGATCGCGGAAGTGATCGAATCTAAGGATAAATCTTCTCTGCCCTCTGGAACGATCGGTCGGGATGCTTTCGGGAATGTTCCCAGTTTTCTCGATCGTGGTGTTCATCGGCGGGTGATCGTCGCTCTAGGTAGACAAGATGTGCCTGTATCGGGGTTAAAATCCGGTGAGTGCTTGGAAATACTGGGATCTAGTAGCGATCATCTAGTTCTCGACGGCGAGAATACCACCTTGAGTGTGGGCAAAGAAGTAAGTTTCGGGTTGGATTACAAAGCGCTTCTCTCAGCCATGACCTCTCCTTTTATCGCCAAAAGCTACGTGTCTCAATATTCATAACACGATCGCCCCTCGTGACAGTAGGCTCGATCGTAACTCTTCTGTCATACCCGTATTTTCGGCGAATGTCGCACCCTTCACCTTCGCCCCGCTCAAATTGGTTTCGGTGAGGTTCACCTGAGTTAAGTTAGCTCCCTCTAGATTAGCCCCGATGAGATTGGCAAGAGCCAAACTACAACGATAACCATCGATGCCGGTTAAATTGGCGTTACTCAATAAAGCCCCGCTCAGATCAGCCCCTCTTAATCGGGCATAGCTCAGATCGGCTTCACTTAAACAAGCATCGGTCAAATTAGCGCCTCTAAGATTGACGCGGGATAGATTCGCACCGGTAAAGTCCACACCGCTTAATTCACACCCTGATAAATTTCCGCCACGATAATCGTCAAAGATGCTTAAACCCGCTAATCCAGTTAATAGGGCGAAATCATCGCTGTCGTGTTCGTAAATAACGGTAATGAGTTTATCTAAATTATCTAGGGCTTGTGTAGCTGGAACGGGGGGTAGTGTATCGGGGGGTAATGCTTGCAAGCCGATCGTCACTTTGCTTAAATAGGGATGAAGTTCATTATTGACGAGGAATCTCGCCAGTACCCGGTTCAATACCCCGTATTTATTGGGACTAATATCGTGCCGCCATAAAGACTGAGTTTCCACGACCGATACATCACTCATAGTAGCGAAAAATTCACCGGTGATGGTATAGGAATCGTTCCCATAGCTAAAGCTGCCTAATTTGCATCCCCAATCCCCGCCCCGTAGAGCGAACAGATAAGCCGTGGAATCGTCTTCAAAAGTAACCGCGAATTCAGGGTTAAGATCGCTATGGACTAAAATACAGTTATTCAGCACTAAATTGAGTTGACCCCCGGTGATCAGCCATTGAATCTGCCCATTTAATAACGGTTGGGTGTGGGAACTAACTTTTAGATCGATATATAGCTCCAATTTATTGCCATTTGTAGCAACCGGGTCTAGAGTCAAAGTAATTTCCGAGTAACGATTACAAGAAGCTAAAACACGCATAGTTAATATTCTCTCCACATTCTGACTTTAGCTCGATCGTTCCTTGTTATATCCAATTGTTTAAATAACTTTTCCATTTGCGCAAATTTCTGTAGGATCATCCCAAAGAAGGATTTAACCGACCCGATGAAAATACTATTTTTACATTCTAATTTCCCCGCCCAATTTCGCCATCTAGCCACGGCCCTCGCTCGCGATCCCAAAAATAAAGTGCTTTTCGGGACGAAAAGAGCGGAAGGGCAAATACAAGGCGTGCAAAAAATTCTTTACTCACCGAGCCGAGCTGTTAATCCCGCTACCCACCATTACTTGCAGAATTTAGAGAGTGCGGTTTTAGAAGGGCAGGCGGTTTATAGAATGACCGATCAGATGAAGAAAATGGGGGTGATTCCCGATATAGTCTTCGGTCATTCGGGATGGGGCTCCACCCTGTTCATTAAAGACGCTTTCCCGAAAACTAAGTTACTCTGTTACTTCGAGTGGTTCTATCACGCCCACGGTACGGACGCGGATTTTGACCCGGCCGAACCTTTATCCTTGGACGATGAAGCGCGCATCAGGATCAAAAATTCTGCTATCCTTATCGATCTCTACAGTTGTGATAAAGGGTTATCCCCTACCCGCTGGCAACATCAACAATTCCCACCCCAATTAGGAACGAAAATCACCGTGCGCCACGACGGGATAGATACTGATATATTCCGCCCCAACCCCGGTGCTAAATTAGTCCTGCCGAATCTGAATCTGGATTTATCCGATGTGCCGGAAATCATTACTTATGTAGCGAGGGGCATGGAACCTTATAGAGGCTTTCCCCAGTTCATGGAAACGATCGCCATATTACAAAAAAGGCGACCTCATCTTCATGCAGTGGTGGTGGGTGAAAATCGAGTCGCCTACGGTCGTAACCTGCCCGGTGGGAAAACCTACAAAGAATTCATGTTAGAAAAATTGCCTCTCGATCTATCTCGTATTCACTTTACCGGTTTACTTCCCTATAATCAGTATTTACAGGTTTTGCAAGCTTCTTCCGTTCACCTGTATCTCACCCGTCCTTTCGTCCTCTCTTGGTCGATGCTAGAGGCTATGTCCACGGGTTGTCTCATCGTCGGCTCAGATACCGCGCCGGTGCGGGAACTTATTCAAGATGGCGTGAACGGTTTATTAGTGGATTTCTTCGACCCGGAAAAAATCGCCGCTCGCGTAGAAGTGGCTTTAGATAACCCGGCAGATATGGCCCCTCTCCGTGTCAAGGCTAGGGAAACGATCGTGGCTAATTACGATTTGAATACCTTACTGCCACAACATCTAAATTGGATGCTAGGGTAAATTTCTTTGGACTAAAGCTATTTTCCATTGACCGTTCTCGTTGGTGCTGAAAGCGATCTTACTACCATCGCCGCTGATGGTGGGTCCACTCACCGTACCTCTGACGTTAGCGGTGAGCAATTCTGAACGTTGGGACTCACGATCGTATACCATAATATCGGTTTTACCCCTTTCCGTGGATACGTAAGCGAGAAAACGACCATCGGCGCTCAAAGCCGGTTGATCTTGACTGGAATCGCGGCGATTGAGATTGGGTAGAGATACTAATCGCCGTTGTTGTAGATCGAATAGATAGATACTACGGCGACCACTGCGATCGGATGCGAAGGCTAAATAACGCCCGTCACCGCTGTAAGCGGGATTTTCCTCTACAGAGTTACTATTCAAGCCTCCCGTTAATATTTGGGGAGTAGTTAACATCGCACTACTACAACCCGTGACCTGGAGGCTTAAAAACAAGGATAATTTAATAACTGTCTTCTTTGCCAACGGTTTTCAGAGTCAGTATTTGATTGGCATCACTGAGACATTCGGCCACGGTTTTCCGATCCTCTAAATCTACTGTGGTCGTGGCGATAATATCTTGCGCTTGTTCTCGATAAACAGCACCCGTTACCGGATCTACTTGTTCTATTTGCTCCAAGTGAGTGCAGATTTCTTGAACCGAATTTACAGAAGACATGATTTACCTCTCAGGTTGTGAAAGCTTCTAACTCGATCTTAGTTCACCCGCAATAATATGGCGGTTTCTTAAGCTAAATTTTAAAACTTACAGATCGAGTCGGGTTTAACGGGACACCAGGAAGAATTACTGAGAGGATTATTTTTTAACTGCAAATCCGTCAATTTAGCTAGAAAAGTCAAAGGCTGAGGGTCTTCTATTCTATTGTCCGACAAGAATAAACTTTTCAAATCTATCAAGTATGATAGCGGTTCTAGCTGTTTGATCCCATTCCGGGCTAGGTCTAATGCTTCCAATTTTCTTAACTTTTCCAGAGGATTTATGTCCGTGATCCTGTTTCCCGATAGCATTAACAGTTTTAGTCCGGTCAGATTTCCCAAGCTTTCCAACTTAGCTATTTGGTTATTTTGGAGAATGAGAATAGTTAAATTTTCTAAATTTTCTAACGGCTTAATATTATTAATTTGGTTGTTGCTTAAAGATAATCCAGATATTTTGCTTAAACCCATTAAAGGTGTTAAGTCTTTGATTTTATTATCGTCTGCCAGTAATTTATTTAAATTATTTAATCCGCTTACAGGGGACAGGTCAGAAATTTGATTAAATGGTATATATAATTTTTCAAGTTTTTTTAGAGACTCGATTCCCCGGAGATTTTGAATTTTATTATTCCATAACCATAAAACTTCTAAGTTATTAAGTCCGGCTATCGGCT
This sequence comes from Chlorogloea purpurea SAG 13.99, assembly GCA_016903695.1. GTDB lineage: Bacteria > Cyanobacteriota > Cyanobacteriia > Cyanobacteriales > Microcystaceae > Chroococcopsis > Chroococcopsis gigantea_A. The sequence goes on from JADQBB010000004.1 coordinate 44,248, forward strand.
CTAGATGGGAAACGAAATTATTGGATAAATCCAATGCTTTGAGATTTTTTAAAGACGCTAAAGGCTTGAGATTTTGAATTTTATTATCGGATAAGGTTAAAGATGCTAACTGTTGAAAATAAGTCAATGGGGAAAGGTCGATTATGTCGTGACCTTGCAAGTTCAAAGCGGTCATCTCATCGAAATAACGAGAAGCCACCTGACAATTTGAGGTTTTAGCTACTTCTAGCAAAGAATCTAGGGTGTGTTGCGTTTCTAGTGACTGTTGATTTTTATTAGCGCAAAGGTCAGCAAAAGCGTTAGTAGCGTCCGTGGGTAAATAAGAAGGTAAAAGCTGGAAGACGATCGAACAAATGAGCGTTAAAAACAATAATTTACAAAACTTAACAACAGATTGGAAAATGCGGGCTTGCATAAAATTACGGAGTAAGATAGGACAATTGTAACTCAACCCCTTGAAAATGCGATCGTGTTATCTAGATCGCCGTTGGTGTTGATCCAAAACACATACAGGACTCGAAAATTAGGCTAGATTAGCGATCGAGGTAGAGAAAACCAGAGCCACAGACCATGCAAGAGCATAAAGTACTGAGACACCCCGCCAAACTTGTTAGAGAAGAAATGAACGCCGAGGAAATCGTTTGGCGTTACGGACAAGGGGACAGAAATTTTAGCCGGGCAGAATTACAGAGAGAAGACATCATTCAAGTCAATCTAAGCGAAGCTAACTTTAGCAGGGCCGCTTTTGATTGGGCTAATCTCAGTGGTACTGATTTAAGCCGTGCCAATCTGAGCCGTGCCGATTTAATGTACGCCCGCCTGATCAGCGTCAAATTACAAGAAGCCGATTTATCCGCAGCGGATTTAAGCGAGGCCGATTTAAGCTGGGTCAATCTTCAAGGCGCTAATTTAGCCGGTGCTAACTTGAGCGGGGCGAATTTAAAACAAACGAATCTGATCAACGCGGATTTAAGAGGTGCGAATCTAACCGGCGCTAACTTGGTAGGGGCGATTTTCACCGGTGCTAACTTCAGCCGCGCCGATTTAAGTAAAGCCAACCTCAGCGGCGTGGATTTAACCGGTGCGAATATGAATCGAGTGGATCTCAGTAAAGCCAATCTCAACGGGGCCGAATTAACGGGGGGTAACTTCCATAAAGCCGACTTTACCAGAAGTAATTTGCGTAATGCTAATTTCCAAGACGCTTATCTACAGGGGGCGAATCTCCGCCGCGCCAATTTGAGAGGGGCGAATCTCAGCGGGGCGGTATTCAGGGAGGTGAGTATCAGCTTGGTGACGCTCTCGGAATTTAACTTACAGGGTGCTAATTTTAGCAGTAGAGTGGATTTCTGTTCAGCTAATCTGACGGGGGCTAATTTAAGCGAGGCGATTCTCAGAAATGCCAACTTCGGTTACGCTCTTCTCAATCAAACTTTTCTCATGGAAGTGTCTTTCGAGGGTGCTAATATGACCGATGCCTGTTTACAGAACGCGGATCTAAGAGGCTCTATCTTCCGTAATAGCTGTTTGAGCGGCATTAATCTCACCGAGACGATCATGCCCGACGGCAGCTTGCACCCTTAAATAATTAATAAACAGGCCTTAATCTGAACAGATTAAAGCTTATAGATGACGTTTATCTTTAAGCTTTGACAAAATGAATAAATTTCGTGCCCGATTATTGAGTGTGAGTGGTTTAATGTTGGGACTATTGGCCACCGCTACCCCTACCTATGGCAATTCGCTGGTGAATGGGATCGTTATACCTGGTAATACGACCGATCTATCATCGGGGGGTAGCGGGGCGAATCTCAACCGGGTGGGATTCTTCTCGGATATTTATTACGATCGCACCAACAATGTTTATTATGGCTTGGGCGATCGAGGCCCGGGCGGTGGTTTGATCAGTTACGATACCAGAGTGCAAAAATTCACCCTTGACGTGGATAAAGATACGGGGGCTATCAGTAATTTCCAAATTGTCCAGAGTATTCTCTTCACTCGAAACGGTGAAAACTTTAACGGTCTTAATCCTCTCTTACTCAACGGTAATACAAATACACTTGGCAATAGTTTCGACCCAGAGGGGTTCGCTTTAGCGCCTAACGGTAATTTCTACGTTTCCGATGAATATGGCCCTTCCCTGTACGAATTCAGCCCGGCTGGGGAATTTATCCGTGCCTTCACCACACCGGACAATTTGATACCGAGACAGCCAGACGGCACTATCAACTACGTAGATGGTCGCCCGACGATCACGACAGGTCGTCAGGATAACCGAGGTTTTGAAGGCTTGACCATTTCTCCCGATGGTTCCAAACTATACGCTACTTTACAAGACCCTTTAGTGAACGAAGGGGATCAAGGCGAGGGCAGAAGAAGCCGTAATGTTAGGATAGTAGAGTTCGATACAGCAACCGGGGCCAGTACGGGGCAGTTTATCTATCAATTAGAATCGATCGATGATATTAACGATCGTCTTCCTGGAACCGACGATGATTTTAGCGTTACCGCTCAGGGGCGCAGCATCGGACTCAGCGCCATCACTGCGTTAGGTGGTAATAACTTTCTCGTTCTCGAAAGAGACAACCGGGGCTTAGGCGTAGATAATCCCACCGCTAGCGTACCCGTGGGCAGTAAAAGGGTGTACATGATTTCCTTAGCGGGTGCTACCGATGTAAGCGGGATCAGTTTAGGGGGTATTAATGACTTACCCACCGGTGTTATCCCCGTGAAAAAAGACCCAACACCATTTATCGACATTGCGGCCGAGATTGGGGCTACAGGAAGCCAGATAGCGGAGAAATTTGAAGGTTTGACCGTCGGGCCTCGTCTTAATGATGGCACTTACGCCATTATTACAGGTACGGATAACGATTTTAGCGTCACTCAAACCGGTGCGGGCGAACAATTTGACGTTTGTACCGACGGGACTACCTCGGCCCAAGTCGGTCTCGGTCAGCCTTGTCCCGCTGGCTTAAGTTTACTGCCCGGTTTCCTCTACTCCTTCAAGGGCGGCTGGAATATTGAGAGTCAATCCACTCCAGAACCAAATACTATGGCAGGGTTACTCTTAATAGGATTGGGTTCTATCTGGGCTAGCTCCAAGGGAGGTCGGAGGCAGTAGGCTAGGGCAGTTTTCTTCTTGCCTCCTACGAGAATGCCGCGAGGCTTGTCACCTGGTTATGTATCGGACGCATTCAGGTCATGACAGCGAAGCTAAAGACAAAAGAGTTCGGGAATCAGAAAGCCCAAGAGGTAACTCTTGGGAATTCCCGTCCCATCGTAGGGACGTGCGGGGAGGATGTTAACATCCTACTTCCCTGTTTAAACAACTGCAGGGAGAGAAATATAACCTAACTGAGCCAACTTATCCCAAACTTTAGCCAAACTAGCGTCTAAAGTTTCTAAATCGGTTCTGCACTCGACTTCAGGATTTAAAGGAGGCTCATAAGGATCATCGATGCCGGTGAAAGATTTAATCTCCCCGGCACGGGCTTTTTTGTACAACCCTTTCACATCTCGTTCCTCGCACACCGCTAGAGGCGCATTAACGAATACTTCCACGAAACTACCGATTTTTTCCCGCACCTCGTCGCGAATTTCCCGATAGGGCGAAATAGCCGACACCAAAACAATCACGTTATGACGGGTGAGGAGATTAGCCACAAAGCCGATGCGGCGAATGTTTTCATCTCTATCGGCTTTACTGAATCCCAGACCTTTAGTGAGATTAGTGCGGACAATATCACCGTCTAATACTTCAATGTCGTATCCTTCATCGATTAGCTTTTGTTTTAGGGCTTCCGTGATCGTGGTTTTTCCGGCACCACTCAAACCCGTTAACCAAATCGTTACGCCGCGTTGTTTCATGCTAAATAAATAACTAAAGTCTTAAATTTTGATTATTCTAGCTTATTATCTTCTCGAACCGTTATAAGTAAGAGAAAAAGAGGTGACGAAATTTGAGAATATATAAAAAAGACTACGAAGACAGATCCTATGCCAACCTTGGAAACACCAGCAAACAAGCAGGCGACCACACCTGAATTTGATACTACTATCAAAAGGAGAAAGACCCGTCCGGTTAAAGTAGGAGATATAACCATCGGCGGCGGTTATCCGGTGGTAGTGCAATCGATGATTAATGAGGATACCCTGGACATAGATGGTTCAGTAGCCGGTATCAGGAGATTGCACGAGGTAGGCTGTGAAATAGTGCGCGTCACCGTACCGAGTATGGCCCACGCCAAAGCCTTAGCCGATATACAAGAGAAATTGGTCAAAACCTATAAACCTGTGCCGCTAGTGGCCGACGTGCATCACAACGGCATGAAAATCGCTTTAGAAGTGGCCAAACATATCGATAAAGTGAGGATCAATCCTGGATTGTACGTGTTTGAAAAGCCCAAGAGCGATCGCACCGAGTACACGGAGGGCGAATTTCAAGAAATCGGCGAAAAAATCCGCGACACTTTAGAGCCTTTAGTAGTTTCCTTGAGAGACCAGGGAAAAGCGATGCGAATCGGGGTCAATCACGGCTCTTTAGCCGAGAGAATGTTATTCACCTACGGCGATACCCCAGAGGGAATGGTAGAATCGGCGCTGGAATTCATCAAGATTTGCGAGTCCTTAGATTTTCGTAATTTGGTGGTATCTTTAAAAGCTTCCCGCGTACCCGTCATGTTAGCCGCGTATAGACTGATGGCGAAGCGGATGGACGAATTAGGAATGGATTACCCCCTACATTTAGGAGTCACCGAAGCCGGAGACGGAGAATACGGGCGCATTAAATCCACCGCCGGAATCGCTACCTTACTAGCAGACGGTATCGGTGATACCATCCGCGTCTCTCTCACCGAAGCCCCGGAAAAAGAAATCCCCGTTTGTTACAGTATTCTCCAGGCGTTGGGACTGAGAAAAACCATGGTGGAATATGTGGCCTGTCCTTCCTGCGGGCGCACTTTATTCAATCTCGAAGAAGTGCTACACAAAGTTAGAGAAGCGACGAAGCACCTCACGGGTTTAGATATAGCCGTCATGGGATGTATCGTCAACGGCCCCGGTGAAATGGCAGACGCGGATTATGGCTATGTGGGTAAACAGGCGGGTTATATATCTCTCTATCGGGGCAGGGAAGAAATTAAGCGCGTACCCGAAGACCAAGGGGTGGCGCAGTTGATCGACCTCATCAAAACCGATGGTCGCTGGGTCGAGCCTTAAATCAACGGCGATTATCCAATTCTTATCGTTTACCCGACCGTGGTTTCAATCACGGTCTCACAGCATCCGTCGGTTTTAAACCGACGGATGCTATGAGTCAGGGAATTTATTCCCTGGCGGGTTGGTTAACCGGGTTGACTTTTGAGGAATTGGTATTACTTCCAACCCGATTCAGCTTTACTTAAAACGTAAGTGGCGACATTTTCGATCTCATCCGGGGTGAGACGACCGGCGAAAGCGGGCATCGCGCCATTTCCCTTGGTAACTTGAGCGACGATCGCTTCTAGAGAATTTTTGCCGTACTTTTCCAGATCATCTTTTTTGAGGGTTTTATTAGCGGCTACCACATTGTTTCCCCCCATGTGGCAGGAAGCGCAGTTAGCATTAAATACCTTAGCCCCTTTAGCCGCGTCACCGGCAAAAGCTGGGCTGGGTAAGGAAACAAGCGACAGAAGCAATAAAATAGAGATTAATAATTTTTTCATCTGAGTTCTCCAGAAAGAATCTAGTTCCGTCATTTATAGTCAACAAAACTGATCTCCCTGTCAAAAGACAAAGTGTCAAACTTTGATGTAAGATCGAATATGGGGACAAAAAGCACACTTCGTTCGCTTTTGTCAAAAGACAGCTTGTCAAAGTTGTATAAATTCAGATCAGATCATGAAAGGGATCAACAAAATGTCAAAAAAAATCGGTCTACTCGTCGCCACCTTCGCCTTAGTAGTTTCTAGCTTTTTCACGATGATTGCGCCTGCTTCCGCGGGAGACCACACCGTAAAAATGGGTGGTGATCAAGGTACTTTACAATTCGACCCACCGAAGTTATCCATCAAAGCCGGTGACACCGTTAAATGGGTGAATAATAAATTAGCCCCCCATAACGTGGTATTCGACAAAGCACCCGAAGATTTAGCCGCTAAAATCTCTCACAAAGCTTTAGTCTTCTCTCCAGGCGAATCTTTCCAAACCACATTCGACACACCAGGAACTTACAGCTACTACTGTGAACCTCACCGCGGTGCTGGAATGGTAGGCTCGATTACCGTAGAATAATCGAAAATTTTCGATAACATCCCAACCTGCGAACCCAGTTCGCAGGTTTGTTGTTAAATTTATCCTTGGAAAAGGAAACATTTAAGACAGATGTGGGAAAAATAAAGGTAAAGCAGTTTCTCAATCATTGCCCATGTCCGGTCAAAGCCCTTTAATTCTAGATAACTTGGTCGAGCGTGAACCTACCACCGCCGTACCCGTTGTAGAGACGTTGAATCTAAGCAAAGTGTATCTAACCGGTTTCTGGCTCAATCAAAGGGTCGAATCCCTGAAAAGTTGTACTTTAACGGTATATCAAGGCGAAACTTTCGGCTTATTAGGCCCCAACGGCGCCGGTAAAACCACTTTATTAAAAACTCTCCTAGGTATAGTCAGACCCACTTCAGGACGCGCCATGCTCTTGGGCCATCCCATCGGCGATCGAGGGGTGAAACAACGTATCGGCTATTTACCAGAGAACGCTTACTATTACGATTATCTCACCGGCTACGAGTTTTTAGATTTAATCGGTGGCGTTTTTCAGATACCAGGCGGTTTACGCAGGAAACGTATCGCCGAATTATTGGATATGGTGGGACTCGATCGCAAAACCGCCCAGAAGAAGCAGTTAAGACAATATTCCAAGGGGATGATGCAACGGGTGGGCATGGCCCAGGCTTTAATCAATGACCCGGAACTAGTATTTTTAGATGAACCCATGTCGGGACTCGATCCGATGGGGCGCTATCAGGTGCGGGAAATTATCCTCTCGTTAAAGCAACAGGGTAAGACGATTTTCTTCAACTCTCACGTTTTATCCGATGTAGAGCAGATATGCGATCGTATTGCCATTCTCGCCAGGGGAGAACTGATCTGTATGGGTTCCCTCGATGATATTTTGGGCAGTAGCAATTTCCATCAAGCGGTGATCAAGGGCGGCGACGAAGATAAAATCGCACATTGGATGACCGAATTAACTTGGCACGATGGTTGTTGGCACGGACAGGTAAAAGGTGATCCGGCCGAGTTCCTCCGTTTTATTAACTCTGCGGGAATACAGTTAGTCAGCTTCAATAAAGCTAGAGCGTCTTTAGAAGATTACTTCATCCGTCAGTTACAAGAAAGAGGGATAACCTCTAGTCAGTAGATACTGCCCAGAATAATAGAACCTAGAATCAGAAAACCTATCCACACATTATTAGCGAATATGGCGTTATAAACAGGGCGGGGTAAATCCGGTTCTAACAGGCGTGAATATTGACGCGACCAAGCGATCGCACTGAGAGCCAACCCGATCCAAAAAGGCCAAGAAAGACCAGATAACACTGCGAAATAAGCCAGTAAACCAGTGGTCAGGGCAAAAAAGACCCCCACGGCGGCGGCAGTGCGATCGCCGAAGAAAATAGCGCTAGAATTAATCCCTACTTTGAGATCATCTTCTCTATCGGACAAAGCGTAAACCGTATCGAAACCCAGAGTCCAAAACACCACCGCACCCCAGAGACACCAAGCAGCCGGGGTTAAATCGGCGGTGACGGCGCTCCAACTGATCAGTACGGCGAAACCCCAAGCCAGAGAGAGAACTAACTGGGGGATAGGAAAAAACCTTTTAGCGAGAGGATAGACGACGATAATAGGTACTGCGGCCACGCATAACCAGAAACTGAGTCTATTAAGATAAAATGCTAGAACCGCAGCACAGACGAGGGCGATAAGAGCGATAATAAGGCCAATCTGAATCGAGATGGCACGGTTTGCGAGAGGTCGATTTCGAGTTCTTTCTACCTGTGGGTCAATATCTCGATCCCAGAGGTCATTGATCACGCATCCCGTGGCGCTAGTAGCTAGAGTACCCAATACGATCACGCCCACTAGAGTCAGGGGAGGTAAACCCTTAGCGGCGGCGAAAAGCCCCCAGAGAGCGGGAATCATCAAAATCAATCGTCCCGCCGGTTTATCCCAGCGCAGGAGACGGATCACAGTTAACCAGAGCGGTTCAGCCTTAAAATCGGATAGGTTCATAGAAGACAATGGTAAACACTGCTAACCAACTTACTACAAACGGCGCGAAATTTCCCAACCTGAAAGAGTTCGAGCCTTGTATCTTAGGAGCGATCGATATTGGCACCAATTCCGTTCACATGGTGGTGGTGCGTATCGACCCTTCTTTACCAGCTTTTTCCATTATCGCACGGGAAAAAGATACCGTGCGGCTCGGCGATCGAGATCCGAAAACTGGCAAACTGAGCAAACTCGCCATGGAGCGCGCCATCTCCGCCCTCAAACGCTGTAAAGATTTGGCCACGAGCCTTAACGTGGATCATCTGGTCGCCGTGGCCACCAGTGCCACCAGAGAAGCCAGTAACGGCGAAGAATTCTTAGAATTGATCGCCGCGGAAGTAGGCTTACAGGTTGACGTGATTTCAGGACAGGAAGAAGCCCGACGCATTTATCTAGGCGTACTATCCTGCATGGACTTCCAGAACCAACCCCATATCATCATCGACATAGGCGGCGGTTCTACAGAAATAATCCTCGCCGATAGCCAAGAAGCCAGATTTTTGAGCAGTACGAGAATAGGCGCGGTCAGACTCACCCAAGACCTGATCACCACCGACCCGATCAGTACCAAGGAGTTAGCTTATTTACGGGCTTACGTGCGGGGTATGTTAGAAAGAGCCGTGGAAGAAATCGGGACGAAACTCAAACATGGGGAAATCCCCAATTTAATCGGCACATCAGGCACGATCGAAACCCTCATCACCATTTCCGCCCTAGAAAAAATCGGAGAGATTCCCACCCCCCTCAACGGCTATCAAATTACCCGCCGGGAGATCAAAGACCTGGTTAAAAGATTTTCCACTCTCAACTACGCCGGGAGATTCAATATACCTGGGATGTCGGATAAAAGAGCCGAGATCATTCTCGCCGGTTCGATCATCCTCTTAGAAGCGATGACCCTGTTGCAGATAGATAAATTAACTCTGTGCGAGAGGGCTTTAAGAGAGGGGGTGATAGTTGACTGGATGCTAACCCACGGATTGATAGAAAATCGCCTGCGTTATCAAAGCGAAATTCGAGAGCGTAGCGTCTTGAAAATCGCCCATAACTATGGAGTAGATTTAGAATCCAGTAAGCGGGTAGCCCAATTCGCCCTGAGTTTATTCGACCAAACTAAAGCCCATTTACACTGTTGGCCAGAAGATGTTAAAGAGTATCTCTGGGTAGCCTGCGTATTACACAACTGTGGATTGTACATTAACCATAGCTGTCACCATAAACACTCTTATTACTTAATTAGGAATAGCGAACTATTAGGATTTACCGAAATAGAACTAGAAATTATCGCTAATATAGCCCGCTATCATCGCAAAAGTAAACCGAAAAAGAAACACGAAGCTTTCAATAAGCTCACTGATTATCATGGGTTAATAGTCAGACAATTAAGTGCGATCGGGCGTTTAGCCGTAGCGTTAGATAGAAGACAAATAGGGGCTATCTCAGGGGTAGAATGTAAGTACGACCCCGAATATAAAACCTTGCACTTACATTTATTCCCCACCGAGCCAGATGATGATTGCGCCTTAGAACTGTGGAGTTTAGATTATAAAAAATCCGTGTTTGAAGAAGAATTCGGGGTAAAAGTAATCAGCACCTTAGCCGTATTACCATGACCGCCATCAAAGATATAGGCGAACAGGGGTTGTTGAAAATAGTACAAAGTTTTTGCCCCGCCTCCGTAGTGGGCGACGATGGGGCCCTGGTGACTGTCTCCCCTGGTCACTCCTTGGTAGTCACTACCGATGTTCTGGTAGATAACAATCATTTTAGCGATCGTACCACCTCCCCCGAAGACGCGGGCTGGCGGGCTGCCGCCGCCAATCTATCGGATTTAGCCGCGATGGGCGCAACTCCCTTGGGTATTACGGTGGGTTTGAGTTTACCCGGTGAAGTATCTTTAACTTGGGTGGAGGGATTATATCGAGGCTTAACCCGGTGTCTGGGAACTTATAAGATTCCCATCATCGGCGGCGATATAGTATCATCGCCCGTGATCACCATCAGTATCACCGCCCTGGGGCAGGTTTTACCCCAGAAAGCCATCAAACGCGGTGGTGCGAAACCTGCCCATGTAATTCTTATCACCGGCTATCACGGTTTATCCCGCGCCGGTTTGCAATTACTGTTAAATCCCGATACGGAACTCCAATCCGGGGACAGGAATCTTCTGGTTCGGGCCCATCAACGCCCCACACCTCGCTTAGATTTAGTACCCTATCTAAACCGGATGAACCAACCGGTAGGGGGAATGGATAGTAGTGACGGGTTGGGGGATGCGATCGTACAGATCTGCCGCAGTAGCGGCGTGGGTGCGATCGTTCATAATATACCCCTTCACCCCGCGCTACTCCGGTACAACTCGAAAGAAACCGCTTTACAGTGGGCCTTATACGGGGGTGAAGACTTTCAACTCGTCTTAGCACTTCCAGAAACAGAGGCGAAGGAATTATTACCCTATTGCGGCGAAGGTGCGGCGATTATCGGCAGGATTACCGAAGGGGCGGGGGTGAGATTGAACACGGGCGAGGAACTAAATTTAAAAGCTGGATTTCAGCACTTCGGGGCAACCGAGCGCTAGGTCTGTTGCTTGCCCCCGTGCGTATCTCCGGGGGATTATATCAAACCTGCCCACGAATTTCTTCGATAATGCCGTCTCTGAGAACTATTTCCACGTTCATTTTCTCTACTAGGTTGTCTCCTTTTTCGGCTCTAAAAAAGCTCTCTAATTGGGCTTGGATCACTTCCTGATTCAGTTCTAGTAATTGAACTTGTTGTAGTTGTTGCAGGAATTGATTTTTTTGTTCCAGTAACTCGCTTCTTTTTTCGTTCACCTGTAATTGAATGTTATCTATTTGTTGGGAAACTTGAGGAGATATGGGAATAAGGCTTTGTTTTTGAATTTCTGCGATCGCTCTCTGTCCCTGCATTTCTAATTGTTGCAGTTGTGCGTCTAATTGGCCGATTTGTGCTTGTAATTGTTGCTGTACTTCGTCTTTCCAGCGGGTAGTCACAATAACTTTCAGAGTTACCGGTCTTTTCAATAACAAGCTAGCTTTTGCCTCATCCATAAAACTTGAGATTATTTATTAAACATCTCGTTAATCATATCGCGATAATGTTCCGTTACTACCTGGCGCTTTATTTTTAAAGTTTGGGTCATCATACCGTTATCGAGAGAGAATGGTTCTAAGATAAAGTCAAAGTTTTTAACCTGATCATCGCTCCTGTATCCCGGTCTGTTCTTCACTTCTCGATTCAATTCTTGGCGGTATAAATCTTTTACCGTTTTCCCGTATAAATCGCTGTTGATTATTTCTTGACGGGGGGCGGTTTTGTCTGGAATGGCGAGAGTTATTTTTCGCTCGTCGGCCCACTGTTTTAATATATCGAGGTTAGGCACTATTAAAGCTCCCAAAGCTTTTTGATCTTGCCCCACTAACATGATCTGGGAGATGAAAGGGCTTCGCAAACAAGCGTCTTCTATGGGTTGGGGTTCGATATTCTCCCCGTTACTCAATACGATGGTATCTTTAGCCCTTCCCGTTAAAACAAGATCATTCATCGGTGTCAGCCAGCCCAAATCACCGCTGTCGAACCAGCCTTGAGAGTCTATAGCTTTAGCCGTGGCTTCGGGCTTTTTATAATAACCTTTCATCACCTGCGTGCCGCGAATTAGCACTAATCCCCGCTCTCCTCGCGGTAAAGTTTCCCTGGTTACAGGGTCAACGATACGAATTTCCGTTTCGGGAATCGCCCGCCCCGATGAGCCGCGTAAATTCCTGTCAAAAGTGCGGGCGTTGGTGACGGGTGAGGTTTCTGTTAAACCGTAGCCGACCAGTACGGGAATACCCACTATCTCATAGAAAGTGTCTAAATATCCCGCCAGTGAGCCGCCGCCACTGACGAGGGTTTTGATATTACCGCCCACGCCCTGACGAATCTGGGCGTAAACTAGTTTATCGGCCAAGGCGTGTATCGGTTGCAGTAATAAAGCTTGTACTCTTGCTTTCTTTCGCTCTAATGGCGATATATTAAAATGCTCCAAGCTGAGATTATCAGCGATACGCTTGACTAACACGTAACGCTTAGAAGTTTCCAAGAGGTAGTTAACGAGTTTTTGTTTATTGGGGGGTTGATCTCGGAGTTGTTTTTCTATCCCCTCGTAGAGAGATTCCCAGAGACGGGGCACGCCTACCATGTGACAGGGTTTGAAGGTTTTTAAATCGTTTTTGAAGGTGCGAATACTGGTGTAGATTTGCTCGCATCCCTGAGAAAGTAAAAAATATTCGGCGCTGCGCTCGTAGGAGTGCCAGGAAGGTAATATACTTAAAACTCGATCGCCAGGCTGGGGTTGTAATATAGCGTTTAAGTTTCTCACTTGATGGAGTAGATTCTGGTGGGTTAACATCACTCCTTTGGGTTGTCCTGTCGTGCCGGATGTGTAGATCAGAGTTGCTAGATCATCTTGGGTTAATGGGGCTGGTTTTAATTCCTGCTGTTGCCCTAATTCCATCAGTTGGGAAAAGTTAAATATTTTTACCCCACCGTTTTCCGTCGGGGTTTCATCGCTCAGTAAAACGATAAATTTTAAGTTGATAGCGTCTATTCCGGCTTTGAGTTTCTCTAGGGTTTTGATATTTTCAACTATCAAACTCCCACTATCGCTATCGGCGAGAATGTATAGTAATTCGTCTTTATCGGCTAGGGCCGATCGCACCGCGTTAGTCGCACCCGCCATCATTGTACCCTGATCCGCTATGAACCAACGGGGGCTATTATCGGCGAAAATAGCAATTTTCTCTCTCGGCTCGATTCCCAAACTTTGTAATGCAGCGGCGAATTGGCGTAACTGTTGATACAGTTGTCCATAGGTGAGGATCAATTCGGGTTTACTGTGAGGGTCGTGTAGTGCCGGTAAATTGCCGAATTTCTGCGCTGTCACGGGCCAGATTTCGGGTAGGGATTGAATCTGAGAATAGTTAACGAGAGCAGTCATAGCAGAATTTACACTATCTATTATTTTTGAGTTTCACGGTATGGGAGGCATTTTGTCAAGTTGTCAACCCGGAATCACCGGGTTGAACTACCGATAAAATCTCTCAAATTGTGTCACCATTAAGATAGGAAGCTGAACTTTACAACGTAATTATTCAGAATGGTGAAAATTTCTCGTAGACGTTTTTTGACCGTAGCGGGCATGACGGCCGCATCCGCTGTTTTGGCTCCCACTTTAAAAAATCTAGCCGAGAAAGGCGAACATGTCCAGAGTTCCGGTTTCGGTGAAATTATTCCCGACCCGAAGGGTATTTTAGATTTACCGGCGGGATTCCAATATAAGATCGTATCCCGTAGCGGTAATAAGATGAGCGATCGTACTTTCGTACCCACTAACTTCGACGGCATGGGCGTATTCAAGGGGGCAAATAACACTACCATCTTGATCCGTAATCACGAGTTGAGTCCAGACCAAACCCCCGCCGTCACCGCCCCGGATGATAAGAAATATAATAAAGCCTCCAATGGGGGGACAACTACGATCGTACTCGATGAAAATCTCCTCGTCATCGATGAATTCGTCTCTCTAGCCGGTACTAATCGCAATTGCGCGGGCGGGCCCACTCCCTGGGGGACTTGGATAAGTAGCGAAGAAGATACATCCCCGGGCCACGGTTATAATTTTGAAGTTCCCACTACAGCCGGTATCGTCACCCCCGCACCCTTGATAGATATGGGCAGATTCCGACACGAAGCCGTCGCCGTCGATCCATCTACAGGGTATATATACCAGACGGAAGATCAAATCGATGGCTGTTTCTATCGCTTCCGCCCCAAGGAAAACGGTAATTTAATAGCGGGAGGCACATTAGAAGCTTTAGTGATCGATAAAATGCGTTATGTAGATACCAGCCTTAATTTCCCCTTAAGTCAACCGCAAAAAGTGAGTTGGATAGCCGTCAAAGAAGTTAACCCGAAAGAAGATAACATTCGTTATCAATCCCGTGCCAAGGGGGCGGCCACGTTTCGCCGGGGCGAGGGGATTTGTTGGGCTGACGGGCAATTGTATTTCACCTGTACCAACGGCGGTAAAGCGGAAGTAGGGCAAATTTTCCGCTATAACCCGACAAAAGAAACGATCGAGTTATTTTTCGAGTCCACGAGTAAAGAGGTTTTAGACTACCCCGATAATTTAATTCTCGCCCCCTTCGGTGATTTGATCGTCTGTGAAGATGGCAAAGGAGAACAATTATTAGTAGGAATCACGAGCGAGGGAAAATATTATCATTTCGCCCGCAACGCTCTCAATAACGCGGAATTCGCCGGGGTTGGTTTTTCCCCGGATGGTGGGACGATGTTCGTCAATATTTATAGTCCTGGATTAACTTTAGCCGTACAAGGTAATTGGCGCAAACCGGTTAATAAAAATAGTATGCTAGCGAGGTAGAACATCATTTAAAGAAAGTTTTAGATCGGGAAATATTGCCGAAAAAATCGACTGTTCCAAACGATACTGTCGCTGTTGATAATCTTCATCGACTAACTGGCAAACAGTAAAAGTTGGTTGTTTAGGCTTGCCGATGAAGGCGATTCCTCCTAAGCCTCGATAATCAACGATCCAATATTCGGGAATCCCTAAAATTGCATATTCTTCAACCTTACGGGCATAGTCATCTTGCCAGTTGGTACTAACAACTTCCACGACCAATCGAATAGCTTGACCGCTAGTAAGTATAGGTTGTTTTTGCCATAAAGGTTCTGCCGCTAAAGCGGTTTCATCTAAAACAACTACATCAGGACGTAAAGCGGTAGCTTTAGTAACTTCTGGACGGATGAGACAATTTTTGGGAATTGTCCATTTTAAATTATTGCGTAAAACTTCAACAAATAATTGTCCGGCTAGTTTACCAGAAACTAACTCATGTAGGCCAGTAGGTTCCATGTCTCGAAGCTCACCGTCAATTAATTCATAACCTGGCTCATCACCATATTGCTGTATAAATTCTTCAAAGGTCAGAAGTTTTTGGGATAGGTAAGTCATCTGTAATCTATTCCTTTTTAGCTCTAGCGATCGTATCGGCACGAAGATTACTTGAGAAAAGTAAACTTGCCATTTTTACCATCGGCATCCATTTTTACTTGTGCCACATAAAAATCATTTTGGATTATTTCTCCTTCGGGAGTAAAGGCAATATCTCCTAAAGGAGTTTGATATTTCCCCGCTAGTATTTCCCTATTCAACTGTTGCCTTAACGCATCTAAAGAAAGCCCACTAATTTTATTCTTAGCGTCCACTCTCTTGAGGGCTTCTACGAATACTTGAATACCCGTGAAAGCTTGGGCTGTAAATTGTGGTGGTTCTTTTTGTTTTTCGGATCTATAAGCTTCCCGGAAAGATTTATTAATGGGCGTTTCTAATTCCGGGCTATAGGCTTGAGCGATTAAAACTCCATCGCACTTAGCCTGACAGACGGGGAAAATATTAGAAGTATTTAAACCGTTGCCGCCGATGATCAACCCCTTATATCCTAACTCCCTTAATTGTTTGATCAAGTTACCTCCATCCGCCGCTAAACCGGAAATAATAATCAGGTCTGGATTGGCGTTAATACCTGCGGTGGCTTGATTCTGAAAATCCGTGTCGGTGGTTTGAAACTTCTGTACGGTAACGGTATCTAAATTGGCATCTTTGACGGTTTTTTGAAAGACTTCTGTTTCCGATTTACTATAAGCATCGTTTTGAGCGTAAAAAATCGCTACTTTTTTAATATTGGGATTAATTTTAGAAGCTGCTTTAATGGCGTTGGGTGCGACTATACTTACCGGTGCGGAAACTCGACTGACGAACTCCCCTATCTGGGGAATACCTTTAGCGGTATTAGATGGGCCAATAACGGGTACTTTAGCACGATCGGCTATCGGATCGGCGGCGAATGCCTGCTGAGACAGAGATGGCCCTAAAATGCCCACGACTTTATCTTTCGTTATCAGGGTATTAAACGCGTTTATCGCACCTTGTTCATCGCCGGTAACATCTTGTAAAACTACTTTAATCGGCGTACCGTTAACGCCGCCTTTCTCGTTGAAATATTTCTCGGCCAATTTCACTCCCACTACTTGTTCTTGTCCTAATAGGGCGACGTTACTGGTTTGGGCGAGAGCGGCACCGATGGGTATACTATTAGCAGTATTGGCAGTATTAGTATTGTCGTTACCGGGGGCGATAGCTTGATTACTATTGCCGGAGTTACAAGCGACTACTGAAGAAAAAGTAACGATCGACAGTAATAATGGTATTAATAAACGTTTGAAAATCATCGGTGATCGAGCATTAAAAACAATGTGACACAAGCTTACCAGTAAAGAGGCTCTTTTAAGAAGCGGCCGCGGGGGAAATCTTCCAAAAAGGAATCGTCTGTCCTGGATTGATCTTTACCCCTTCTATATGGTTTTGAGTGAATACATAATCCTTCGCTTGCCATAGGGGAATATAAGGCACATTCTCCGCCAGAATATTTTGAATCTCTGTAAATATTTCTTTACGTTTGCTCGGATTTTGTTCGCGGCGTTCTCGATCGATCAATCCATTAAGGCGATCGCTATAATAGAATGACCCCTGACTCTGGGCCCCGCCCTCTTCGCAACCTTTAGAATCGGAGCCTTTAGCGCAGCTCAAAAAGGGATATATATAATTATCTGCGTCGAGAAAATCTGGATACCAATTGGATAAAGCGCTACTGTACAGCCCCCGACTGACGTTTTTAAAAAACGCCGCAGTGAGAATACTATTAGGTTCAAAAGTCAATAATCCGTCTAAATCTCTTTTGGCTAAAGCTTTCATTACGGCTGCCACCGTCGAGGCGGTAATCGACCCGGACGAGTGCCAGATTTCTACTACAGCGGGGTTTTCCGGGGTGTATCCCGCCTCTGTTAATAGGGCTTTGGCTTTTTTTACATTTCTACTGCCGTAGCGGTTTTTAAACACCGGTTCTGATTCCGAGAAACCCGTGGGAATAAGGCTGTATAAAGGTGTGCCTTGACCTTGTAAGATTCTCTCGTTCAATAAATCTCTATCCACTAGAGCAGCGATGGCTTGACGCACGAGGGGATTCTTCACCGGCTCGCTGTTAAAGTTCAAACTCATGAAGTTAACCGCGCTTCCCTCTCCCTCTATTAGCTT
This sequence comes from Chlorogloea purpurea SAG 13.99, assembly GCA_016903695.1. Classification (GTDB taxonomy): domain Bacteria; phylum Cyanobacteriota; class Cyanobacteriia; order Cyanobacteriales; family Microcystaceae; genus Chroococcopsis; species Chroococcopsis gigantea_A. The sequence goes on from JADQBB010000004.1 coordinate 61,739, forward strand.
GAATTGTCCTTCCCTAGCTTCTTTCTGGAGTTTTTTAACTTGGGGGGCCTGTAAACTTTGATAGGCAATATCTACCGCGCCGGTACGAAAAGCATTGAACAAATTGGCGGGGTTGGATTGATAAATTTGTATATCTATGTGGCGTGTTTTCGCTTTTTCCCCCCAGTAATCCTCGAATCTTTCTAAGCCGTAAGCATCAGGGGTAACTTTCGTCAACTTATAAGGGCCAGTGCCTATGAATTGGTCGGGTTTGAAGGTATCTTTACCGATTTCATAAGCTGCCGGAGATACGGCGCAAGCACCTGGATAGGCGAGGAGAGATGGGAAGGCGGCGAAGGGTTTTTTCAGGGTGATGGTTAGTTCGTAGGGGCCCGTGGCTTCGACACGATCGATCGTATCGGCTAATAGAAACGAAGGCTCACCGCCGTTTTTGATGAAGCGATTCAGAGAAAAAGCCATGGCCGCGGCATCGAAAGCAGTCCCGTTTTGAAACTTCACGCCCTGGCGAACCGGTATGGTATAAACTAAGCCATCGCCGCTAACCGTGGGTAAGGCTGACGCTAATAGGGGCTTAAGGGTCGTACTTCCTTCGGCGTAGGTGTACAGTGTCTCTCCCAGATTATAGATCAGGAAAAGTCCCGCTAATTCGTAACTATCGGCGGGGTCTAAAGTGCGAGGTTTGAGAGTAGTCCCGATGGTAATGCGATCGCCCGACGGAGAACGGGAAATATCACCTTTCTGACTCTGACAGCCTACTACTAGAATCAAGGAGATAACACAGATAAGAAAGTAAGCTTTAACTCTTTTCAACGCCTGCATATTATCAGAAAATTGGGCAAAGCCCTATCTTAACAATTACTGGGCGATCTCTGCATTTTTCCATCGATTCAAAGCCGACTGGGCGATTCTCATCGTCACTTTTATCTTTTGTTTTTCCGATAGTTGTTCCCAATTTCCGCCACTATCTTTTTCTTTCCCACCTCTGGTAGGGTAGGCGATAGGGCCACCGATAACTCTTAAATCATCGGTATTGTACTGGGGAAATAAGGGCTTTACACAGGCGAGTAATTCTTCTAAACTGTCGGAACTCTGACCGAAAAACTCTTTCACCTGTCCCACAATATCTTTTATCCAATTACTGGGAACCTGTTGACTATATTCTTGTTCTAAAGATTGTTGGAGTTTCTGCAAATCGATACTTTGCCAGCGACTATTTAAAAGTTTTAATAATTTTTCACTTTGGTTGTCAATTTCATTGTCTTGAAAATCACCTGTTTGTTTCTCTATATACTTATCCATTTCCTCGCTAAAGTGATCCCAAGGATAAATATTTTCCTCATCTTGCCAGAGGTTTTCGGCCAGGTATTTTTTTTCAAATAGGGAATCGTTCATAGTTAAGCTCTACAGCAATATAAATAGTTAACTATTGCTAACTACACTTTTTGGTTAGGGTTTTTAGGAAAAAGAAGTAGCATTTGCTACTTCTTTCTCTATTTATACTGGAGGATTGGACGCGGAGGGACGACGCTCGATCACTTTGTCGATCAATCCGTAGGCCATGGATTCTTCCGCTGACATGAAGAAATCTCTCTCGGTATCTTCGATAATTATGTCTATGGGCTTGCCGGTATGGTCGGCCAGATGCTGATTCAATAACTGTTTCAGATAAAGAATCTCTTTGGCTTGAATTTCAATATCCGTGGCTTGTCCTTGAGCGCCGCCGAGGGGTTGGTGGATCATAATTCTCGAATTGGGCAGACTCATTCTTTTTCCCTTGGCCCCGGCACTGAGAAGAAATGCGCCCATGCTGGCGGCTAGTCCTATACAGATAGTGGACACATCGGGTTTGATTTGATTCATCGCGTCAAAAATTCCTAACCCGGCCGATACCGAACCTCCAGGGGAATTGATATAAAGGTATATATCTTTGTCCGGGTCTTCCGCTTCGAGAAACAGTAATTGAGCAACGATCAAATTAGCTAACTCGTTAGTCACCTCTTGTCCCAGAAAAACGATTCTTTCTCTGAGGAGACGGGAGTATATATCGAAGGCGCGTTCGCCGCGACCTGTGGTTTCAATTACGGTAGGTATCATCGCTTCCTTCTCTCTATAATTCGGGTGTTGCTGTTCTTTGATTGTAACCTATTCGCCCCAGATGGCTTTTTCAAGCTGTTCTAGGGCTTGATCAAGATCATCGTTGACTATGATGATGGGAAATTCTGCTGACGCGGCTAGCTCTTCTGTCGCTCTCGCCAATCTTAAAGCGATCGCACTTTCGGTTTCATCACCGCGGTCGCGTAAGCGTCTTGTTAATTCCTCTACCGATGGGGGCAAGATAAAGATTCTTTTGGCATTTGGGAACATCTGACCTATTTGCCTCGCCCCTAGCAGTTCTATTTCTAGAATCAACGATTTACCACTATCGAGGGATTCTTGTACTTGTTTTCGGGGTGTACCGTAGTAATTACCGGCGTATTCGGCCCATTCTAGAAGTTGTCCCGCCTCCATCATCCTCGTGAATTGCTCTCGGTTGACGAAGTAATAGTTCTGCCCTTCTTGTTCTCCCGGTCTGGGGTTACGGGTGGTGACGGAAACCGATAACGCTAACTCTTGATGACGCTCCCTGAGTAGCTTTACCAGTGTTCCCTTACCCACTCCACTAGGGCCTGTAATGACGATCAGTTGACCGGATTTCATAGTTAGAGAAGATTAGTTATTATCTTCATCTTCTAGCTCACCTTCGTCTTCTTCCTCGATCGTCCCGCCCTTCGCACTTACTGACGAGCCGCCCGTATTACTAGAGGAATTGTGAGAAGAGTCTTTGTGGACGACGAATCTGTGTGCTACGGTTTCTGGTTGGATCGCGCTCAGTACGACGTGGCTGGAATCGGTGATGATTACTGCTCTCGTCCGACGACCGTAAGTTGCATCGATTAATCGCCCTTGATCTCTGGCATCAGTTATAATCCTTTTGATGGGGGCTGATTCTGGTGAGACGATCGCTATGACTCGATTGGCAGAAACTATATTACCAAACCCAATGTTTATAAGTTGTATATCCATAAGAGATTCTAAGCGGCGCTTTTTTCCATGAATTGAGGAGGTGCATCTACAATCTTAATCTACAAATATTTAGCCTTACAAGGTCAAAAGTCAGATTATTCTACCTATTTTACCATTTTTACTAGATTTCAGAGGACTTTAATAAAAATTGTTTACATGGTTTTCGTGTAGAGGCTGATAGGGATCTTTTCCGGTGTACCATTGAGTGGGATGATGGATATGATAATCAATGGATATTCTCTATCTGCTCGAGTAAAATCAAATCTATGGGTTTTGCTGACTTGTCGATCGCTGATATTGCTAGTGAATATAATCTCTCTGTCGAGGCAATATTCCGCCTGTGTGATCAATTAGGAATTTCCTATAAGGATCAAACAACCAATCTAGCCTTAGAAGATGCCAAAGCAATTATCTCACTAATTTTATCCCGACGCTCGGGGTAACTCCGAATCCAGGGAAGCTTTTCCCTTTTATTTCCCCCCTATCTTCAACCCCCCATATTGAGGGAAGATAGAGACTACTGCTGATTAATCCTAAACTCCATGAATAAAACTGTTAAGAGGAGAACAATGGTCAAAAAAATAATTTTAGCTACGATCGCCGCTCTATTTTTCGTCCTACAACTACAAGTTAGCGACGTTTCGGCTCTAGAACTGAACGAGTCTACCCGTACTATTGTTCTTAACGACGGTGGCGAGAAAGTCACCTTAAGCTCAGAACAAGTAACGGAAGGACAGAGAATCTTTAACGCCAGTTGTACGAAATGCCACCTACAGGGAAAAACCAAAACTAACAATAACGTCAGTTTAAGTGTAGGCGATCTCGCCGGTGCGGAACCTCCTAGAGACAATCTCCTGGCCCTTGTAGATTATCTTCAACATCCCACTAGCTACGATGGCGAAGATGACCTGAGCGAAGTTCATCCTAACGTTTCTCGTCCAGATTTGTATCCCGAAATCAGAAATTTGACCGAGGATGATGTGGTCAGCGTCGCCGGGTATATGCTCGTAGCACCCAAGCTCGATGAGCGTTGGGGCGGCACGATCTATTTCTAAATTGCCGCGTGTAATTATTAACTTGACAGGATTTTTTCACCCCGAAGAATCCTGTCAATTTTATCCGTGTTATGTAGGGGCTACCTTTTGGAGATAAGGCGGCTGATTTTATCCCCGACCCTCAGAGTTTTAAAATATAAAAAGCGTTTTCTGAAAATTTGTTTTCTACTGGCGTGGCTCATGCTCGTCCACTCCAGATAAGCGGGGAAAGCAACATCATTAAAAAAATCCAGCCACTGCTTCAAAACTCTTTCCACAGTGTAATCCTGCGCTCTCTCTAACGCGTTGATACTCATTTTCTGATAAAGGTCAGGGTTATCCTGTAAATATCGAATCGCCGCGATCGCTTCCTGCAAAGATCTAACTATGATAAAGTCCAAATCCGTTTTACGTTCTGCCATAAATCCCGATTCGGGAGTGAGAATAGCCGGGACACCAGCTTGCCAAGCGTTGAGCAATTTAATAGGCCCTTTCAACGGATAACTACGCGCGTCAAAGCTCCTCGCGGCTACGATAACGTCCAAATCATTATAATCATTCCACTGATGAGTTTCCCATATTGGTTTCCAGCGGCAATTCAAATCTTCGAGAGCGTCCGTCCAAGATTGAGATTTTAATTCGGGGGCCAACTGGCTGCGAGTGCCTATATAGGAAATATTTTCTACGAGGGTTTCTCTGGTGCGATCGCGGGGAATGATTCCAGGCATGGGCCAGTGTTCGATAAAGTGGGGATTCCAGAGAGAATTTCGCGTTTTCTCCCAGCTCAAGCGATTGTGAACGATGTGTAGATGAGCTGAAGGATGATAATCTTGATCGCTTCGAGTATAAACCAACATGACATTATCTAACAGGGGATAATATTTCTCTACACTTTCTTGCTCTGCTACTAAAATTCCTTCATCGGGAATTTTTGTAGCTATTTCACAGGGAAACCCCGCCCTTTTCAGATGGAAATAAGTTTGCGCTATCCAAGCGGTGAAATTACTATGAATACCCGTCCATTGATCTTGAGGTTGTTGAATATTTTTCTGAGCCTTTTTGCTAGGGGCATAAAAATAAACTGCTACCATAAATTACACTGGTACTAGAGTATTTAACATATCCAGCTTAATTGTTCCTTTCGATGGATAAAAGAGATATAGACTGTTAATCTATACCTCCCAGAAGATAACACAATGATGGGCGTTGTAGGATTTGAACCTACGGCCACCTGCTTGTAAGGCAGGCGCTCTACCACTGAGCTAAACGCCCTTTTTTTGACCCTTAACTAATATAACATAGATTAATTCAAAATAGCAATTAAATTTTATGCCCTCCGGTAAAACCCACGATCGCATTACTTACAGCCTTTTACCCCTCGTCATCGCCGTAAGTCTACTAGTGGGCGAGAATATTAGCGTAACCTTGGCGGCGACGGGAGGATACCTATTCGCCGGTTTAATGTTCGGCCCGGACTTGGATATACACTCGGTACAATATAAACGCTGGGGATGGCTGCGCTTTTTATGGCTCCCCTATCGCTCCATGTTACGCCATCGATCGTTTTTATCACACGGGCCGATCGTCGGGACACTTTTCCGCGTCTTCTATTTCGGGAGTTTTCTACTATTAATCACGATCGTCGCCGGGGTAATAATGGAGTTAATCTGGGGGAAAGGATGGAATGGGGAGGAAATGAAGGGGAGGATAATAAATATATTGTGGTATTCCCATAGAAGAGAATCGATCGCCCTCCTGATCGGTTTAGAATTAGGAGCGATGAGTCATAGTCTCAGCGATTGGATAGGCTCGTCCTTAAAACGCTCTCATCGGAAAACCGGTAAAAAATCAAGACGCTAAACCCTATGAGCGAGACCCTAGATATATATCAACCCGTATTAACCGCTTTAAATCGCTTATTAACCGTAGTCGCCCAACTGCGTCACCCGGTTGACGGTTGCCCGTGGGATTTAGCCCAAACACCCCAGACACTGATTCCCTATATCATCGAAGAAGCTCACGAAGTGGTCTGGGCATTAAAAAACGATGAAAAAGAAGCTGTAGCGGAAGAATTAGGAGACTTACTTTTACAAGTAGTATTACAAAGTCAAATCGCCAGCGAGAACCAAGATTTCAGCCTCAAGGAAGTAGCCGAAGGTATCACGGAAAAATTAATCCGCCGTCACCCTCACGTCTTCGGAGAATTAAAACTGCAAGACCCCGAACAAGTGCGCCAAAATTGGGAGAAAATAAAAGCTGAGGAGAAAGGAAAAATAACTAATAGTCTGGGCGACAGATTAATCCGTTATACACGCACATTACCCCCCCTGATGGCAAGTATGAAAATCTCTGAAAAAGCGGCGCAGGCAGGATTAGAGTGGGAAAACATCGAAGGAGTCTGGTCAAAGTTCAACGAAGAACTAGCCGAGTTTAAAGAAGCCCTCTCTCAAGAAGACAAAAATCACCAGAAAGCCGAATTAGGTGATTTATTATTCACCCTGATCAATATAGCCCGGTGGTACGGTTTAAACCCATCGGAGTCTTTAGAAGAGACCAATTCCCGCTTCATCAGTCGCTTTTCTCTAGTGGAGAGTTTCGCTGATAAACCTTTGGCAGACCATAGCCTTGATGAACTAGAGATACTCTGGAAGAAAGCGAAAGCAACTCTCAATCAATAACATAATGCAACAACGACAACCTCAAAAATCCCTAGTTAAATCGATCTGGGAAAATTTACAGATTTTACTGGTAGCTTTAGTCTTAGCTTATCTGATCCGTACCTATATCGCCGAGCCGCGTTATATCCCCTCCGATTCTATGCTACCCACATTAGAACAGGGCGATCGATTGGTGATAGAGAAAGTCTCTTATCGTTTCCACCCGCCCACATCCGGCGATATAGTCGTGTTTCAACCCCCTGCTAATTTATTAGAGCAAGGCTACCAGAAAGACCAAGCTTTCATCAAACGCGTTATCGGCACTTCGGGAGATAAGGTGAGGGTGAGTCATGGTAGAGTATACGTCAACGACCAACCCCAGGGGGAAAATTATATTTTAGAAAAACCCCGCTATGATCTGCCCACCGTGGAAGTACCAGCGGGAGAATTATTCGTCATGGGCGATAATCGCAATAATAGTAATGACTCCCACATCTGGGGATTTTTACCGCAAGATAACGTCATCGGACACGCTATATTCCGGTTTTTCCCTTTCAATAGGTTAGGAGGAATTTAGAACACTAATTAATCCCGCCTTTTATATATAAAAGTAAACTCTTTATTATAATAGAGGTGAAAAAAGTATCTACAACGATCGGGCGTGCGAATTTTTAAAAATAAATGGTTTGCTAAGTTCGCTAAAAGAGAAGGCATTACCGATATAAAACTACGCGAGGTGATAGCAGATGTGGAGAGGGGCAAAATAGATGTGAATTATGGCGGTGATGTTATCAAACAAAGGATAGCCCGCGTCAATGAAGGTAAATCCGGTGGCTATCGCTCGGTCATTCTCTATCAAAAAAATAATAAAGCTTTCTTTGTTTACGGATTTGCAAAAAGCGAACGAGAAAATATAGACGAAGATGAAGAACGTGAGTTTAAAGAATTGGCGAAGCTAACATTTTCTCTTTCTGATGATAACCTTGCGAAGTTAATTCAACAAGGTGCTTATACGGAGTTAAAAGACGATGACCAAGAAGAAAACTTATAAGAGTGATGCGTTTGCCGCAATTCATGAAACAGTTTCGGACTATTACCACGCGGGCGTGATCGATGAATCAACCATGAGGCGCTTCGACGAATCTTGTTTGACGACGGTACGTGATTTCACACCTGAAGAAATAGAAGCTATTCGCGAGCGAGAAGGGGTAAGTCAAGCTGTTTTCGCCCGTTATCTAAATGTTTCCAGAAATTCGGTCAGTCAGTGGGAGCGTGGCGAAACACACCCCGGGGGGGCCGCTTTAAAACTTTTGTCTCTGGTGGAGAAAAAAGGTTTGGCCGCTATTACTTGATAGCTCTCGTGATTGGAAAAATTTTCTTAAATGAATCGCCCCTCGAAAAAGCCTGTTTATTCACCATGAAAGCTAAACATCGAATTCAACAATCGCCTGCTAAATCCCAATCGGCTAAGTCCCAAGACATTTTATTCGATTATCACTATAATAAACCCGGTACTATGCCAGGCTTTATCACGATCGATCAAAATGCTAACCCCACGGAAATTTTCTTGATTAATTACAATCAACAACAGGCGGTGAGAGTTAATAATCTTTTGCCTAGAGATTGTTTGAAGTATCTCAATGAAGAATCTATTTCTTGGATAGATGTAGTGGGATTGGGTCACGAGGATACCTTAAGGGAAATAGCGGAGATATTCAAGTTACATCCTTTAACCTTAGAAGACATAGTTAATATCCCCCAGCGCCCCAAAGTGGAAGAGTACGAGGAATATTTGCTGATCATCGTACAAATGGCGGTGTTAAATAAAGAAGGTACGGGATTTTTTTTAGAACAAGTTAGTTTAGTGTTAGGCAAGAATTATTTATTAACCATCCAAGAAGAGGGAGATTACGATTCGTTCCACTCGGTCAGGGATAGGATAAAACTGAACAGGGGTCTCATTAGAAAACAAGCGGCTGACTATTTAGCCTATGCTATTTGGGACGCAATTATAGACGGTTACTTTCCGGTTTTAGAATCCTACGGCGAAAGGATTGAAGAATTAGAAAATGAGATTATTGTCAATCCCACCGAGCGAACCCTGACACAAATTTATCAACTGCGTCAAGAGCTGTTATCTTTGAGGAGAGCTATATGGCCCCAACGGGATATTCTTAATAACATCCTTAGAGACGAAAATAATTTAATCAGTTCCCAAATTAATGTGTATCTTAGGGATTGTTACGATCACGTCGTGCAGATCATCGATGTCATCGAAAATTATCGTGATTTCGCTAACGGATTGATGGATTTTTATATCTCTTCCGTGGGAAATAAGATGAATGAAATCATGAAAACTCTCACCGTCATTTCTACTATTTTTATTCCCTTAACTTTTATCGCTGGTATATACGGGATGAATTTTAACCCGGATAAATCCCCGTGGAATATGCCAGAACTAAATTGGTATTGGGGCTATCCTCTCTGCTTGGCATTAATGGCTCTCATCGCCGGTAGCCTCATTTACTTTTTCTGGCGGCGGGGTTGGTTTAAAGATTTTTCTTCGAGCAAAAAAGGCTAGACATTACTGGCCTTATTTAGTCGGTGATGGTAATAGTTTATTCCCCTTTAACCTTGCCAGTTCTTCTTTAAACTTAGGTTCTTGAGGGTAGAGTTTAACTAAATTCTCCATGATCTTAGTAGCACCGGGTAAGTCGTTAGTTTGACTGCGCGCCACGTATAAAAACAGCATCAGTTGTGGGTTATTGGGGAATTTCTGATACAGTTTTTCTAAAGGTGGTTTCGCTCCCGCGTAATCCTTCAGGCGCATTTTCGCTTCGGCTAATCCTTGTAGTGCCGTCACGTTATCCGGCTCTCTCTGTAAAACTTTCTCGTAACCCTGAGCGATTTCTGCTAATTTTTCGGGAGTGATACCATCATTAGCTTTAGTATTTTGCGGTGTCTCTTCGACTTTTTTCTGAAATAAATTAGACATGGGTAGTGTCATCACGCCTAAAAAAAATAATCCAGAAATAATTACCAAAATACGCTTTAAGTTATCCTGATTTTTTTTAGACATATTTTTGAATTAAAATAAATGATTAAAAATGCCGTGGGCGTAAAGACCTAAAATATAAGTTCCCAAGCACATAATGAGTAAGATAGGAAAGATGAAATTTTTGCGTAATCCAGCCTCTTGCAATTCTATTTTCCCTAATATAGCCGCGGCTAATAAACAAGCTAATTGAGCCGAATAACTTAGCCAGCGCAGTATGAACACTACCGCTAAAGACCAGCCTAAGACACAGATAAAGACTCGCACATCATTTTTAAACCAACTTCTAAATAAAAGAGATACTTGGTCGTTAAATATAGTTAAAGCTAAAACTATTACCAGTATAGAAACAGCGGCGGCTATATATATTATTCTACTGAGAAAAGTTACAGAAACCCCAATATCAAGATCGTGAGCTAAATATTGTAACCCGTGACTCCAACTTATACTATGATCGGCGATCACCCAACCGAAAAACCCGTAAACGATGGGAATGAAAAAAATCAGAACGAAAAAACGCCACACCATACCTAAACATCAGCCTGAACTAGAAACCAGATGCCAAACCCTGTCATTGTCATAGAATTCTACACCCGTTTTCCCAGTTCAGACCGGATAATAATGTCAATTTAAGACATGGATTGAATGATGAAATCGAAATAGGGCGCTGCTTGGGCCGCGTCTTCCTGACTCAGAAGACCTAAAGCCGCGTCTTTGAGACAGCGAATCGCTTCGATCATCCCCGGAATGGGAACATTAAGAGAGTTATACATCTCTTTAACACCGATGAGACCACTTTGCTCGATCGGTCCCTTATCCCCGGCGAGAACTCCGTAGGTAACGAGACGAAGATACCAACTGTAATCCCGTAGACATTGATTATATTGACGTTGGCCGTAAGCATTACCCCCTGGCGCTCTATAATCAGGGCGTTTTTTGAATAATTGCTTCTGGGCTTGGTCAACGATTTTCTTATCATTTTCGCTCAGGGTTTGAGCGATACGGATGCGCCCAATACCTGTTTTTAAATACTTCTGGATACCCATCAGTTCGCCACTGCTGGGATACCGGAGTTCGTCATCGGCTTTGAGAATAACTTGACTAACTACGCTCATACTATCACGCACAATCTGATAACATTTTGTAGTTTAACTTACTGCGCGCCAGGAGATCTCAACCAACTACCGGCACTGTAATTTTAATTAAGGTTTCCCCGCTCACTCCGGGGTAAAAGTTACAATGGAAGTAGTTCGCTCCCTCTTGGAGGGCCTTATATGAATATTTTCGCACCATTACTCATCTTCTTGGCAGTATTGGGATTAAAAGGATTCAAGCTCGATCGAGAATATCAAAGGGGTGTTATCTTCAGACTGGGCCGCTTTCAAGCCATCAAAGGCCCCGGCCTGTATTGGACTATCCCGCTAGTAGATCAAAAATCACAAGTAGACATCCGCACTAAAACCGTCGATGTGGCACCACAAGAGACCGTTACCGCTGATAGCGTCACCATCAAGGTTAACGCCGTACTCTATTACAGGATCATCGACCCGGCAAAAGCGATCAATAAGGTAGAATCCTATCAGATGGCAGTATATCAGGCCGCAATGACCACCCTGAGAAATGTGGTGGGTCAAAACATCCTCGATGACGTACTACAGAATCGAGATAAAATTAACCACACGGTGCAGTCAATGGTGGATGAAATCACCGAGCCTTGGGGCATCGATATAGAACGCGTCGAGATTAAAGACGTGGAGATACCCACTTCCATGCAGAGGGCAATGGCCAAAGAAGCCGAGGCGGTGAGGGAAAAACGGGCGCGGATCATTAAAGCCGAAGCCGAACAAGAAGCATCATTCAAACTGTCTCAAGCGTCTAAAGTCATCATGGATAACCCCGCCGCTTTAGAATTGCGACGTTTACAGATGCTGACGGAAATCGGCGCAGAAAACAACACTACCACCGTGGTCATGATACCTTCCGATTTGGTAACTCTTTCTAAACAGTGGTCGGAAAAACTGGAACAGAATGAAACGGATGCCCGCCACGCCCGCAATGGTAACAAGGAGTCGTAATTATTAATTTATTTTGCGATCGATCTCCCGTCTCCCAAACTTACCTGAATGGAAGTGATAATATAAAACGCTGATCGTCTTTGGGTTGATAAACATCATGACCTCATTCACCACTGCAGAAACTTCCTCTTCATCCTTACCCCCCGGCGATAGCCGGACTCGCGTCAGTGCCTTCATGAAGTCACTACAGGACGAAATCTGTACGGGTTTGACCGCGATTGACGGCGAGAAACCCTTCCGCGAAGACAGTTGGCAGAGAGAAGAAGGCGGCGGCGGTAGGTCGAGAGTGTTAAGAGAAGGAAATATTTTTGAACAGGGCGGAGTTAATTTCTCCGAAGTCTGGGGCGACCAACTCCCCCCCAGTATTCTCAAACAACGCCCCGAAGCCGCAGGACACGGATTCTACGCCACCGGTACATCGATGGTACTCCACCCCCGCAATCCTTACATCCCCACAGTCCATCTCAACTATCGATATTTTGAAGCCGGCCCCGTATGGTGGTTCGGCGGCGGGGCCGATTTAACCCCTTATTACGGTTTCACCGAAGACGCTACCCACTTCCACAAAAGTTTTAAAGAAACCTGCGACAAATATCACCCGGAGTATTACGAGGTTTTCAAGCGCTGGTGCGACGAGTATTTCTACCTTAACCATCGCGGGGAAACTAGAGGCGTGGGCGGTATTTTCTTCGATTATCAAGACGGTTTAGATCCTCTTTACCGCGGCCCCTATCCCGAAAGTTCCGCGGCTATCTATTCGGAAAAATTACCACCCCAATCTCCTCGTAACTGGGAAGATATTTTCGGTTTTATCAGCGACTGCGGGCGGACTTTTTTAAATGCTTACGTACCTATAGTTCAAAGGCGACACCAGACTCCCTACGGCGATAGGGAAAGACAGTTTCAACTTTATCGGCGCGGGCGTTATGTAGAATTTAATCTGGTGTACGATCGAGGTACAATCTTCGGCTTACAAACCAACGGACGCACGGAATCGATATTGATGTCCCTACCCCCCCTCGTGCGTTGGGAGTACGATTATCACCCCGAACCCAACACGCAGGAATCCCGTTTATACGAGGTATTCTTGAAACCGCAAGATTGGCTCAACTGGCCGGAGAAAGCTTAGATTATTTTACGGCATTTTCAAGCAAAAAACCCTTATTTATAAGGGTTTTTTATAGGGTTCTGCATTTTAATCAAGAGAAAAATTAAGCTATAAAATTAAAGTTACCACTTACTAAACTTCCAGAGAGAGAATTAACATTAACAACAACGATCGAGCCGGAGCTAAAGTTACCATCACTATCGTATATTAACTGATTAGTATTAGTTCTATAACCGAAACGAGCATTACCGCTAGTAATACCGCTAATTTGTGCGGATGTACCCACTATGATTCTATTTTGGGCTTGATTGTTAGTAAAAGAGGTACTCACCACCGGTGCTGAGCTTGTAGAGATGCCGTAAGCGCTTTTGCTCAGTTGGAAAAAGTCTCCACTCGTCCCGCCAGTAAACGCTGTCACCGTATCGATACCTTGATTGGCAAACACGAACCTGTCTCTACCGTTGCCGCCAGTAAGAGTATCATTACCCCCGCCACCTATAAGAGAATCATTACCGTCGTTACCTATGAGTAGGTCGCCGGTAGCCGCACCAGTTAACGTATCGTTCTGATTAGTTCCTACTAGGGTGTAAGAAGTAGCCGCCCCTATATCATAACCGTAACTAAAATTGGTTGTAGAAGGAGCTTTCGGAATTTCCGCACCACCCCCGCTTAAAATATAGGTATTAAAATCACTTACGTAAGCAAATGTTTGAGTGCCAGCATAGAGAATATACTGATTAGGATCGAGACCGGCATTATAAGAAGTTAACGTACCGAGAACATCCGAATTGGTGCTATTAGTCATTCTCCATATTTGATCGGCATTACTGCCCGTATCTCCATTGGCAGTCAGATTAACCCTATTAGTGGAATCGTTAGTAGGTATAGATACCGCTATACTCGTATTAGCGAGTAGATAAGCATCTAAGCGAGTGCTAACTGTAGGAGCGGTAATCTGCACGCCATCTATCGAATTTAATGAACCGGATAAGATTACAGTTGCCATAGTTTTTATATAAAATGATTTATAATTTATAATTATAACATATATATTAAAATGTTAAGTGTTAAAGTAGCCAAAAGTCCTTTTAAAATTATTATAAAATATGGTAATTTTCTGAGTTTGAATTCCGTTGTTGATCGAGCCATTGTTGTAATATTATCGTCGCCGCTACCCGATCAATCCTGGCCTTATCACGCGAATTCCAGCCTTTTTTCTGCTTTAAATATTCTTCCGCTTCTATAGAGGTGCAACGCTCGTCTACATATTCTAACGCTATATCTAGGGCATTCTTTAACCTCTCGGCGTATCGCTGTACTTGCTCCGCTTGCTTACCTAAACCCCCGTCCATGGTATAGGGCAAACCCACCACTAAAACGGTCGCATCCCTTTCGGCTATTAACTTTTTAAACCACTCCACATCTTGGGCGAAAGTCGTCCTCTCAAGAGTGGTCAAACCGGTAGCGATCAAACCCGTACCGTCGCACCCTGCCACCCCTACACGCTTTTTACCTACATCTAACCCCAAGGCAGATACTTTCTCAGGCATGATGACCGTTTTTCGGCGGTTTCTGTGAATCTACAGGGGCGTTAGAGCCTTTAACGGGATTGGCTTCGGGCGGTTCTAGCTCTACCGACCCATAAGGCCATTTAAGCCAGTTAATCCGGCTAGGTATGGGTGTACGGGGTACTGCTTGTAAACCCTGTAAAACTTCTGCGAGGGCCAATCCTTCCGCTTTACCTTCTCGCAGTTTATGCCAGACCGATCGAGACATCAATAAAGTGTGTTCTACCCTTTCGCTGCCCAACTTTTCTAAATACTCTTGTCTTTCCGGCTGATAATCGGCCGAGATCAACTCTAAAGGTTTATCGGGGTATTTTTGACTTATTTTCGCCATCTGGCTCAATAGTTTGGGATACAGCCAAGTGTAGGCGGGGTGTACCGTTAACTTACCTTGATGGGGCTGATTATCGTTTTTAGAGAGGATAATTTCAAAATAACCGATCGCCGCTTTCCTCTGGGGTTCAAACACGTAAGCGCGACACACTTCCGTATCGCCCCATAAATTCTGCCAGCGGCGGGCGAGACTATCGACTAGGCCGGTTTTAAAATCTTGAATATGACGATCGAACACCTGCCGTAATAAAGGAGGCATGGACACGCAATCTAGCTGATACAATAACTGGGCATCGGCGTTACTCACCGGCAATAAATTCGGCAAATCTGGGTCTATTTCCGCCAATTGGGTCAATAGTTGTGGATTGAGGCACCAGTAAGTTAATTCCGCTAAAGGCTGAAAACCGTGTTGACGGTAGAGAGCGAGATTTTCCTTCTGATGGATATTAATCTCTAGAACCCAAGTACGGGCCTCCCATATAGACTCTAGACAATGGCGCACCAGTTGGGCTGCAGTACCTTTCGGGTCACTTAGAGAAGCCACCGATTCGCCGTGAACCTGTTCCACCCGCCAAGTGCTTCTGCTGATGTTAAAAGGACTGACTTGGATCACTCCCTGTATTTCCCCATCGGGGGATTCGGCCACGTAAAGACAGAAATAACGTTTAAAGGGGTTGGGTAACATACTCAACACCTTGAGCAAGCCGAACCAGTGGCGAACTTGCTCCAGATTTTGCAAGAATGTCACGGAACTCCGACAATTGTCTTCTAAAGAAGCCGAGACAGCCAGAGATTCGATCGCTTTTAAGTCTCGATATTGCACCGGACGGATCACAATGACTGGAGTGGGTGAAATAGCTGAAGTCATGCCATTGCCGAGATTAGTCGTCTACTGCCACTATCTTAACCATTTTCTCGAATAAATTCTCAAGAATTCTTAAAACACTGATGGGTTAAAACCTAAGATCTACTGCTATAAAGGAAAGATATGGATTATCACCCTCGAAAAATATTAAGAAAAAATTACTTTCAACATCAGTTTTGATAATTAGCTCGCTCATCTTGGGAATATTAAGGGTAAATTTATACTTAGGAGACATCCGATAATGAGTTTCGTAGACGTGTTATTAGGCTTTATAGGTGGCGGGGTCATCGGCGGGGGAGGATTGTACGCCCTCGGCCAAGGCAAGCTCACACAAGCCAATGAGAAGTACGTGCAGATGCGCTCGGCACTGGACACGGCGGAAAGTGAATTAAAAGATACAAAGGGACAATTAAAATTATTAGATGTATCCGAAGTAAAAATTCGAGAACTAGAGAGCAAGTACCAAAGACAGCTCGACGACCTAGAACAATCCTATCAAAGTAGAATATCCGCCTTACAATCGGATCAAAGCGATACGCAACAATTACAGTCCGAACTGGCAGCCGCCCAATCCCGTATCGCCGATTTAGAATCGAGTTATCAATCCTCTGTTCAATCCTTGGCGGCTCCCGTACCGACTCAAGACTTTACCGCCTCCTACGAGAACCAGATCCAACAATTACAGCAAGACTATCAGGGACAGATCGACGGATTACGCTCCCACATAGATGAGCTAACACGATCGCACGATAGCCAGCTCCTCGATCTCCAACAAACCCATCAAAGCACGCTCGATGAATTACAAAACTCCCATCAAGCTCAAATTAAAGAGCTAGAACAGACTTATCAAAGTCAAATGCTCGAACTACAACAAGTAGAACCAGCCCAAGATAGATGGTCAGAAGTTA
This sequence comes from Chlorogloea purpurea SAG 13.99, assembly GCA_016903695.1. Taxonomy (GTDB): domain Bacteria; phylum Cyanobacteriota; class Cyanobacteriia; order Cyanobacteriales; family Microcystaceae; genus Chroococcopsis; species Chroococcopsis gigantea_A. The sequence goes on from JADQBB010000004.1 coordinate 78,402, forward strand.
GTGAATCCCCCGCTCCCCCGGTTGATCTCCCCCAAGCCCTCACCGACGAATGGCAAGAAGCGGCCCGAACCACGGAAACGATTTCACCCCCCCAGTGGGCCCCCGAAGAAGCGATCGCACAACCCTTCGGAACTTTCTTCGATGAACCGGAAGTAGCCCCGCTCGCAGAAGAAGCATCTGCCTTCTCCCCAGAAACCGCAGAAGTAGGGGAAATGCCCCTATTGGGAGAAGATGAGGAACTTTTCACCGCGGAAATGCCCTTCGCTGAAAATTCAGGATTTTTCGCCCCTGAAATCACAGAAATTCAAAACCCCACCTATGTTGAACCCTGGGAGGAACTTAATCCATTCCCGGGAACAGTGGAAGAATACAGTCAGGAAGCCGCATTTTTACCCGAAACAGCAGCCCCGGCGCTCGAATTAGAAGATAATGCGCTATTCGCACCGACCGAAACAGCCCAACTGCCAGAAATAGACGATTCCTTCTTCTCCATTATAGAAGCAGAGGAAAACCTGGAAGGATTCAGCGCCACGGAAGAACTGGATAATTCAGCCCTTTTCACCGGGGAAACAAGCGGAACCATAGACGAAATAGGCAGTTTAGACGAATTAGATACTTCATTCTTCACCACGCCAGAAGAATCACCCGAATTAGATTTTTTAGAAAGTCTCAGTTCTGAAGGCAATGATAATAACTACGGACTATTCGAGGAAATGACCTCATCTAGCGATGAGATCCTCGATCAAATAGCCAACCAAGAAGCTGAAGAAATTGGGGTATCGGCAGAAACTTTTTCCTTTGAATCCAACACAGCAGATTTAGAGTTTTTCAACAGCTTGCAAACCGAAGAAACTTATACCAATGCTAGTTTCGATGATTTATTTTCGGGGCCAGATACACCGACAGAATCATCATTCTCGGAACTGTTACCCACCGAATCGGAAAATTTAGCAGAGGAAGATTCTTGGTTAACGGGAGTCGATAGCCCGAAACACGAGGATCTAGATCCCTTCGCCCCTATGGATACGGCGAAAATAGAGGAGCATAATGGTTTCCATCAAGAAGAAGAAGATTTAGACTTTCTCAATATGCTGGAGGATGTGAATTACAATGGTTTAGAACCCCTGCCTTCTGACCAAGATATTGATCTACCTTTTGATGATCTTTTCGGTGAAGACGCAATATCTCAATGGGATAAAGATCACCCCCAATCTTCTTCACCCGACAAGCTAGAACCCCATCAATAGGCCAAAGTTGAGAAGACAGGAGTCAGAGGTAGAGACTCCTGATTTTCTTCACTGTTTTTGTAACCCGTACAAGCGTTTAAATTCTCTCTGTTGTGCATTATGATCGACTATTGGCTCCACATAACCACAACGGTAACGCTCTAAATTAGAAATTTTGCCGCTAATTAAAAATTCAGTGTCGATCGATCCCAACTCCGGCAACCAGCGTCTAATATATTCCCCATCGGCATCGAATTTTTGAGCTTGAGTGGCGGGATTGAAAATCCGCAGGGGTTTAGGGTCCATACCGCAGGAAGCGCTCCACTGCCAACCCCCATTATTAGCGGATAAATCACCGTCATAAAGTTTTTTCATAAAATATTCTTCCCCCCGCTGCCAATTAATAATCAAGTCCTTGCATAAAAAACTGGCCACGATCATCCGACAGCGATTGTGCATCCAGCCGGTTTCATTCATCCCGCGCATAGCGGCATCGACGATCGGATAACCGGTTTTCCCCTCGCACCAAGCTTGAAAATGTTCTTCGTTATCAGACCAAGGAAAATCTAAAAACTCTTTCCGGTAAGGCTCATGAGCTAATCGGGGCAAGAAATACAAACCGTGTTGATAAAATTCCCGCCAGGCTAATTCCTGTTGCCAGGTCGTCACCCCTTGCAAAGCTTCATCGGAGCGACAGTTATCGGCTATCTTAAGCGTAGCATCCCAGACTGTACGAACACCGATCGCCCCGAATTTCATGGCGGCACTGAGTCGGGATGTACCGTCATTGGCCGGAAAATTGCGTTCCTCCCCGTAAGCTTCGATACTGCCGGTGCAAAATTCTTCTAATCTTTCTAGAGCCGAAGTTTCTCCAGGAGAGAGCATGAAACCATTATCCCAGACGAAACCTAAATCTTTCGCGGAAGGTAGATCAATGGATTCTGTCCTAGCTATTTCCTCGGCGGTCAAACCCTGAAAATTTTCGGGGCGGGGTAAAGGGGCCGCCTTCTGTTTTTGTCGCCAATTTTTCCAGAAAGGGGTATAGACCGTATAAAATTGCCCCGCCATAGAAACTACATCCCCTGGGGCGTGCAATAGTTGATCCCAGAAAGTTTCTACGGGTATGCCCTTCTGTTTAAAAGCCTCCTGTACCTTTTCGTCTCTCTGTCGCCCGTAAGGTTCTATATCTAGATTAAAGAATAAAGAGTGAGCGTTTAAGGCAGAAGCTAGTTCCGGTAAAGTTTCTGATGGCTCACCTCGAAGAATCAGTAATTGACCGCCCTGTTGACGGTAACTGTCCTGTAATTGCCGCAAACAACCCAGCATATAGGCTACTCTAGCGGGTGCGGGTTGTGTTTTCTGTAAAAGATGGGGATCGAGGCAGAATACCCCCACTACTCGGGGGCTACGTTGACGGGCGGCGGTCAACCCCACATTATCCGACAAGCGTAAATCCCGCCGATGCCAAAACAATACTACTGACATTTTTAAATCCTTCGTCTTAGTATTTCTAGATTAACAAGTTCAGTCGTATTAAGACACTAACCTGGCAACATAAGCAAAAAGACAACAATACAAGGTTGGGTAATCCACTAACAGAAACTATCCCAAATATCAATTAGCGATAATTTGTAAAACCCTAGATAAATCCTCGAACTCGCCGACGATTCTTTTAACCGGTTCGGGCCAGACCCTTACTAAAGTGGGAATAGCAGATACATGATTGGATTCGGCCTGGTCCGGATGCTGGGAAACATCGATCACTTTGAGAGTATAAGGATGGCGTAATTCCTGTTCTAATATTTGATGTATTGCCTCTAAAGTGTGTTTCGTACTGGCATTATTACCGGAAACGAACAATCTTAAAATATAACTCTGGGGATTATTATTAATTGATGCCGATAACTCATTAATCCTCTCCATTTGAGCATCTTTAGGCGAGTAACGAATTATAAGATCGTGAGACTCCCATAATTGGGGAAATTTAGTACGATAACTTTCCAGTAATATCGGACTACAATATTCATCCTGCCAAGGCGCAACTTTCCACACTCGATCGTCTATCCCGAAGAGAAGATCCAGTAAAGATTGGTAACGTTGCACCGCCGGATATAGTTCCGCTATGGTAATCACTTTTTGTGTCGATTGATCGCGCCATCGATCGACCGTAGCCGTATAACCAGGCACGAGAAAATGGGGAGGCTCAACCAATCCCAACGTATCCTGTAGGGCGGCACATAAATTCAAATGCCACTGACTACCCTTATGGGGATCAATACCATAGATCAGATCGCCGCCCGGTGTAAACAAGGCGATCCCCTTAAATAAAGGAGGTAAAGTGACCGAGTTAGTCATAGTGTTTCCTGGTGGCAGTAACTCTAAGTTACTAAACTCTCGCCCTTTACCCTTATTCCTTCACTTTTTTTCTATACTCTGCCCCGTAACATCATCGCCAATTCATTAGGAATAGGCGACATTTCTAAAGCAGTTTCTTCTGTAATTCTTCCCTCTTGATACAGTTGGAATAAAGATTGATTTGTTGTCACCATCCCGTCGTATTCTCCCTCCTTCATGAGTTCAACGATCTCATCATTTTTGCCACTGCGAATATAATCCTTAACCGTTTCCGTATTGATTAAAATATCGTGAAAAGCAGCCCGTTTCCCGTCTGTAGTCCTACATAAACCCTGAGAGATGATCGATACCAAGGATTCAGCGATAGCTACCCGCATCGATTCCCTTTCCTCAGCCGTATATAAAGTTAAGATCCTTTCCAAAGTTTTCACCGCACTATTGGTGTGTAGCGTTCCCATTACCAAGTGACCTGTTTGGGCGGCTTTTAAAGCCGTGTTCACCGTTTCTTTGTCCCGCATCTCACCCACGAGAATGATGTCCGGGTCTTCCCGCAGAGATGCTTTTAAAGCGTTATCAAATTTTAAAGTATTTAAACCTACTTCCCTTTGTTTGATCAGGGAGCGGCGACTTTGGTGGACGAATTCGATCGGGTCTTCGATGGTCACGATATGTTTAGCGAACTCTTTATTAATATAATCAATCATCGCCGCCATGGTAGTGGATTTACCCGACCCGGTAGGGCCGGTGATCAAGATCAAACCCTTGTGAACGTGACACACTTCGCAAAACACCATCGGTAAGCGCAACTGTTCGATCGTGAGGATTTTGATGGGGATGAGACGCAACACCATAGCGTGACCGCGCAGAGTATCAAAAACGTTGATCCGCACCCTGGCGAAGTCGTATTGAGTCGCACCGTCGAACTCCAGATCCTTTTTAAACTTTTGAATTTCTTCTTCGGTGAGAATTTCTCGTAACCAGCTCATAAAAGTATTGTGGTCGATTTCCGGGTAATCGAGAATCAGCATCTCACCCCGATCGCGCATCCGCGGCTGTTCCCCCACTCCGAGGTGAACGTCCGAATAACCCTCATCGAAAGCTGTTTTTACCAATTGAGCTAAACTGGGTTGACCTTGTGCCCTTCCTTGAGAGGTGCGAGGCTGGGCCGGTTGAGGTGATGGCGGTGGGGCCAGAGGAATTTTATTTCCTTGGGGCATCGTCTGCACCGTTTTAGCCGGGCCGCTGGGAGCGCCGAAATCGCTCGGTAGGGGGGGGACAGGTAGAGGTGGCATCGAGGGGCGTGGAGTTTGAGTCATAGTCTGAGTTCGTGTCAACAGTTATTTTCTTTTATTATTCCCCTCTCGCCCTGTTTTGTAACATCCCCAGGGCCCTATCTCCCTCTTAACTCCTATTCTGAGAAAGTCATCTATCTTTGTAAATATTTGTAAGTGAATTTTCTTTGTTTATTGAACAGATGTTCTAGTAAAATTCTCAATTGCTTTCTCAGAGCAGGGATCAATAAATAAAGTATTATTTCTAGGTGTTTCTCTATAAGAATTGATTGTAAACTTTCTTATCAAGATTAGCGATTACTGTAAAGGATTAAACACATACCATAGATTTTCGGCGATGAATGTAAATTTATATGAGGAATAGCTTATCTTTATCAGTGTTTTTTCTATACTGATGTTCATTAACTTTTTCATAATCAAGTTATTACGGAAACCGCTCACACGAGGAAAAGACTATGCAGGCAGCACACAGAGACAATTGGGGATACTTCGGTTCATTATTCGTGGTAAAAAGCTTTTTAATCTGGAGCTTTATCCTCACGGTATGCTTATTAGTAGTGGGATTTCCACTGATAGTTCTAATGATGACAGTGGGAGCTTTATCAGCGATCGTTCTACACTCGGTCTTACCAGGCAGTTCCGTCCTATTAGTAGCGGGAACGATTTTAAGTTTAAATTTGATGGTCATCCTCGCATCCGCCGCTATTTTAGCTGTTAAAGGCGTTCATCCCCACGAGATTCACTGGTTCAGATGGTTACAGCCCGATGATAAATTGAACCCCACCACGGTCTTCGCCTCCTGTCCCCTGACCTGTAATGTAGTCAGATAAAAGTTTTCAGCTATGGATTACAAGCTAGTGCTACCCGGTAATACCGGGTTTTTTTGGCGCCGGCCGCTAAATATATCGTGCAGTAGCACGTAAAGGCAGGGAATAATAAACAGGGTCAATACAGTAGCCAAAGCCAAACCGGAGAAAACCACAATACCGAGGGGTTGTAAAAACTCCCCACCCTGACCCGTACCGAGGGCGAGGGGAAACATCCCGACCACGGTGGTGATCGTCGTCATCAACACCGGTCGCAATCGCCCCGGAGAAGCTCGAAGAATCGCAACTCTCCTAGAACAGCCATCCCGCTCGCGGATTTGGTTCGCCAATTCCACCATGATAATAGCGTTATTAACGACGATACCCACCAGTAACACCGCCCCCACGATCACCGTAGCGCCGATCGCAGTCCGGGTCACGTACAGCCCTAATATCCCCCCCGCCAGAGCTAGGGGCAAAGTAAACATGATCACCAAAGGATCGACGAGAGAATTGTACTGCACCGCCATGACCACGAACACCAAGAACGCCGCCAGTCCCCCCAACAAAGGTAAAGCATCCTGGATCTGGCGAACGCTCTCGGCCGACACACTAGGAAGACGGGTGATCCCGGACGGCAACTCAACCTGGTTCACCAGACGATCGACCTCCTCCAAAGCCGACCCCAAACTCGCCCCCTCGTTAAGCGTACCGGCGATCAAAAACACCTGACGCTGGTTAATCCGTTGAATCTGACCTGGAGCCTCACCGGTGCGAATCCGGGTCACATTACCGAGGCGGACTAAATGATTATCTTCCGTGAATAGAGGTAGATCCGCCAGTTGCGAGGGACGCTCGATCGATTCCCGTTCCAATTGTACCCGCACATCCACCAAGCGATTGCCCCGCTGAAGTTGCGTCGGTATCGTCCCCTCGATCGCCATCTGGATCACGAACCCCACATCCTGGGTATTGAGAGCTAGATCGGCCGCTCTTTCTCGATCGATGTCGATCTGTAACTCCGGTTGTCGAGCGTCCGCGTCGGGTCGATAATTAGCCTGCTGCGCTCCATCCAAGGCGTTAAGCACTTCCCGCCCCGCCCGTTCCAGATTCCGGGTATCCTCCCCTTGGAGCATCACGTCCACATCCGCCCGCACCGGGGAATTATTAAGGATCAAACCCCGCACCTGCCCCGGACTGAGGCGGAGACGAATATCCGCGAGATTGAGTCGCGCCAGTTCCCCATTAGCCGCCGAGACGTATTTCTCTACATCCGTGCCAGGTTTGAGAGCGATCGTACTCGAACCGCGCAGGGGATTTTCCGTGGTGTTAGCCCCGAAGAGAAACCCACCGGAAGTAGTGAAAACATATTCCGTATCCGGCAATGCCAACAAAATTTTATCCACCGCGTCCATCACCTTCTTATTAGTCGCCAGAGGCGTACCCGCGGGGAATAAAGCGATCAAATTAGCTTGACCGGTGTTGATCCTGGGGAGAATTTCCTGGGGTATCTGGCGCACCACCGCGATACTACCCGCCCCCAGCACCAGAAAACACATGAGAACCACGCCAATGCGCCAACGCAGTACCCGCTCGAGAAAAGTTCCGTAACTCTTCGTCGCTGCCACGAAAGACCCGTTAAAAGCCACCAATAAAGGAAAATGACTGATATTACTACTCCAGGGAATGGCGAGAAGACGGGAAGCCAGAACCGGAACCACGGTAACAGCCACCAAAATCGAAGCGGCCACCGCGAAAGAGATAGTAAGTATCAATTCGTTGAATAGAAGAGCGATGAAACCGCCGATGAGCAGAAACGGTAACACCGCCACTAGATTCGTCGCCGTGGACGCTACCAGCGCCGACTCTACCGCCCGCCCGCTGGCGGCGGCGCTTTCCCGTAACTGGGCCGGTTTCAGTTTCGCTCTACCGTCTTTACCAGGGGTCATCCCCGCATCCTCGGCGATCGTTTCCAACATGACGATCGAGTTATCCACGACTATGCCCACCCCCAGGGCCAATCCCCCCAAACTGAAAACATTCAGGGATAAACCGGATAACTTCATCAGGATGATAGCCGTCAAGGTGGCGAGGGGAATAGCCAGGACAATGATCAAGGTTTGACGGAAAGAACCGAGAAACAGTAGTACCGCGAGCGCGGCTAACGCCGTACCGATCAAACCCGAACCCGTAACGTTAGATATGGCGTTATTGATAAATACCGACTCATCGAGAGTAGGCAGCAACTGGGTGTCTGCCGGGATCAAACCCGTGTCTCGCAACTCTTGTAGGCGTTGTTTCACCGCTTCTACCACGGCGATCGTATTAGCATCCGGTTGTTTTTGAATACTCACCTTAACCGCCGGTTGTCCGTTGAGGGAGACGAAAAGCCGCTGCTCGGCAGACCCATCGATCACCTCGGCGAAATCTCTCAGATAAACGCGGCGGGAGCCGTCTTCTGTATCTCCCACCCGGAAAGTAAGATCGCGGATTTCCCGGGGGTTTTTAAAGCGTCCGATCGTGCGGGTGAGAGGTTCGGATAACCTGCCGAGAATGCGCCCCCCGGACAAATCTTGATTCGACTCGCGCAGCTCGTCCAACACATCATTAATGCCCACTCCCAAGGCTTGGAGGCGGTTCAGGTCAAGGCGTACCTGCACCTCTTCCTCTAAGCCTCCCGATACATCCACCGCGGCCACCCCAGCTACCACGTTCAATTCTCGCGCCAGTTCCTCATCGGCGAAAACTCTCAACTGTAGCGAATCGAGGGTATTAGAAGCCAAAGCCAACTCGTAAACCGGCAACTGCGAGGGATCGACTTTGAATAGACGCGGCTCCTCGATCGTGTCCGGGAGATTATTCCGCGCCCGGTTAAAAGCCGCCGTCGCGTCGTTGAGAGCTTGATCGATGTTTCCCCCTGGTTCAAAGTAGAGATCGACGCTCACCTGCCCCTCACGAGTCTGGGAATACACTTGCACCACTCCTTCGGTAGCTGAAAGAGCTTCTTCTAAAGGTCGGGTGATCTCATCGATGGCCACATCGGGGGAAATTCCAGGGGCTTCCAATCTCACCCCGATGCGGGGATAGGTGATAGAGGGCAGGAGATCCACCTGGAGGTTTAAGAGGAAATATACTCCCACCACGATCACCGCTAAAGTGACCATCAGCGTGCCGATGTGCTGACGGATGGCGAGGGCGCTGATACTGAAACCGGACGGTGGCTGCTTCTCCATGAGAACTTAGTCCTTCTCCGATAAAAAACTGATCCTCACCCCCGCCCCATCTTTAAGGCGATCACCACCCCGCACCACGAAGGATTCGCCCGCCCGTAAGCCAGACAGGATCTCCACCTGTTCATCGGAGCGCTCGCCTATCTCCACCTTTCTCTCGGCTACCGTCGCTTCCTCTCCCTCGCCCCTAACCACGAACAAAGTCGCCGCCCTCTCTTTTCCCGAATCCTGTTTCAAAGCGGTTTCGGGAACTATAATCCGGGGCGGAGAAGGTTGGGCGAAACTCACCCGCGCCAGTAAACCAGCCCGGATAAGGCGATCGGGATTGGGGATAGCTACCTCCACAGGAATCAAGCGAGCGGTAGGGTCGGCCGCAGGGGATATTTCCCTTACCCTACCCGTGAAAGATTTACCCGGAAAAGCATCCAACCGTACCCGCGCGCTCTGCCCCAAGCGAATGTCGTTCAATTCCAATTCCGAAATCCGCACCACGATTTTTACTTGGCTTAAATCGCCCAATCTAAGGATCTCGTTTCCAGGTTGGGCCAGATCCCCAGGTTCGGCTGCCCTCGTCAATACCGAGCCATCGACCGGGGAGGTGAGGGTCGTATAGGACTGCCGCTGAGCTGCCCTCGCTACCAGGGCGTTTTGTGCCGTCACCCGTCGCCCCGCCGCACTGACAGCCTGTTGGCGATTTTTCACCTGTTGCTGGGCCGATCGCACGGCTTGTTCTGCTGTTAGCTTGGTGGTGCGGGCGATTTCGGCTTCTTGGGCGGAAATCGCTCCCTCTTTATAAAGGAATTGCAAGCGCGCCGCGTTGGTTTTCGCTTGATTTAATTCTAGTTGCGCTCTCTGTACTAACGCCCTCGCTTCGTCTACCTCCGCCCTGAGACTGGCTACTTCCGCCTGTCGGGCCGCCGATTCGGCGTTCGCCTGCGCCACTTCTTGTTCGAGGCCGTGATCGTCTAGTCTTACTAGAACTTGCCCCTGTTTTACACTCGCACCTACATCCACGGTTATATCCGACACCTGCCCCTCTACACGCGATCGCAGGGAAATTTCTTTATAGGGGATGGTGGTTCCCGTGTAGTCTCTAGCTTGTTCTAATTTACCTTGTTTGGCGATCGCAACATCCACGGCCACCGCTTTCTGTTCCAGGTTGGGGGCATTTTGGCTATCCACCGCGGGACTGCAACCGTAAGCGAGAAATAGTAATGCCGGAAGTCCGAGCCACCGGAAAGCCTTTTGCCTCGACGATGATTCGGGAGAGAGAGAAGTGGGAAGCGGCAACATGATCTTTATACTAGGTAACTCGATAAAAATCTTAACAATTGCCGTTCGCCGCTGCTATCACTCTAAGTAATGATTTGTAATTTCTTGACTCCCGAATACTTTGGTTCACAGAAAGCGATCGACGACCGTAACTTTTGCTATTGTTAAAAAAAGCGGAATTATCGAGATCTTTACCTTTAATATTTACCGCTATTATTTCCTTTTTTCCTATGACCTCGGATATATCCCCGTTTACCCTGCCCCCCTCTGCCTTCCAAAGTAAAACCATTAGACCTATCAGCGCTACAGCAATTACAGGTATCGCTTTTAGAGGCGATCATCTCTTGGCCATCGATTCCAAAAATGGCTATCTCTATCAAATAAACGTACAGACCAATCACACCACCGTATTAAATCCCCATCGCTGGCAAGAATTCATCGGGGCCACGGGATTAGCCTTGAGTGACGACGATAATACCCTCTGGTTCACGAGCCGGGAGGGAGTTTACTTCTGTTCTCTGGTCAATAACGATTTAACTCCCAAATTATTCACCCGTCTTCCCTACAGCGCTAACGGAGTAGCCGTTTATCAATCTACGGTTTATGTAACCTGTCAGAAAACAGGCCATATTTTTATATTTAATCGCGATACCACCAAAGAAATCACCAGACTTTACGCTCCAGGCATTGGCATTGAAAATCTCACCGTTAAAGGGGAACAATTGTGGCTGAGCGATACCCTCGAACAAACCGTTTACTGTCTCGAACGAGCCACCGGAGATGTTATATTCACTCTCATCACTCCCTTTGAATCTCCCACGGCACTAAGTTTTTATAGTGACCAGGAAACCGGCGAGGAAACTCTCTATGTATCCTACTCTTTCCAAGAACCCTATATTCGCGATAACCCTAACTCGGAACAAACTTACGAACTTAGTTATCGCCCCCGCACTTTCGTCCATCCCCTCTATTATCGTTATGATGCCGAGGGACGCTACACTCTCTCTAACGGTTATCTGATCGAACTTTCCTACGTGGAAGAGTTAGAGCCTCTTTTCGCAGTGGATCTAAAAGATGTGGAGTGGCGTATCGCTTTACCTTTAGAAACTACTCGCCAGAAAATTCGCCACGTGGAAGCGGTCGGGTTGCCTTTCGTAGAGGAAATTCAAGAGGGCCAGCGAGTGGCGGTGTTTAAATTCCCTCAGATTACCGCTAAAGAGCGCCATGTGTTCGGTTGGAAGGTCATTTTAGAGGTATGGGGCATTAAATATCAGTTGACTCCCCGTGACGCGGAGAGTGTATTGACTTTACCTGGTGATTTTTCCGATCGCTATCTGGTGGATAATGATGACCTGGCTATGGATACCGATATTATCCAACAAGCGGCCGTGGAAGCGATCGGACGGGAAACCAATCTCTTGAGGAAAGTTTATAACATTCGTAACTACGTTTACGATCATCTTTCCTACGGTATTAAACCTCACATCGACACCCCCGATATTGCCCTCCGCCGCGGCGTGGGTTCCTGCGGTGAGTACGTGGGCATCCTCTTGGCTCTATGCCGTCTCAACGGTATCGCCTGCCGCACCGTCGGTCGTTACAAGTGTCCCCCTCAACCCTTCCTCAGAGGTATTCCTCTCGAACCGGATTACAATCACGTTTGGATGGAATTTTACGTGCCTGGATACGGTTGGATACCGATGGAATCCAATCCCGATGATATGTTCGAGGGCGGCCCCTATCCCAATCGCTTTTTCATGGGCTTGGCTTGGTATCACACTGAGATAGCCAAGGACATTCCCTTCGAGAGACTTTACAGCGAAGGTGATCCCGTCTTGAAAACGCAAGTTTCGATCGGTGATTTAGCTATCAATCACGTACAGTTCACTGTTTTGGATGAATTACAACCGTGAGTTATTTATAAAGTTCCTGATCCCTTTCTTCTTTTAACTGCCGAACTCGCTGTACGGCGGCCCCCATGACGAACCCGGCGATCGCTCCCGTGATCACCCAGTATTTTTTGTACATACTCTGATATTCGTGGGCCGGTTTGTAAGTCATCTGGCTGGGATTGCGCTCGATCTGTGAAATAGCTAAACCCGTAGCCGCACCGATTAAAGCCGTCACCATACCTGAAAATAATAATAAGCGCACGTTCATGGTTTTAATGGGTAAGCGTTAATGAGAGAATCTATAATTATTCTCGCAATTTTTTCGGATTCGATAACGAAAAGCAACACTTTGTCATGTAAAGAATATTTAATGTAGGAACCAGATATACAACAAGCCTAAAACGGTTCCCAAGAACATCAGATGATTCATCCAGTCGTCAAATTGCCAATTTTTAAACATACAATTATTGAGAGAATAACTAAGGTAAAAATTAGCATTTTTAGCAAAAAATGTCAAGATTTAGCTTGTAAATTCAAACGATATTTATAAACCGCCACGGGACGATTTAAAGAGCGGAAATATTGGGGGTCTTGGGGAGAAAGATAGATAGCGGTAAGTTGGTCGGCTTCGATCGTTCCTTGAGAAACTAGCCGATAAGCCGTAATGGTTTCCACCTCGTTAATATATAAACTTCCAGGACTTTGAAAACGTTGTTCGCTGATCTCGCAGGTAATGAATGAATCAGAATCGACCTGTTCGCTACCTCTCCCGATAACCGTGGAAACGAGGCGAAGATTATCGGGAAAAAAACTGTGTTGACGATCAGGGTTATCGTTCGCCACTTTAACCGATATAATTCCTTTATTACCGAGATAAGCTTGAGCGATACTTAAGCCATTAAAGCCACGATCGGCGATAATAGCCCGGTGAGGATTCAGTACGGGAATAAGGGTCGAGTTAAACACTTTTTTGGGAATAAACTTCACTAAAAATGAAACCGGGCGATGGAGATAAACTGCATTCTTCTTGAAACCTGGAGTGACGAAATCAGGAGAGAAAGGAGCGAACTGATGGAGCAGGAGCGATTCAACTAACCAAGTTCCGGCCATCCAATCCGGGTAAATTAAATCGGCTTCCTTGCGAGGAAAAGAAGGTTTAGCCAACAGGTGAGGATAGGATTCCAGGCGTTGAGCTAAGGGCCCTGCTAAAGTAGCAATAGGACAGCAAAAGAAAACAGTTAGCAGAAGTGCTAGAAAACTCGTCCATTTCATTTTTCAAGAATAATCACTCTGATCCGTATTAAATAATTATGACTGATACGATCGATTCACAATCACCGCTTTTTCTATCCACCACGATTCCCACGGCTCCCCCGGACTTCAGATCGGGATTCATCGCTATTATAGGACGGCCCAACGTGGGCAAATCAACTTTGATGAATCAAATGGTAGGGCAGAAAATAGCCATCACCTCCCCGGTAGCCCAAACCACCAGAAATCGGCTCAAAGGTATCTTGACCACCGATAAAGCCCAGATGATCTTCGTGGATACCCCAGGTATACACAAACCTCATCACGAACTAGGTAAAGTTCTCGTGAAAAACGCCCAGAACTCGATCAATACGGTAGATGTGGTGCTGTTCGTGGTAGACAGTACGGTAAAACTGGGGCGGGGCGATCGTTACATAGCCGAATTACTGATGGAAACCAATCCCACCGTTATTTTAGGATTGAACAAAAGCGATCAGCAACCGGAGAATTCTCAAGAGATAGACGAAGGTTATCTAGAATTAGCCGAGAGCCAAAAATGGATAACCGTGAAATTTTCTGCCATCGATGGCACCGGTTTAGACGGGTTACAGGAAAGATTGCGGGAAAAACTGCAGCCGGGCCCTTACTATTATCCACCGGAATTAGTCACGGATCAGCCAGAAAGGTTTATCATGGGGGAACTGGTGCGAGAACAAATCCTACTGCAAACGCGGCAGGAGATACCCCACTCGGTGGCCGTGGTCATCGAACAAGTGGAAGAAACCCCCACCATCACGAGAGTATTCGCGGCTATCAACGTGGAAAGAGACTCGCAGAAGGGGATAATCATCGGCAAAAACGGTAATATGCTCAAAGCGATCGGCACAGAAGCCAGAAATGCCATACAAAAATTAATAGCCGGGGACGTGTACCTGAAACTATTCGTGAAAGTAGAGCCGAAATGGCGACAATCACGACCACAACTAGCAGAATTCGGCTATCGAGTGGAAGAATAAAAATATTTTTACCCGATGGAATTTCTGGCCTGTAGATTGGGTACTCTGACTATAGAATAGGTCGTCGGCTGACCGACGCGCTGCCCTTGTCAGGAAAATAAACTATCATGAGCCACGATCATAACAACTTCTTCAACGAAGATTTTGACGAACTCTTAGGAAACATAGAGACGGACGACAATTTGGACGAGGAATTTAACAACCTTTTTAATGAAAAGGAATCGTTGTCGGAGCAGAACACGTTAACTTCCTTACCCTCACCCCAAGACATACAAGACCTATTCAGTAATGGTATCAATTGGGATGAAGAACCCAAAGCGAAAATTAACTTTGATGACGGAGAACAAGATATAAGCTCTTTTTTCGCACCTCAAAATCGAATGTCGCCCCTGACCGAAGAAGAAACCGATTGGGATGAACTAGAACAACTCCTGACAGAATCTACTCAGCCCGTCCCTCAGTATCAACCACAACTCGAAAAAGCCTTAAAACAGAATTTAAAAATTAACCTCTATAATAATTTTGACGAATTAGAAAATCTTCTCCGGGAAAAAGTCGAGTCTGAAGAAGGAAAAGAGGCGATGTTCCAAGAATTAGAGAGCCTCTTAAAATCACCAGTATCCCTACCGCGAGAAGAAGAAGAAGCGCTCCTAGCAGAGGGTATCGCTATTAGCGAACCGGAACTAGAAGATATAGACCTTCACGTAGAAGATGAATTCAGAGACCTGGAAAAACTTCTAGAAGCTACTAATCAAGCTATGGGAGCCGGTTCGGGTAGCGGATTAGGAGCAGGCCAAAGATTAACATCACGCCCGCGCACATCAAAAACCTTTGAACAGACGATGCGCGTCCCCATTAAACAACTGGATAACCTCAGCAACTTGATCGGGGAACTGGTAGTAAAAAGAAATCGACTGGAACAAGACCAAGAACGTTTACGCCTGTTCCTGGATAATCTTCTCAATCAGGTGCAGAGTTTAAGCGACCTCGGCGGCAGAATGCAGGATTTGTACGAGAGAAGCCTACTAGAAGGAGCGTTACTCGCCACTCGCAACCGTTCCAAAGGAATCGTGGAAATTCAATCTCCCTCTCACACGCCCGCCCAACTGCCCTCGACCGATAATAACAGCGGCAACAACCTCGATGATTTAGAGATCGATCGATTCACCGACTTCCACCTTCTCAGCCAAGAAATGATCGAATTGATCGTTCGCGTCAGGGAATCCGCTTCAGATATTCAATTCGTGGTGGATGAAACCGACCAGGTAACGAGAACCTTCCGTCAGGCGACCACTCAGTTACAAGAGAACATGACCAAATCGAGGATGGTTCCGTTCGCCCAAACAGCAGACCGCTTACCGAGAGCCATCCGCGAAATATCCTTACAACTGAACAAACAAGCCAAACTGCAAGTAGAAGGGCGAGACGTACTGATCGACAAGATGATCCTCGAACATCTCAATAGTCCGATGACCCACCTGGTCAATAACGCCATCACCCACGGGATCGAAAGCCCCGAACAAAGACAGAAAACTGGAAAAAATCCCCTGGGCACGATCACGGTCAGAACCTTCCTACAGGGTAATCAGACGGTGATCACCGTCTCCGATGATGGAGCGGGGATAGACCCTAACCTCGTCAAAAATAAAGCCATCCAGAAAGGTTTAATCACCTTTGAAGAAGCTAAATTAATGACCCCCCAAGAAGTGTACGAACTCCTCTTCCACCCCGGATTCAGCACCAAGGACAAAGCCGATGACTTCTCGGGGCGGGGCGTGGGCCTAGACGTGGTGAGAACCAGCTTGATCGACGTGAGGGGTTCGGTGAGTATCGATTCGGTACTGGGAAAAGGCACTACCTTCACTATCCGTCTACCTCTCACCCTCAGTATCTGTAAAGCCCTCTGTTGTATCAGTAACCGCTCTCGTATCGCCTTCTCCGTGGACGGTCTCGAAGGTTGGAAAGAATTTCTGCCGAGCGAAGTACAATTCAACGAAGAAGGACAGAAATGTATACCATGGTACGATTCCTTACTACCCTATCAACCTCTGGGCGATTTACTCAGTTACAACCGTCTCATCAGCCGGGCCAGCGTTTACGGGGGCAAACAGGATGAAGACTCTATCTGTATAGTGGTACTCCGCAGTGGCAATACCTTCTTGGCCGTACAAGTAGAACAAGTCTTACCGGAACAGGAAATCGTTATCAAACAGATAGAAGGCCCCGTGCCTAAGCCACCCGGAATCGCCGGTGCGACGGTTCTAGGGGATGGAACGATCATGCCGATCGGGGACGTACTAGAATTAGTAGAGATAGCCACAGGTAGACTGCGTACCGATACTATCAGCCCTTGGCGTAAATCTGGTCAGCCAGTCCTTAGCGAACCGGCTCAAAAAACAGAAACTACCGTGTTGATCGTCGACGACTCCATTACTGTTAGAGAATTACTATCCTTGAGCTTTACTAAAGCCGGTTATCGGGTAGAGCAAGCTAGAGACGGTCAGGAAGCTTGGGAAAAATTGCGGGCCGGCTTACCCTGCGATATAGTTTTCTGTGACATTGAAATGCCCCGCCTCAACGGTTTGGAGTTACTCGATAACCTCCAGAAAGACCCCCGCCTCACGGGAATCCCCGTCGCCCTACTCACCTCTAGGGGGGCAGAACGTCATCGTAGTTTAGCGGCTAAATTAGGAGCTAGCGGTTACTTTACCAAACCGTATACAGAGAAAGATTTGCTCGACGCGGCGGCGCGGATGGTAGCGGGAGAGGTTTTATTAGGTAACAGTACCAAGGTAAGTCGCAAAGGGTTCGTCACCGGGCGGGGCGAAGCGGAGCAAGAGAAGACTTTCCCTGACGACGAAACACTCGTGGAAGGCGTTTCGATCGAGCCTTACCCTCGTCCCAGTTATTTAGTTCTGATCGTCGATGATTCGGTGACGGTGCGAGAAATGTTGTCTATGTCCTTCAGTAAAGCGGGCTATCGGATCGAACAGGCTAGAGACGGTCAAGAAGCTTGGGATAAATTGCGGGCGGGCCTCGCCTGCGATTTGATCCTCTGCGACATCGAAATGCCGAGGATGAACGGCTTGGAATTACTGTCTCGCCTCCAGGAAGATGAGCAATTTTCCCAGATTCCCATCGCCATGATCACTTCCCGCGGCGCTCAAAAAATGCAGAATCTCGCCGCCGATAAAGGGGCAAAAGGGTATTTTGTCAAGCCTTATATCGAGGATGTTTTAATCGATGCCGCCCGCCGTTTAATTAACGGGGAGGTACTATTAGAAAGAAGCAGCGGTGTCGAATAAATGAACTTACCCAACACGATCACTTTTTCCCGTCTGTTAGGGTTGCCTTTGATCGTCTACTGGCTACAATCCCCGGAGCCTTTCTATCATTGGCTCAGTTTGGGATTGTTCCTCTTAGCCGCAGCCACTGATTGGCTCGATGGTTATTTAGCCAGGAAATTGAACCAAGTGACGGATCTAGGCAAATTCCTTGACCCCCTCGTAGATAAATTACTCGTCCTCATACCTCTTCTAGTATTGATTCAACTGCAACGAGTACCCGCCTGGGGAGTGGGCTTGATCTTGTCCCGGGAATTAACGATCGCCGGTTGGCGGGTAAACCCCTCCGTGACCGCGAACAAGGGAATTAGTGGGGCGAATTTGTGGGGTAAATTAAAAACCGTCACTCAAATAATGGCGATCGGTCTTTTGATTGCTCCCTTACCCCAGGGGTATCTTCTCGGTATAACTATTTTCTGGTTATCGGTGGCTTTAACCCTGCTCTCCGGGCTGATCTATCTACTGCCCCCGGAAATTCCCCGGGAAGGGGAATTATAAGGAGTATTAATAAGAAACTTCGCTCAACTCGCGGGTCATATGGTCGAAGGGTTCATCGATGAAGGCGGTATTAAAAACACCGGCTGCGGCGACCATTTCTTTCACCATATCTTTCATAATTTGAATTCCCCGTACCGTGGGGCCGATGGGAACACCGAGAGAATTATAAGTTTCCCTGAGACCTTGGAGAACCCGCTCGTCTAAAACATTAGTATCGGCGGCGACCAAAGCATAACTAGCGTAACGGAGATAGTAATCCATATCCCGTAGACAGGCCGAATAACGGCGGGTGGTGTAGGCGTTACCACCGGCGCGGATTAATTCCGGCACTTCCTCGAACAGTTTAATCCCGGCAGAGCGCACTATATTGCCCGAATTACTATTGATCACGGAAGCCGCCGCGATTCGGGCTGTACCCGACTCAAAATAGGCTTTGAGGGTATCCATAGCGTTGCGGTCTAAATAGCGCCCGGTTACATCATAGTTTTTGATCAGATTGGTTACTGCGTCTCGCATTATTCAAGTTCTCCCAACAGCAATAAAGCTTGATTGTTTTACTTTTATTTATAATCCCACAGGGGAGGAGTTAACAGAGCTAACTGCTTCTCACTCTCTAATTTATCTCACCAAAAGTTGGCATTACTATACACTTCTTTATAAAACTTCTCTTTTGACCACCTGGTTTGTATCTATTAGATACTTTTTACAAAATTACAGAATTTTTGCGGAGCTTTTGGGGCTTTTGGTATATTTGAATACAAAAAAAGGGATTGGCAACTGCCTAGGATTGAATGTTTGAGACAGCAAAAACTCAAAGGTATATTCAAGGAGTTGTCATGCCGGAAACGCCACAAGACGTACTAAAACTAATCGAAGACCAAAACATCAAAATTATCGACCTGAAGTTCATCGATATGCCTGGTATCTGGCAGCATTGCTCGTTCTACTACAACCAGATCGATGAAAGCTCTTTTGACGAAGGTGTACCTTTCGACGGCTCCAGTATTAGAGGCTGGAAAAGCATTAACGAGTCAGACATGGCTATGGTTCCCGATCCGAAAACAGCTTGGATCGACCCGTTCTTTAAAGAACCGACCCTGAGCATGATCTGTAGTATCAAAGAACCCAGAACCGGTCAATGGTACAACAGAGATCCCCGCACGATCGCCACAAAAGCCGTAGAGTACCTCCAGAGTACCGGTCTCGGTGATACCGTCTTCATCGGCCCCGAAGCCGAATTTTTCATCTTTGACGAGGTACTTTTCGACCAGAACGAACACGAGGGCTATTATCACCTGGAGAGCGAAGAAGGTTCTTGGAATAGTGGCAAAAAAGGTGAAAAAACCAATCTAGGTTACAAACCCCGCTATAAAGAAGGCTATTTCCCCGTGCCTCCCACCGATACCGCCCAGGACATGAGAACAGAAATGTTACTAACCATGGCCGAGTGTGGTGTGCCGATCGAGAAACATCACCACGAAGTAGCCACCGGCGGCCAGAACGAACTAGGTATCAAATTCTCTACCTTAGTAGAAGCTGCCGACTATTTGATGACCTACAAATACTGCATCAAAAACGTCGCCAAAAAATACGGCAAAACCGTCACCTTCATGCCCAAACCCTTATTCAGGGATAACGGTTCCGGGATGCACACCCACCAATCGATCTGGAAAGACGGACAGCCTTTATTCTGGGGCGATAAGTACGCCAACCTGAGCGAGATGGCCCTGTATTACATCGGTGGCCTGATCAAACACGCTCCCGCGTTACTAGCCCTCACCAACCCCACCACCAACTCCTATAAACGTCTCGTGCCCGGTTTTGAAGCCCCGGTGAACCTCGCCTACTCTCAAGGTAATCGATCGGCTTCGATTCGGATTCCCCTTTCCGGCGGTAATCCCAAAGCCAAGCGTTTAGAGTTCCGTTGTCCCGATGCCACCTGTAACCCGTATCTAGCCTTCGCCGCCATGCTCTGCGCCGGTATCGATGGTATTAAAAACAAGATCGACCCGGGTGAGCCTCTAGACGTGGATATTTACGAACTCAGCCCCGAAGAGTTGAGTAAGATCCCTTCCACCCCCGGTTCTCTAGAAGCAGCTTTAGAAGCCTTGGAAAAAGACCACGCTTTCCTCACCGATTCCGGTGTCTTTACCGAGGACTTCATCGGCAATTGGATCACTTACAAGTTAGATAAAGAAGTGAACCCCATGCGTTTACGTCCCCATCCCTACGAGTTCATGCTCTATTACGACGTGTAGTTAATAGAAACCAAGGTCGAGAACCCACAAAAGAGTAACGCTCTCTGGGTTCTCTTTTTTTGTTTCTCACTGCTCATCCTAAAGTTTACCGAAACGACGCTCCCGACCTTGATAATCTTTTAAAGCTTCGTGGAATTGGGAGCGATCGAAATCCGGCCAGAGAGTGCTGGTAACATAAATCTCCGCGTAAGCCATCTGCCACAGCAAAAAATTACTGATGCGCATCTCGCCGCTGGTACGCACCAGTAAATCGGGCGAGGGAATGCCCACCGTGTAGAGATGGTTCTCTAACATCGCTTCGTCCACTTCTTCCGGGGAGATCAAACCCTGTTGCACCTTCTTGGCGATTTCCCGACAAGCTTGCACTATTTCCTGTCTGCCGCCGTAATTAGTGGCCACCGTGAATTGAATACCCGAATTAGCCGCCGTCTCCTGCATCGATCGAGCGATTTCCTGCTGTAGAGAATGGGGCAAAGCGGCTAAATTACCCACGAAACGGATTTTCACATCCTCCCGCATCATCTCTTTTAACTCTCGTCGTAGAACTCGCTCGAAAAGAGTCATGAGAAATTCCACTTCCTCTAGAGGTCTACCCCAGTTTTCCGTGGAAAAAGCGTAAGCCGTTAAAGCGGGTATACCCCAATCACGACAACAACGCAGCAGGTCTTTTAACGCGTCCACACCCCGTTGATGTCCCACTATCCGGGGGAAGCCTCGACGGGCCGCCCAACGACCGTTTCCGTCCATTATTACCGCTACGTGCTGGGGTAGACGGGATTTATCGAGGTCACTGGGCAACTCTTGTAACACGATGGGTTTGACAGTCATTTTCTATTTTTAGGTGTCGAGCGAGCTAGATGGAAAATTTTTTGAGCTAATTCCCGACCTTTCAAGTTAATTTTACGACTTAAACGGCCCAAGCCCAGTCCTGGTGTTACGGTTTCCCTTTCTACCGAGGGTGAGAATCTTTCTTCCAATAGCTCTTTGAGTTTACTGCTAGTCAGGGGGCGATTGAGTGTGCCACCCTCCGCGAGAGAGATAGACCCGGTTTCTTCGGAAACGATGATACAGATACAGCTTTCTAAACGTTCTGTAATACCCATCGCTGCCCGATGTCGGGTTCCCAATTGTCGCGAGGTACTTCTCTCCGACAGGGGTAAGATCACCCCCGCCGAGACGATCCTCGAACCTCTGATGAACACCGCCCCGTCATGTAGTAGGGTTTTCGGTTGAAAAATAGTTTGTAACAATTCCTTGGACACCTCCCCATTAACGCTCACACCAGAGTTAATAAATATCCTGGTATCGATCGATCCCATCGCTTCCAACACCATCAGCGCACCAGTTCTATTCTGGGACAATTCCTTAACCGCGTCCACTATTTCCTCGATCACATTATCCGACTTGGGAACCGGCGCGCCCCGATCGAATAACTGGAGAATATTTCCCTGTCCCAGTTGTTCTAAAAAGCGCCGGAATTCCGTTTGATAGATCACCGCCATCGCCACCGCCGAACCCAGCACTAATTTTTCTAAAACAAAATTAAGTAAGGTCAGGCCTAGCAGTTGACTGATCACCACCGCCATCATCAGGATGATCAGACCTCGTACCATCCATAGCGTTCTTTTCTCTCCGATGATCAGAAGAATTAAATACGTGAGGATGATTACTAGTGCCAGATCGAAGATAAGCAGACTATTGTGGATCAGCCATGTAGAAAACGGGCGCAGGTTAGGAACAAATCCCAACATGAAAAAAAGCAAGAGAAAGCAGTGTGTAAGAGGACAGAGTTCAGGCTGGTGATAGTCTTTGGGGTAGACGATCCTGACGGATTAAATCGGCGTAGGTTTCCCTTGACAAGATCAAGTTAGCTTCCCCCTCACAAACGATGACCGCCGCCGGACGCGATAAACGGTTGTAATTAGAAGCCATACTGTAGTTATAAGCTCCAGTGCCTGGAACTACCAATATATCCCCCGGTTCCGTCTTCGGTAACTGAATATCTTTTATCAGAATATCCCCGGACTCACAGTGTTTTCCAGCGATTGTCACCGTTTCCTGATTTAAGGCGTTCATGCGATTGGCGACTAGAGCGCGGTAGGGAGATTGATAGGTGATCGGCCGGGGATTATCGGACATCCCGCCATCAACGGCTATATAAGTACGCAAATCGGGAATTTCTTTTCTCGATCCCACTGTATAAGCCGTAACGCAAGCTGTCGCTATTAAAGAGCGCCCCGGTTCGGATATAAGTTTCGGCAACGGCGCACCTTGCGCCTCACAAGCGGCTGCTACCGATCGCGAGACGGTTTTCACCCATTCCTCGATCGTCGGTGGATCGTGTTCTTCTATATAACGTATCCCTAAGCCGCCGCCGATGTTTAATTGCGATAGGGGTAATCCTCTCTCTAAACCCTGTTTATACCATTGCACCAACACACCGCCGAGATCTTCGTGGGGCTGACGCTCGAAAATTTGAGAGCCGATGTGAGCGTGCAGTCCGATGCAATGGAGTACCGAGTTAGCTTCTATATAGGTGAATACGGCTTCTATTTGATGGGGGTCGAAGCCGAATTTGCTATCTAAATGACCCGTTCTAATATATTCGTGGGTGTGGCATTCGATGCCTGGGGTCAACCGCAACATTATGGAGATTTTTTGACGGTTTAACTGCCCGCCCAGTTTCACTAATGTTTCTAGTTCCAGCCAATTATCGACGACAATTATGCAATCTACGCCGATCGCGTACTCTAATTCTTCTCGTGATTTATTATTACCGTGAAAATAAATTTTATCTAACGTGGCGCCCGTCATGCCCGCACGATCGAGCGCGCTGATCGTCGTGTAAATCTCCCCCCCCGAAACTACATCAAAACCCAAGCCCTCGCTAGCTACCACGGCGCACACCGCCAAGCAACTCCAAGCTTTAGAAGCGTAAATAACCTGAGATTCCCCTGGATAATAGTTTTCAAACGCTTGACGGTATTGCCTACAAGCCGTTCTCAAGGTAAATTCATCCAAGATGTATAAAGGTGAGCCGAAGCGCCGCACTAATTCCGTCACATCACAGCCACCGATCTCTAAACAATCTTGAGCATTCCTTTTGGCTGTTAGGGGTAATATACTTTGGTTGGGAGATGTAATCTTCATTTTCTCCCTCGCTAATAAATATCCTTGTCCTGAATTTGGCTTGATTGATTCGGTAGATAACATAATTGGGGTAAAATGTCAATAAAATAACTAGAGAAGAAAAAATTACTAAATTTCATCTCGAAAAAGTCCTTGTATTTCTAGTGTACTCTTTTCCCGTCTCATTCAATCCGTGAGAAATAACTTGAAAACATGATCTCGCAATAAACGAGAATAAATGATATGACTAGAAAGTGAAGAGGATAAAAGGTAATTACATGGTTGACCAAAACACGGTTATGGTGACTCAATCAGGTGAGGACATCTCATTACTGGCGAGTCAACTGCTATCCGAGTCGGAAAAGAATCAATTACAGTTAATCTCCCGTTTGGCCGGTGGGGGGGAAGCCGGATTGAAGGTATTAATGGATTTTCTCCTATCTACAGATCCAGTCCCCGTTAACTTAGTTACGGGCAAAGCTTATGGGAGCTTGTACGGGGCGAAAACAGAAGCTACAGAGACATTTTTACATCAAAATTTCCCCACCGGAATAGTTCCCTTAGAGAGCGATCGTCATATCGACTACCGTTTATTACAAGAATTATTAGCCCAACAGGACTTTCACACCGCTGATAGCCTGACGCGGCAGAAAATGTGTGAACTGGCGGGCCCCGGCGCCATGAAGCGGAAATGGGTTTATTTCACGGAAGTGGAACAGTTTCCCGTCTTGGACTTACACACGATCAATTCCCTCTGGTGGATTCACTCGGAAGGTAAATTCGGCTTTTCCGTCCAGCGTCGGTTATGGCTGTCCGTGGGTCAAGATTTCCCGAAACTCTGGCCGAAAATCGGCTGGAAGTCCGGTAATAATTGGACGCTGTACCCGAAAGAATTCACCTGGGATTTAAGCGCCCCCGTGGGGCATCTACCCCTGTTGAATCAATTACGGGGCGTACGAGTGGCCGCTTCTCTCTTCTCTCATCCTGTCTGGACAGAAAAAGGGTGGTAGATGACCCGTTCTCACTATCGTATTCTAGAGCAGGTGGGCGCTGGCCAATTCGGTCGCGTTTTTTGTGCGATCGCTAAAAACACGGGTACGATCGTCGCCCTGAAAGATTTAAATCAACTGAGTTATCCCACTAAAAAATTTTTGCGGGAGATTCTCTATCTCGTCACTCTCCAACATCCGAACATCGTCGCTTTTAACGGTTTTGAACATCACAGACGAGGCCGTTATCTAATCTTAGATTATTGTGAGGGCGGTACGTTAAGAGATCTGATGGATTCTCAAACTCCACTGGGTTTGCCATATCGATTAAAATTAATTGTCGATGTTCTCTGCGGTTTGGATCACGCTCATCGCCGCGGTATCGTCCACTGTGATATTAAACCGGAAAACATTCTCTTGGAAGTACATTCCCAGGGATGGAGGGCGAAACTAACGGATTTCGGCATCGCCCGATTGATGGAAGAAGCAGCCGGGGTTAGAGAGAGTGGGGGTTATACCGGTTCTCCCGCTTATATGGCCCCGGAAAGGTTCTATGGCAAGTATTCCTACGCTTCCGATCTCTACGCGATCGGTATTTTATTATATGAATTAATAGTCGGGCAGAGACCTTTCTCTGGATTACCAGCCCAATTAATGTCCGCTCACATGAGTGGGTTTGTCAGTATTCCCGATTCTGTACCTGGGGATCTACGTTCTATTATTGAAATCGCCCTGAGAAAATTACCCCAGCGCCGTTTCAGCAACGCTGGAGAAATGTTAGACTCTCTTAATCGGGCCATCCAGAAATTACCGGCAATTACCAATGATGATCCCATCTATATAACCTCTCAATTGCCTATTAATTCGGATGTGCGAGTGATTTTTACCAAGAATATTTTTGATAATTTTACAGCTTTTGCCAATAACGAAACTTATATATATTACACGAATAACAAGAAAATTTTTCGAGAGAGATTAGACATAGTAGAAAAATTCATCAAATGCCTCATCTTTCCCCATAAAGTTATTCAAGTAGAACCACATCAGAACGGCTGTTGGATTTGGACGGGATCACAGACCCAAACTTTTCTTTACTGGAGTACCGATTCTTTAGAGGTTAATCTTTTAGCCAAGTTCTCGAACAGGGCGGTCTTCAGCGACTTACATCCCCCTGCTCAATCCTTGGCGTTACATCAATTTAAACTATTCATGGTCTTGAAATTGCCACAAACGAGAGTTGCGGGGCTTAATTGTATTCCCTCTCAACCGCGACAATTAATGTGGATCGATCGCCGTTACGGTTTAGCAATTTTTCAAGAGGAGAATAGCACTAAGTTTCAGCTATTCAATCGACGTGGTAAAGTAATGGACGGTTTAACTTTGCCGGTGAGGACGGCTGATTTTACTATTCATAAATTTTGCCCTAATTTTCTCGTGGCTTTAGAGTCTGACCGGGTTTCTACCTTAATAGTGATCAATTTGAAACCTTGGCGGCTCACGAGGATTCCTTTAGCCAACATTCCCGATTTTATCTGTAGTTATGGACAAGGTTTCATTTTAGCCGAGCGCGGCGGTAAAGTTACTTTTTTAAATATACAAACCTACCGTTTGAGTTACTGTCAGATTTCTACCTCTATCAAGTGCGTTTCTTCCTTGGATAAAAATCGATTTATCGTCATCAACGAGGAAAACCAACTACAGATTATCGAGATTGACGGAGTGGGAATCGAGCCAACCGATAATAGGAGCGGGGAGGGGAAGACGGTGACGTAGAGAAGGATTGATGGAAACGTGACGGGTCATAGCATAAGCTACCTTTATAGGGGCCTCATGAGCTAAAAATACCTCGAAATCCACCTTGAACTCACTACTATTGATTAAAGCAGGAACAGGGGCAATGGAAACTCGATCGCCACAAAATAAAGGGTGAAAAAAGCGAATTCGGGCCTCGACCACGGGGAGGGCTAAAGTGGCATCAGATATTAGGGACTTAAAAGGAACTCCTCCGGCGTTAAGGGCTGATTCGTAAGCTTCGTGACAGATGGACATCAAGGAAGCAAAATAGACGACTCCCGCCGCATCTGTATCGTGGAGGAAGATAGTACGCTGGTAGACCATAAAGAAAGGGAGTTAAAGCTCGTGCAGGTAAAGGGAGAAGCAAGATATAATTTGTTACGTCCCCGAAATATAAAAACTATCTTATGAATAACCAAGTTATTCAAGCCTTTTTTCTTGGTAGAGCTTTGGCCGCGGTCGTCAGTGAAAAGCTAGAAGACACATTTACCAACGCTCTCAGTGATCTGGGAAAATTCGATGCCGAACAGAGAGAGAACCTCCGTCAATTCGTGGAAGAAGTCCGGGCTAGAGCCGAGAGAGAGAGTAATCAAGGCAATTATAGCACCACCACTAATTCCACGGGTAGCAAATCTAACTCGGAAGACTTACAAGAGACGATAGATGAGTTAAGAGCGGAAATTGCTCGATCGAGAGCAGAACTAAAAAATTATCACGAATAAACAGCAAACATAACATCAGCGCAGAAGTCGCCCAACGTGATCACAACCTCAACCCCCCAATTAAAACCAGAAATGGCCAGACTAGAAGTCGCTAAAAGTAGCTATCGCTGGAATCGAGAAAACTACTCGGTCAATCGCCGTCGTCTAGATATATGGCGATTTGTCCTCACCCTACTATATCAATTTTGGCTCAACGGTAAAAAGTGGAGTTACGCGGGGGGATACAGCGAAGAGAAAGTTCGCATCCGCAGGAAAAAACAGGCGGCGTGGATCAGAGAAAGTTTATTGCAGCTAGGCCCCACCTTTATTAAAGTCGGTCAACTATTTTCCACCCGCGCTGATTTATTTCCTTCCGAGTACGTGGATGAACTATCGAAGTTACAGGATCAAGTACCGGCCTTCACTTACGATCAAGTGAGCAAAATCATCGAGAGCGATTTTGGCAAGCCTTTAAACCAATTGTTCAAAAGTTTCGACCCTATACCCCTAGCGGCCGCTAGCTTGGGGCAAGTGCATAAAGCCCAACTGTACAGCGGCGAGGATGTAGTGGTTAAAGTACAGCGTCCAGGTTTGAAGAAGTTATTCACCATCGACCTGAGTATCCTCAAAAAAATTGCCCAATACTTCCAAAATCATCCGAAATGGGGTAAAGGCAGGGATTGGTCCGGTATTTACGAGGAGTGCTGTAAGATTCTCTGGGAAGAAACCGACTATCTCAACGAGGGAAGAAACGCCGATACCTTCCGCAGAAATTTCCGCGGCGAAGATTGGCTGAAAGTCCCGCGGGTATTCTGGCGTTATACTTCGCCTAGGGTCTTAACCCTAGAGTATATGCCTGGGATTAAAATCAGTCACTACGAGGCGATAGAAGCAGCCGGACTCGATCGCAAACTGTTGGCCCGTCTCGGTGCTAAAGCCTACCTGCATCAATTACTCAACGACGGTTTCTTCCACGCTGACCCCCATCCTGGCAATATAGCCGTCAGTACCGACGGGGCTTTAATCTTTTATGATTTCGGCATGATGGGACAGATTAAAACCAACATCAGGGAAAAATTAATGCAGACCCTGTTCGGTATCGCCCAGAAGGATGCCGATCGAGTCGTATCTTCTCTCGTAGACCTGGGAGCCCTGACCCGTACCGATGATATGGGGCCCGTGAGACGTTCGGTGCAGTATATGCTGGATAACTTCATGGATAAACCCTTTGAAGAGCAATCGGTGTCCTCCATCAGCGATGACTTATATGAAATCGCCTACGATCAACCCTTCCGTTTCCCCGCCACTTTTACCTTCGTCATGCGGGCTTTTTCCACCCTGGAAGGCGTAGGTAAAGGGCTAGACCCGGAGTTTAACTTTATGGAGGTGGCGCAACCTTTCGCCATGCAATTGATGACGGATATGAATGGCAATGTAACAGGTAGTATTTTTGATGAGTTGGGTCGTCAAGCTGTACAGGTAAGTAGTACGGCTCTGGGATTACCCCGGAGGATAGATGACACGATCGAAAAATTAGAACGGGGTGATATTAGAGTTAGAGTTCGCTCCACCGAATCCGATCGACTTTTACGCCGATTAGGTGCAATTGGCATAGGAACTAACTATACTTTACTTATAAGCGCTTTTACGATCTCGGCGACGCTTTTGTTCGTCTCTGGTTACGTTCAGATTGCGGCGATCGTTCTGGGTCTGGCTCTGATCCCCGGAATAGCCCTACTGCGACTACTCAGACGCTTAGATCGGCAAGATCGTATGTTCTAGTAAATAATCGGTGATCCACAATTGTTAGAAGCAAGCTTAC
The DNA here is from genome assembly GCA_016903695.1 of Chlorogloea purpurea SAG 13.99. Taxonomy (GTDB): domain Bacteria; phylum Cyanobacteriota; class Cyanobacteriia; order Cyanobacteriales; family Microcystaceae; genus Chroococcopsis; species Chroococcopsis gigantea_A. The sequence goes on from JADQBB010000004.1 coordinate 107,277, forward strand.
CCATGACTAACCGTTCCTCGGCGGCATTGAGCGACCCTGGACTAGTGCGATCGGTGAATCAAGATAGCTATCATATCGATCCACAGAAACGTTTCTTTATCGTCGCTGACGGTATGGGCGGTCACGCTGGCGGTGAAGAAGCCAGTCAAATCGCCGTGAAAACGATCCAGAACTACATAGACACCTACTGGCACACGGAAACATCCAGCGAAGAATTATTACAAGCGGCGATCAAACAAGCCAACGACAACATCATCGCTGACCAGTACACCCATCCAGAAAGAGCGGACATGGGTACTACCTGCGTGCTCGTCATGTTCCGTAACGGTCAATCTTGGTGCGCCCATATCGGTGACTCTAGGCTGTATCGCTTTCGAGATAAAAGCTTAGAGCAGATCACCGAAGATCATACCTGGGTAGCTAGGGCGATGAAAATGGGAGATCTATCGGAAGAACAGGTGAAAACCCACCCTTGGCGGCACGTTCTTTTTCAATGTCTAGGGCGTAAAGATTTGCGTCAGGTGGACGTTAGCCCGATCGATATTCAACCTGGAGATACATTGATCCTTTGTAGTGATGGACTGACAGAAGAAGTGAGCGATGCAGAAATCACCTCTTATCTTCTGGAGGAAAACTTAGAGCGCGAGGAAATTGTCAAAAATTTGATCGAAGCTGCGAAGCAGGCCGGGGGGTCAGACAATATCACCGTGGTCATGGTGACAGAAGATTAAACCAAATCTTGGCCTTTTCTTAAACTATTGATAAATAGGACAAGGCTGATGTCAGGATAGGATTTAAAGACAATTAATAGCGACGGAATCCCTATGGTCAAACCGGATAGTGTAGCGGCGGAAATCAATCTCAAAGACCCCCAGTATTATTTCAATCGTGAACTAAGCTGGTTAGAATTCAACTATAGAGTTCTACACGAAGCACTAGACCCAAGGACTCCCCTGTTAGAGAGATTAAAATTCATAGCGATTTTCTGCTCGAACTTGGACGAATTTTTCATGGTGAGGATAGCCGTCCTCAAACAGCAACTAGAAGCGAACGTCTCGAAACTGCCCGCCGATGGACTTACCCCCGCCGAACAATTGCGTTCGGTGAGTAAGCGTCTGCGCCCCCTGGTAAAACAACAGGATCATCTCTTCGAGTACACCGTGAAAACCCAGTTATCCCAACAGGGTATACATTTACTCAACTACGTAGACCTGTCCCAAGAACAAAGAAATTATCTGCAAGAATATTTCGAGAAAAATATATTCCCGGTTCTCACCCCCCTGGCGGTTGACCCCAGTCACCCTTTCCCCTACATTTCCAATTTAAGTTTGAATCTAGCGGTAGTGGTGAGGGATAGAGAAACAGACAGGGAACTATTCGCCAGGGTGAAAGTCCCGCAAGTTTTCCCCAGATTCATCGCTTTTCCTAAAGAATTGAGACAGTATGAGGAGGGAGAACCTTCTATGTGGACAGGAGTACCTTTAGAACAGGTGGTGGCCCATAATCTAGAATCCCTATTTCCGGGGATGATAACTCAAGAATGCTACGCGTTTAGAGTTACCAGAAACGCCGATATATCGGTAGAAGAAGACGAAGCCGACGATCTATTACAGGCGATCGAAGAAGAATTGAGAAAACGACGCATCGGCAAATCAGCGGTGAGACTGGAAATTCAAAGCCTGACCCCGGATAATATCAAAGAGAGAATCAGAACCGATCTAGGATTGGAAGAAAGCGACGTTTACGATGTCGAGGGGCTACTGGGACTCAAAGACCTATTTTATTTCCTCTCCTTACCGTGTCCCGAATTAAAAGACGAACCTTGGACACCCGTGACCCCGCCCCCATTGCAGGGACTCAGGGAAATCGTAGACGGCAACGAAGACGGGATCATTCAAGAGGAAGGAGAGGACATATTCACCCTCATCCGTCAGGGAGATTTACTATTCCATCACCCCTACCACTCTTTCAGCGCTTCCGTACAACAATTCATCACTCAAGCCGCCTACGACCCGGAAGTATTGGCGATTAAAATGACCCTCTACCGCACTTCGGGAGATTCACCGATCGTCAAAGCTTTAATCTCGGCCGCGGAAAACGGCAAACAAGTAGTGGCCCTCGTGGAACTAAAAGCGAGATTCGACGAAGAAAACAATATTAACTGGGCGAGAAAATTAGAGCAAGCCGGGGTTCACGTAGTTTACGGCCTCGTGGGACTGAAAACCCACACGAAAATCATCCTCGTCGTGCGTCAGGAAAGCGAAAAGATCCGCCGTTACGTTCACATCGGTACAGGCAACTATAACCCGAAAACCGCTAAACTGTACACGGATTTAGGTATATTAAGCTATCGAGAAGATTTGGGCGCTGACCTGACCGATTTATTTAATTTCCTCACCGGTTATTCCCGTCAACAATCCTACCGGAAACTATTGGTAGCCCCCGTCAATCTTCGCAAACGCATGGTAGAGATGATCAACCGGGAAACTCAACACGCCCGCAACGGTGGCACAGGTCGTATAGTGGCCAAGATGAACGCTTTAGTAGACGCGGAGATCATGGAAAATCTTTATGCGGCGTCATGCGCTGGAGTACAGATCGATCTGATCGTCAGGGGGATGTGTTCTCTGCGCCCCGGCATTCCTGGGGTGAGCGAGAATATTAGAGTGATCAGTATCATCGGTCGATTCTTGGAACACTCCCGTATCTTCTATTTCCATAACGGCGGCGCGGAAGAAGTGTATATTGGTAGCGCCGATTGGATGGGCAGAAATTTGAGTCGGCGGGTGGAAGCGGTGACACCGATCGAAGATCCGGCGATCATGAGAGAATTACAGGAGATACTGGGAATCATGTTAGCGGATAACCGCCAAGCCTGGGAATTGCAGAGCGATGGCACTTATATTCAACGCCAACCCGAACCCAATGAGCCGGTGCGTAGCACTCAAGTCATTCTCATGGAGAAGGCTCTCAGAAGTTCTCACGGTTAACGGGAAGATTACCTAACGTTTACCTTGATACTGTAAAGTAGCTGTGGCACTCCATGTATGTTATTTATGCTACTTACTTACAATAATTCCGACTCTCTTTCTAGAGATGATAAAGGTGAAAGCCGTCGCCTCCATTTCTATGACCGGGGGGAACAAATACCCTTGGCGACCGAAGGGGTATGGCAAGTGTATCGGGGTGTGGCCCAACTAAGTCAAGTATCTGTGGGCGGAGAAGAGATATTACTGGGCTGGGTACAAGCCGATGGTTTTTTGGGAATGTGGCTCACCGATCTTGAATCTTACGGCGCTAAAGCTTTAACCGAAGTATATCTACGTTGGTTTTCCCTGGGGGAGATCGAAGCTAATCCAACTCTGTCTCAGGCGTTATTGACTCAATCGCTCCGCCGCCTCAAACAAAGCGAGGCCCTCTTGGCAATCGGCGGCTTGAAAAGAGTCGAGGAGAAATTACAACAGTTACTGAAATTATTACAACAGGATCTAGGGCAACCGATCGCCGGGGGTAACCGTTTATCGGTGCGTTTGACCCATCAAAACCTCGCCAATGCCATTGGCACTACGAGAGTAACCATCACCCGCTTATTGGGTGATTTTCAGCGCCAAGGTTTAATTACCTTAGATCAAGAGCGTCACTTGATCATCCTTGACTAAGAACCCAATTTGAAAGCTTCTAGGAATAAGCTGTAAACCACCCCCACTTTAAAAAGGTTTAAAACGTTATCCACATTTCTCCGTGTCCGATCGCGGTAAACGAAAATGTTAACCAGTTCCGTGAATCCCACTAACAAACCGGCGGCTACTACGTCCCATTGTGCGGTTTGCCCCGCTGTTGTAGATACGGTTTCACCGACGAATAAACCTACGAAAAGGCTGATACTCAATAGAGAAAAACGTCGCCAAGGATTATTAAAGAATACGTTTAATCGATCGCCGGCGACACTAGCCAAAGTATTTAATCGAGTTCTCTGCATGGCTTATTTGTTATTAGTAATGCGGTTTAATAACCAGAGAGAGGTAACGATACCCGTGAAATGAGCCAAAATTGTGTTCGTGTTAGCCTGTACGATTAATAGATCCACGGAATTCACGAACTGAGTTGGATTGGTACCCACGTTAAAAGTCCCCTGGGGAACGTTGAGGGATTTGATCAACACGATACCGGCTAAAGCCTGCGCCCCCAAGATCGTCAGGAACATACCCGTTATATTAGCCATCAAACCGCGACGGATGAGGCGAATAGTGTCGGCTTTCTTGGGTCGATTTTCTGAGCTTAACTGCACCATTTGTTTAGCGATACGCATATAGTTATAAGCGAAAATGATCGCCACAACTAAGAAGCCAACCCCACCGATAGCGCAGAGAACACCGATCTCTATGCCTTGGGTGCGCTGTTTGAAGCCGATCAAACTGGCGGAGGCTATCAGCAATAAAACCGCCGAGATAACCCCTAAGACGATTTGCGCCCAGAAACCGATCCGCCCCTGCTGCATCAGGATACTGGCCGCGCGTTGTACCGCCGGGGGCAGTGAGGGGGAGAATTCATTCTGTGCTTTCATGGGAATGTTAGTGATTTGGGAGCGTTTTTCTCTCATTACCTGTGTCTCGATTCGTCTGTTTCCATTGTCTTATTTTTTAGATTAACTGCCCACTAGAAAAACGCTTTTTTTATGTTCATTTCTTTTTCGGTTTCCGCGTAAATCTGCCAGGCGAGGCGAAACATTTCTAGACCGGTATGTAGGGAGCGATCGTCATAATTGAGGGTGAATTGTTGTAATTCTTCTAAACCATCGCTGATGTGATTGAGGCAGTAGTAGAGATTCGCCGCTACCTTAGCCCCTGTCCCGGGGCTTCTAGAACCGGTGAATATATTCTGGGCGAGGCGATGATTCTCGCTACACTGTTGGAGATAGGATTGAAACTCGGCCATTAAAAGATCGTCAAAGGGGTCGGCGGCTAATTCGTTAATCTGGGTTTTCAGGGGTTTAATGATATTCCTGATCAGGCGCTTGAGAGGTAGGTAGGCGGTTTTATGCCACTCGTGGAAATAGGCTTCTTGATCTTTTTGGGCTTGCCGGTAACGGTTATAAGAATCTTGAGCGGAGGCGCTGCGTTGTTGCCGTCGCTCGGCCCCGTTATCTTTTAATTGTCGATCGTAGAGGCGGCGATTATGAGGATCACCGAGGATTTCATAAGCGGCGTTCAGTTGGACGATTTTCTCGTGGCTCGATCGATCACCCTGACTATCGGGGTGGAATTGTTTGGCTAACCTTCGATAGGCTTGTTTTATCTCGTCTGACGTGGCTTGTTGGGCTACTTGCAGGGTTTGATAATGGTCGGTCATGATTCAGTGATGTTTGTGGGGTACGGGGTCGTATCCTCCCTCGGTGAAGGGATTACAGCGTAAAATCCGGTTGAAACCCAGCCATGACCCCCGGAAAAAGCCGAATTTTTCTAGGGCTTCGAGCGTATATTCGGAACAGGTGGGCTGAAATCGACAAGCGGGGGGTAACAGGGGTGAGATTAATAGTTTGTACCCTTTAATCAGAGTGATGGCAACTTGTTTCATAATAAACACGCGGTTGTTTAGAATTAATTTTGTACTATCAAGGGTCAAGGTTTTGCCTGAAGTTTCCTCTTCTTTATTATGGTCGATCGCTATCGTCGCTTTCTACCTCGGATTTATAATTTTTCTTTCCGATTTAGGTCGCCGTTTCTCCACTGATGCGGAGATCACCCGTAAAGTCGTCCATATCGGTACTGGGAATGTCATTCTCCTCGCCTGGTGGTTGAATATTCCGGCTTGGGTGGGTATTACCGCCGCGGTGGTGGCGGCGATCGTCGCTATAATTTCTTATTTCGTGCCGATTCTTCCCAGTATCAACAGTGTGGGTAGAACCAGTCTGGGGACTTTTTTCTACGCCGTCAGTATGGGGGTTCTAGTGGCGGTATTCTGGCCCCTCTCTATGCCGTGGTACGCCGCGATCGGTATTTTAACGATGGCTTTGGGCGACGGAATGGCCGCTTTAGTGGGTCAGAATTTCGGCAGGCATCCCTACACCATGTGGGGCAATAAGAAGAGCTTTGAAGGCTCTTTAACGATGGCTGGGGTGAGCTTTTTGGTGACGGGGTTCATATTACTGTTTGTTACGGGTAATAGTCTGTCTATCTGGGTCATTGCTTTAATAGTGGCTATAGTGGCTACCCTTTTAGAAACCGTTTCTAAACTGGGGGTGGATAATTTAACCGTGCCGCTCGGTAGTGCGGCGATCGCTTTTTACCTGTCCCAATATTGGCTTTAATTCCCGTGTATACAATCTTTGAACTGAACGAACTCTATCCCACCTATCGACTCATCGACGATTATAAATCGGCTTTTCTGGAAGTAGTGCCGAGTCGGGGCGGAATCATCACCAGGTGGCAAATCGGAGAGAGACCAATATTGTATCTAGATGAAGAACGTTTTGCCAATCCTAACCTCAGTGTGCGGGGAGGTAATCCGATTCTTTTCCCGATTTGCGGTAATTTACCCGATAACACCTACGAGTACGGGGGTGTGGAGTATACTCTCAAACAACATGGTTTCGCACGGGATTTACCTTGGGCAGTGCGGGGACACAGTACGGATGGAGGGGCATCTCTAACCTTAGTTCTCACCAGTAATGAGGTAACGCGTCGGCAATATCCTTTCGATTTTGAAGTGGTATTTACCTACGTGTTCAAGGGAGATAGTTTAAAAATCTATCAGGAGTTCATTAATTTATCCACCGAGGTTATGCCCTTCTCGGTCGGTTTCCATCCTTACTTCCGGGTGAATGACAAAAAAGCCTTGAGTTTCAATATTCCTGGTATTCAATACCAGAACAAAGAAGACGGCAGCCTTCACGACTTCGATGGTACGTTCGATTTTAACGCCTCGGAAATCGATGTGGCGTTCTTGGATGTCAAACGTAGTAACTGTAGCTTCAAAGATTCATCTGCGGGCATCGAGATCCATCTCGACTACACCGATATATACTCTACCTTGGTTTTCTGGACTGTTAAGGGCAAAGATTTCGTGTGTGTAGAGCCGTGGAGTGCGCCCCGTAATAGTTTTAATACGGGCGAACATCTCGTGTATTTACAACCGGGCGATCGTTGTTCGGCAGAAGTGGAGATGCGAATAACGGAATTCCAGTAACGGCCCTTGCCAATCTCAGAATATGCTGTTACTATTAGAAATTGTGTGACAAACGCACACGAGGGTCGCTAGCTCAGCGGTAGAGCACTCGGCTTTTAACCGATCGGTCTTGGGTTCGAATCCCAGGCGACCCATTTAAGAAGATAAATATTACCACACCACGGCTAGATCCAAAACGAATTGGGGTAAAATATCTTCACCGTATAAAAACTGGGGTTCGTTCAACACTTCCGGCTCTTGTCCGGTGCGATAAATTTCCACCCTGCGGGCTTTTCTGTCAATCAACCAGGCTAATCTAACCCCGTTGCTTTGATATTCTTCCATCTTCTCCTGTACGTCCTTTAACCTATCGTTAGGAGACATCAATTCCAAAACAAAGTCTGGTACTATGGGTGGGAATTTTTCCCTTTGCTCCGTTGTCAACTCCCTCCATCTTTCTCGCGCTATCCAAGATACATCCGGGGCGCGGCTGGCTCCATTAGGAAATTTAAAACAGGCATTGGAATCGAATACTTTTCCCAATTTTTTCTGACGGTTCCAAATGCCGAACTCGGTTATTAATTCAGCGTTGCGATTTCCCGTTTCTCCTCCCGTCGGGGGCATAATAATCACTTCTCCTTTGGCATTACGCTCGAAATTAATTTCAGGATTCTCACAGCAGAGTTGATAAAATTGCTCGTCGGTTATCTTGGCTAAGGAATCTAAATTAAGAGTATAAGTAATCATTTTTTTAACCGGTGCAAAAAGAGTTTTTTCTTAATTCTAGCGAGGGGTTAAGAAAATGATGGCGACGAATGTACTTAAACCGATTAAAACTAACATCGTGGCCACCGCCAGACCGATCGATCTGCGATTAAAATAGAGATAATCGTCTCTAAGGATCGCTTTCAGTACCTGCTTGTGTTCCACGATCGCCGCCGTCAGGGCCCCGCTTCCTAAAGCGATAAAACTCAATCCCACCACGCGAGAGATACGCCAAGGGTTATTGAGGTGAGGTTGATTGCGTTCGAGGGCTTCGGTAATGCGATCGATGCCGAAACCGAAACTGATCAAAGACAAACTGGTGCGAATCCAAGCCAATAAAGTCCTCTCGGCGGCGGCTCGATTCCTCTCTTTCGCCAATTCGTTCGTTAAATTCTTTGGAGATTGTCCGCCCATTTACTGAAAATGCCCCCTACTATAACTATCACGGTCAAATTATTCGCCGCCTATCAGGAAGCTTATGGAGTATCCGAATTAATTTTGGACTTCCCCCCGGAAACATCTGTGAGATCGGTTCTGGATTATATAATTGCGGAGCATCCCCAATTAACTAAGTGGGGAGACGTAACCAGATTGGGAATTAATCTCAAATTTGCCGACGCAGAAACTATTTTACAACAGGGTGATGAAGTTGTTTTGATTCCTCCTGTGAGCGGTGGCTAATGGCTCTAACCCACAAGGGAGATTTGCCCGGTGGATAAGTTGGCGTAAGCTCCAACAACTTTTAATTTATTTTCTGACTGTAATTGGGCAATAATGGGCGATTGATTTAATTTATTCATTTGGTACAAAATATTAGCTTCGGTAGCTTTTTTAATATTTGCCAAATCTGTTGACTGTCCTATATAGTCTTTAATAGCCGGTTTAATATTGTCAAGAATCAGCCCGATACTGCCCGGAACTTCTACTTGTTTCATGGTGGAAATTACCGCTCCACAATCTTGATGTCCTATAACCATTAAAACTTTGGCCCCTAATACTAATGTGCCGAACTCTAAACTACCGATCGATTCTTGAGCTGCTATATTTCCCGCGTCTCGAACCACGAAAATATCACCGACACCCCGATCGAAAAGAATTTCTACCGGCACTCGTGAATCGGCACAACTAAGAACTGCGGCGAAGGGAGCTTGTCCGGTAGCAACTTCTTGAATACGAATTACTGTTTGATTAGGATTTTCTTGTTTCTTCTTGATAAATCTCTTATTACCTTCTATTAGCTTTTCCAAAATTTCATCGGGATTCATCTCATTTTGAGCTACGCTTTTTTCAGGATGGATCAAGTCCGTTCCTAAAACAGTGGCGAGCAGGCTCGTGCCTATTATTCCACCACCGTATTTAATAAAATTACGGCGAGATGAGTCGAAATTTGCCGATGTATTCTTCATGACTATAATTACCGGAGACTTTTGGCTTAATTATACTGTTTATGGGATCTCTGCCCCTGGAGTGAAGCTAAATCCTAAGCCTGCAAAACTATAGGGGTTTAGTTTAGGATAGATGAAGAAATGTTAAGAAAATTCTCAGGATAACTATCTCCCATGAGATTTAACCTGCCCGCATTGCGCTCTCGAAATTACCGTTTATTCTTCGCCGGGCAAGGTATATCTCTCATCGGTACTTGGATGACCCAAGTTTCTACTGTCTGGCTAGTTTACCAGCTAACCCATTCGGCTTTAATCCTCGGTATCGTCGGCTTTATCAGCCAGATAGCCAGTTTCGTCTTCGCTCCTTTCGGTGGCGTGATCGTCGATCGCACTCATCGTCGCACTCTTTTAATCATCACCCAAGCGCTCGCCATGGCGCAATCTTTAACTTTAGCGGCGTTAACACTGACGGGGGCGGTTAATATCTGGCTGATAGTCGCCCTCAGTTTCTGGCAAGGGTTGATCACGGCTCTAGATGCCCCGGCCAGACAAACTTTCGTCAAAGATATGATCGAGAGATCCGATGATTTGCCCAGTGCGATCGCTCTCAATTCTTCTCTCATCAACGGGGCCCGATTGGTGGGGCCTGCGATCGCCGGAATAGTCATCGCCCGAATCGGGGCCGGTTACTGTTTCCTGATCGACGGGATTAGTTATATAGCCGTCATCGCCGGACTCTTATTGATGCGCTTCAATAAAGAATTACCCATAGTAAAGGGTGCGATGAATCCTCTCGGACGTATCAAAGAGGGGTTTATCTACGCTTACGAATTTTTACCAATTCGCTCGATTTTACTGTTGATGGTGATGTTCAGCCTGATGGTCATGCCCTACTCGACACTCATGCCCGTATTCGCCATCAAAATCCTACACGGCGACTCCAATACTCTCGGTATGCTCATGGCTGCATCGGGCATAGGTGCTTTAAGCGGGGGGATTTATATGATTTCTCGTAGGACGGTAGTGGGTTTAGGTAAAGTTATCGCCTTCGCCCCGATGGTTTCGGGTACGGGATTGATCGCTTTTTCCCTATCTCAGGCTCTATGGCTTTCCATGCTCACGATCACCTTAGTAGGTTTCGGCTCGATCATTCAAATAGCTTCTAGTAACACCCTGATTCAAACGATCGTAGAAGATGACAAACGGGGAAGAGTCATGAGCATTTATACCATGTCTTTTCTGGGTATGGTTCCTTTTGGCAATTTATGGAGCGGGTTTCTGGCCGATTCCATAGGTGCGGCTAACACTTTTACCATTAACGGCATAGTTTGCCTTATCGGTGCTTTTCTCTTCGCCCGACAATTACCGGCTCTCAGACGTATAGTAAGACCTATCTATCGAGAGAAAGGTATTGTTTCTATTCCTTAATATTAAAAAATACAAAGTAGATGTCAGATTTTTTAACTAGTTTAACTACATCTATGGGTTAGATATATTCAGTGATTTTACCCTTATCGAAAGGTAATTTACTAAGATATATTTATTGGTGTGATACAGATCACACTCTGCTTTTGATCTCAATCTCACACAACGGGTGAGCTGTCACAATTAACATAATATGTATCCGTGATATTGTGTAAATATCTTTTGGTAAGAGTATGAACCTATGATTGACTTAAGTGGATTAACCGAAAAAATTCCTGAACTTTACCAGAAAGTTGCTGATTTGTATAAACAAACTCAGTCCAATCAAGATATTTTAGCTTTTGAATTAGATCTGAGCGAGAAGAAAATTGTTGGGTTTTCTATTTTTTCCAAGTTAAATCTTTACAATATGTACAAGGAATATCTCGTTCAGGGAAATTACGGTATTTGTGAAATTATTCAATGGTCTATTAGTAAACTGGGTCATTTATCCCAAGATGAGAGACTGATAGTAATCAACCAGCTTCCTGCAATGGACGAGGAAGCTTTCTTGAAAGGTAATTTTGATATTACTCCCGTGGATGCTTCCTTTTTTCAGCGCTACCTTATTAACAACTAGCTGGCTTTAATGTCCTCGCTTACTTCTGGGTCTACTTCGGGAATTTTTTTATTAAAAGTTAAACCTTGAGGACTGCTATCAATAAGAACCGTATCTCCCTCTACAAAAGTTTGCTCCAGTAACTTGGTGGCTAAAGGATTTTCCAATTCTCTTTGAATCGCCCGCTTTAAAGGGCGTGCGCCATAGGTAGGATCGTAACCGCTATTAACGATGTAATCCTGTGCTGAGTCGGTTAACTCTAAAGCGATCTTCTGTTGGGATAATAACTTCTGAATACGCTGTAGCTGTAAACGAACGATATAACGTAGCTCTTCCCGTTTCAAGGTGTGGAAAATGATCAAGTCATCGATACGATTGAGAAACTCTGGACGGAAATGACCGCGCAGGGCTTTTAATACCAGCTTCTGCATTTCCTCGTAATCTCCATCTTCGGCGGAAACGTTGAGAATATGATCACTACCTATATTACTGGTCATGACGATGATCGTATTGGCGAAATCCACCGTTCTTCCTTGAGAATCGGTAATGCGCCCATCGTCAAGGACTTGTAATAAGATGTTAAAAACGTCTCGATGAGCTTTTTCTACTTCATCCAATAACACCACCGAATAGGGACGACGGCGCACCGCTTCTGATAATTGTCCCCCTTCCTCGTAGCCCACATAACCCGGGGGCGCACCGACTAAACGGGAGACCGAGTGTTTTTCCATGTACTCGGACATATCGATCCTCACCATCGCCTCTTCCGAGTCGAAGAGGAAAGATGCTAAAGCCCTCGCCAATTCCGTTTTACCTACGCCAGTAGGCCCCATGAATAGGAAAGAGCCTATAGGACGGTTAGGGTCTTTCATCCCCGCCCTAGCGCGCCGGATAGCGGCGGAAACCGCAACTACCGCTTCCTGTTGACCGATAACCCTTTCGTGGAGATGACTTTCTAGCTGTAAAAGTTTCTGTCTTTCCGTTTCCAATAATCGAGTCAAGGGAATGCCAGTCCAGCGGGCGACTATTTCCCCTATATCAGCCTCCGTCACTTGTTCCCGGAGAAGGGTAGCACCACCCGATTGAATTTCTAAGAGTTGTCGTTCTTTCGCGTCCAATTCCAGTTGCAATCCTTCTAACTTACCGTATTTCAATTGAGCCGCTTTGTTGAGGTCATAGGCTCTTTCTGCCTGCTCGATTTGTAAGCGAATTTGCTCCTCCTGTTCTTTGAGACTTTGAATCTCATCGAGCATTTGTTTTTCCGATTGCCATTGAGCCGAGAATTCTGCCTGTTTGATCTCCAGTTCTTCTATTTCTTCGGTGATTCTCTCTAAGCGCTCTTTTGCCGATTTATCCAGTAAACCTGGGCGTTTTTCTTCGCCTTCGAGGGAGAATTTTTCCATTTTCAACTGCATCAAACGACGATCGACCGCTTCTAATTCATCGGGCTTAGAGGTGATCTCCATCTTTAATTTCGCCGCCGCTTCATCGACTAGATCGATCGCTTTATCGGGTAAAAAACGATCGCTGATATAGCGATTAGATAGAGTAGCCGCCGCCACTAAAGCCGAATCGGTAATAGTAACACCGTGATGGACTTCATAACGTTCTTTGAGGCCCCGTAAGATAGAAATAGTATCTTCCACCGAAGGCTCTTTCACGTATACCTGCTGAAAACGCCGCTCTAGAGCCGGATCTTTTTCGATGTGGTTGCGGTATTCATCAAGGGTACTGGCCCCGATACAACGCAATTCTCCACGGGCTAACATGGGTTTTAAGAGATTACCCGCGTCCATCGAACCGCCTTCACGAGAGCCAGCCCCTACTACTGTATGTAATTCATCTATAAAAAGGATGATCTTGCCATCGGAGTTAGTCACTTCTTTCATGACGGCGCGTAATCTCTCCTCAAATTCCCCTCGATACTTAGCCCCGGCGATGAGGCTACCCATATCTAAAGAAATTAACTGACGATTTTTTAAAGATTCTGGTACATCACCGTTAACGATTCTCTGGGCTAAACCTTCAGCGATCGCTGTTTTCCCGACACCAGGCTCACCGATTAAAACGGGATTATTTTTGGAACGGCGCGATAGTACCTGTATCACCCGCCTGATTTCATCATCTCTGCCGATAACCGGGTCTAGTTTGCCTTCCACAGCTAACAGGGTTAAATCTCTACCGTATTTCTCTAGAGATTGGTATTTTTCTTCTTGATTGACTTCGGTTACTTTTTGCGAACCCCGGATGGCTTTAATCGCTGCTTCCAAGTCTTGAGGGTCGAGATTAAAAGTACGGAGACACTTACGCCCGACGCGATCGTCTTCGGCGAAACCCACTAACAGATGTTCGACGGAGATGAATTTATCCTGCCAACTTTGTCGGGAAGCCTCGGCTCGATCGAGCATTATATCGAGACTCCGCCCCAGATATAATTGGTCTACCGCACCCACTCTGGGCTGGCGATTACTAAATACCTCCAATTGTTGTACTAATCGGGGTATTTCAATATTCGCCGTTTGAAAAATTTTAGTAGCCAAGCCGTTATTCTGCTCTAAAAGAGCGATGAGAACGTGTTCTACCTCTAAGGTCTGATTTTTGAAACGCCTCGCCACTTCTTGTGACTTAACTATAGAATCCCAAGCTTGTTCAGTAAATTTATTCGGGTCAGTCGGTTGCATTATCGATCCGTTTAGATCACCACTAATAGAGCTATAGTATAACCTACCTACTCCGTGGTTCTCATTATTATTTTGGTGATACCATTTGCATTAGAGCACTATATTTAGGATTAGTAGTATCGTTAAGATTTTCCATCGCGCCCCAGCTACCCCATTTAGAAGGACTGCTAACATCGCTAAAGTTCATAAATAAACCGCCACCTAATTGATTCCATCGTGTTAGATACTGTTGATACAACTGTCCCATGCGGGCGTCGCGATTAGCCCCGATGAAGAGATTAGTAATAGCATTATTATTTTCCGCGCCCTGATAACCGACAAGATGCTGACCCCCCTCGTAGGCTAATAGCTGTAAATTATTTTGGGAGGCGAGAGTAGCATAATTCTGCATATTGCTGTAGCTTAGCTGTAAAGCACCACCCGCTACCGCCGCGCCACCGGTAGAATTTTTAATAACTCCCCCTTGAGTTAATTCATCGAAGAGATCATCCAAGGTTAAATTTTGCACTTGAGAAGCATATCGAGGATCTCCCAGATAACCCCCGAAATAGGGTGCGATGGCAACAGCATTAATGGCCGAGAAATTACCGGTATTTTTTAAATACTTGATTGCAGTGCTAGTAGGGCCGAGGTTAGACGCTTGCGCGCCGAGTACCCCAACTATCTGATCCGATTGAGCGCCGAAAACATCTTTCCAAATTTTGCTCACTTGAGCCGAGCGAAGTGCGAACCATTGATTGCCATTGATACCGGCTGCTCTGGCTTGAGCATTAACCCATGGAGTTTGAGAGAATCCCGGGTTCCAGGCTTCATTGCTGTACTCTATATAAATTTTTTTGTTGGGCGCAAGATTATTTTTAACATATTGGGCGAAGTTTCTCACATAATCATCATCTGCCATGTGAGGCATATTGAACCAAGGATTCAAATTATTCTGATTAGCTAAGGCCACCATGACTTCTACGGGGGTGCCGTTACCTGTCGTCCACTGGGCCTGACCAAGGGTGGGGCGATCGCTCCACCGCACTTGATTACTGTTATTAGTACGCATCCAGTCCATAAAACGCACGGTCTGGAAAGGTGCGATTCTAGAGGTGAAGACGGGATTAAATATTTGTGCCGTCGAAGGATTGAAAGTTTGCCCGTTATAAAGGTTAGTGTAAGTGCTTTCGTACTGTGCTGGTATGATGCGAATATTGCGGAGGTAGTCTGAAGTTTTGTTAGGGTCGGTACTGGCGATCTGAAGAAATATTCCCCCGCCCGTGGATAAGTTAACGTTTATTACATCTCTACCGGGGGTGGAAAGGCTGGCATTTTTCTTAGCTGAGAGCTTATAATTTATTGTTCCTTGACCATCGTATAGAACTACATAGCTAGCGTTAGAAGCATTATTGGGATCGGCATTGGTCTTATCGGCGAATAAGATTGTACTGGGATAGGATGAGGATGGCCCGACCGGCATAGCTAGAGGAGTCAACCAACCATTAGAATCAAGATTGGTGGTGATTTTGGTGTAGGAACTATCCTGGAACCAAGGGCGAGAAGATTTAAAAGTATCGATAAAAGGTATTTGTGTTGACCAATCACTTATGCCGTTAAGGTTAGTACCCATGTTTATTTTTGGAGGCTGGTTAAGGTTAACCGTTACCTGAGCCGTGGTACTTTGACCGAGAGCATTTTGAATGGTGTAGGTGAATCCCGCTGCCCCTGCGTAGTCGTCGTTAGGGGTGAATACCACGTTACCGTACTTATTAATAATTACGTTACCGTTGAGGGGGTTACTGACTCCTATCAAGCTGAATTTATTGTTGCCGGGGTCTCTGTCATTCTGCAAAAGGCTAGAAGCTAATATAGTTGTAGGCATCTCGCTCAAAGCCTGTACTACATCATTGGTGGCTACTGGTAAAGGTCTTACGGTAACGATGACGTTCGCGGTACTGGTAGCCCCTCTAGTATCTTGGATAGTGTATCGAAAATTGGCGTTACCGGTATAATTGGCGGTGGGGGTGAAGATAATATTGCCCGTGCCATCTAAATTTACTTGACCGTTAGTGCCTTTAGTTACCGATAACAGAGAGATGAGATTACCATCAGGGTCATTATCGTTGGCTAAGAGTGAGGCTATGGCGATCGTAACGGGTTTATTCTGGTCGGTAGTCGCTGTATTGTTAACAGCCACGGGGGCTTTATTCGTAGAATTCACAGTGATAAAAACTGTAGCGGTGGCGGTTATACCGTCTTGATCTTTAACTGTGTACTGAAAACTCGCCGTATTTCTACTACCTGAAAAAGTATTGGCGGGATTAAAAATTATCTTCCCGTTGGCATCAAAGGCTACCGAGCCGTTTACTGGATTAATTAAACCGGTGATACTTAATCCGGCGCCGCTATCATTACCTAAAAGGTCTAGAGGTGCTAACACTAGAGCCATATTATCATCAACGATCGCAGTATCATTAGTAGCGATCAGATTTTGCACCGAAATTAACCCAGAATTTATTCTACCAAGTGTTGGGATGTTTTTAGCATTTATCATATTAATTACTTGACGAATTTCAGCGCCTGCGTCAGGTTTTTTCGCAAAAAAGCTGACCAAGCGGTCTGATTTTCTTCAATCTCCAAGTTTTAAGCCAATAAATTAATTGTCATATTTATTGATTCAATAAACTTCCGTATATGTAGCCAAAATAAAAAAATATTATCGGGTTTATCAATAATATTTCTTAGGTACTAATATATAGTTTTGCTCTTGAAAAACTAGGTTTTCTATGTAAAATTACTGAATAAAATTTAAGTATAGTCACAATAGGTTTATTTACCAATCCTAGAGAGACATAAACACTTAACCCGCCTACTGCCCCTTTCAAAAAGCCTGTTCATGAATCAAATAGGCTGGCTATTGAATTATGCTGCTTTTCACAAAACAGCATAGTTACTATTTCGCTTCCGCCATTTGAAGTATAGAAGTGTATTTAGAATTGCCAACATCTCTAAGATGTTCCATCATGCCCCAGCTACCCCATTTAGAAGGACTGCTAACATCGCTAAAGTTCATAAATAAACCGCCACCTGATTGATTCCATCGTGTTAGATACTGTTGATACAACTGTCCCATGCGGGCATCGCGGTTAGCGGCGATGAAGAGATTAGTAATAGCATTATTATTTTCCACGCCTTGATAACCGACAAGATGCTGACCTCCCTCGTAGGCTAATAGCTGTAAATTATTTTGGGAGGCGAGAGTGGCATAATTCTGCATATTGCTGTAGCTTAGCTGTAAAGCACCACCCGGTACCGCCGCGCCGCCAGTAGAATTTTTGATAATTCCCCCTTGAGTTAATTCATCAAAGAGCTTATTCACGGTCAATCTTTGTACTTGAGAAGCATATTGAGGAGCCCCCAGATAACCCCCGAAATAGGGTGCGATAGCTACCGCGTCGATAGCTGATAAATTACCGGTACTTTTTAAATAGTCAATTGCCGTGTTAGCTATACCAATATTAGATGCTTGCGATCCCAATACTCCCACTATCTGGTTAGCTTGAGTTCCGAAAACATCTTTCCAGA
This sequence comes from Chlorogloea purpurea SAG 13.99, assembly GCA_016903695.1. Taxonomy (GTDB): domain Bacteria; phylum Cyanobacteriota; class Cyanobacteriia; order Cyanobacteriales; family Microcystaceae; genus Chroococcopsis; species Chroococcopsis gigantea_A. The sequence goes on from JADQBB010000004.1 coordinate 124,862, forward strand.
TGTTGATCACTTCAGCGGAGCGTTGGGCGTACCACCTAGTACCATTAAGGCCTACCGAGTTGGCTTGAGCATTAATCCATCGATTTTGAGAAAATAAGTTATTCCAAGCCTCGTTGCTATACTCGACGTAAATTTGTTTGTTAGGAGCGAGATTATCTTTAACGTATTGGGCGAAGTTTCTCACATAGTCATCATTAACCATGTGAGGCATGGTGAACCAAGGATTAAAATTGCCCTGATTGGCTAAAGCCACCATTACTTCGACGGGGACACCTCCATCCTTCGTCCACTGAGTTTGGTTGAGCGTGGGTCGATCGCTCCAGTTTACTTGGTTGCTGTGGTTAGTATCCATCCAATCCATAAAACGGACGGATTGAAAAGGAGCGATTCTGGAGGTGAAGAGAGGATTAAATATTTTGGCTGTGGAGGGATTGAAAGTCTGTCCATTGTAGAGATTGGTATAGGTACTCTCGCGTTGAGCCGGCACGATCCGAATATTACGAATGTAATCTCCAGTGTTATTAGGATCTGTACTGGTGATCTGGAGATTAACACTACCTTTACTGGTAGCGTCTACGTTGATCACATCTCTCCCTGGAGCAGAAAGACTGATATTTTTGGTGGCGGCGGACTTATACTGGATAGTTCCTTGCCCGTCGTAAAGAACGATATATTGACCACCGCTAAATTTATTTCCGCCACCGGTAAATACGAACGTAACTGCGGGAGAAGAAGAGGCTATACCATCGGGAGGAGTTACCGAAGTTAACCAACCGTTAGAGTCGAGGTTCGTATCGATCTTTCTATAGCGGTCTTCCCACACCCAAGAACGAGAAGATTTAAAAATATCGATGAAGGGTATTTGTGTTGACCAATCAGCTACGCCGGTAAGATTAGTACCCATAGCAATCTTCGGAGAACGGCTAACATTTAACGTTACCCTACCTGTTGTAGTTGCGCCCAGAGTGTTCCGAATCGTGTACGTGAAACCAGCCGGGCCTACGTAGTTAGTATTAGGTGTAAAAACTACATTACCGTAACTATTAAGAGCTACCCTACCATTAAGGGCACTGCTGACTCCTTTTATGGTAATACGGTTATTGCCCGGATCTCTGTCATTATTTATAAGGGTAGAGCTTGATAATATCAAGGGCATATTAGTTATAGCCTGGGCCACGTCATTCATGGCAGTTAGCCTTACCGCTTTTACATTAACGGCGACGGTGGCCGTACTACTAGCCCCTTGAGAGTCTTTAATCGTATATTGAAAACTAGCATTTCCCACGTAGTTGGCTGTGGGCGTAAAAATAATGTTACCTTTGCCGTCTAAAATAGCTTGACCATTACTGGTATTACTGACCGATACTAATGAAATCGGGTCTTGATCAGGATCGGTGTCGTTGATTAGCAATTTGGCGATAGGTAATGTTAACGCTTTATTTTGGTCAGTCGTGACTGCGTTATTGATAGCCACAGGAGGGCGATTGACTGCGTTGACGGTAACGACAACCGTGGCCGTGCTGGTAGCACCATTAGAATCACCGATCGTGTATTGAAAATTAGCGTCACCCGCGTAGTTAGGAGTCGGCGTGAAGATAATATTGCCGTTGCCGTCTAAAACTACGGTGCCGCCGTTGCCGCCTGCGACGGATAACAAGGAAATGGGATCGCCTTCCGGGTCGCTGTCGTTAGCTAAAAGAGAGGCGATGGCGATGGTGAGGGCTTTATTGCGATCGGTTATGAGGGTATCGTTAACGGCGATGGGCGGCGCGTTGACGGTAACGGCGACGGTAGCGGTAGCGGTGGCACCCTTAGAATCTGCTATCGTGTATTGAAAATCCGCAAGGCCCGCGTAACCTGCGTTCGGTGTGAAAATAATATTGCCGTTACCATCTAAAACTGCAGTGCCGTTGTTACCGCCCGTGATGGATAACAAGGAAATGGGATCGCCTTCCGGGTCGCTGTCGTTAGCTAAAAGAGAGGCGATCGCAATAGTGATGGCTTTATCTTGATCGGTTATCGCAATATCATCGACGGCGATAGGCGCAGAATTGGCCGCGTTAACGGTAAGGTTGACAGTAGCGGTGCTGGTAGCACCTCTCGAATCCTCTATCGTGTATTGAAAATCCGCCGGGCCCGTGTAACCGGCGTTCGGCGTGAAGATAATATTGCCGTCGCCGTCAAGGGCTACTTGACCGTTATTAGCGTTACTTACGGACAGGAAATAAATAGTATTATTATCAGGGTCGTTATCATTTTCTAAAAGAGAAGCAACCCTGATCGTGACGGGTCGATCGCTATCGGTGATGGCGGTATCGTCTGATGCTATCGGAGCGATGTTGGTGGAATTGACGTTCACGAAAACCGTCGCTATGCTAGTAATGCCATTTTGATCCGTGACGGTATATTGAAAACTAGCTTGATCGGTACTGCCGGAAAAAGTATTGATGGGGGTAAAAACTATTTGTCCTTGGGAGTCGAAAGCAACTGAACCATCTATGGGATTACTTAAGCCTGTAATTATTAATCCGTCACCGGTATCGTTGGCTAACAGGCTTAAAGGATCGAGGATTAAAGGCGAATTGTCGTTAGTGATAAATGTATCATCGCCGACTATCAGATCTTGAGCCGATAGCAACGTGGAAGTTATTCTGCTGATTGTCATATGTTTTGAGCGCTGGGTTTATTTATTTTTAAGAGGCTCAAGTCATTAAATAGCTGTTGATTTTTCTTTCAAGGCTATTTAATCAGATGACTCTTACTCCCTAGACCAATAAATCGTAAACTAACAATTTAATCTTCACCCTTATTGACTCAACTGACTTCAGTATATGTAATGAAACTGGAAAACTGCTCTCGATTTTTATGTAAGAAACCCCTAAGTATAAATATCTAACCAAGACAATATATAAGTTCGATTATTTTCAGTAAAATTACTGAATTGTCTTTAATTTATTACTAAATTTTCTCTTGAACAAATGTTTGGTAGTTGCACTTTACCTAGCAATTTTGGCTCTAAAGCGCAACTAAAGACTTCATTTATTATTCTCAGGGAGTATTTGAGGGAGCATCCCAATTAGGCAATATATCCCTTACCCGACCGTGATTAAAATCACGGTCTCATAGCAGAAGTTCTCTTAAGAGGACTCCAGTTATTAGGCTCTTAATTTATTCACGAACGGTAGTTGCAAAAATGGGATATTCCCTCGCCGATGGCTGGAATCAGTTTTATATTTATAGGAATTTAAATTAATCTAGAGCGCTAGTTCGCTTATGTTGCTAAAGCAATGAACGCCATATCACAAAAAGGAAATCGATTATTTCTGATACGGTAACAGCTCGACCTGTTGGGGAGCACGATCGAGCGGATAAAGTTTAGGCTTCTTGATTGACGAAAGGAAGTAAAGCGATAATTCTCGCTCTTTTGACCGCTTCGGTTAAATCTCTTTGCTGTTTAGCCGTCAACCCCGTGATTCTTCTGGGGAGGATCTTCCCGCGCTCGGTGATGAATTTACGCAGTAATTCAATATCTTTGTAATCGATCGGTTGACTGGGGGGAATGGGCGATAAACGTTTACGATAGTAACTCATAGTATTTTCTTGACTTCTTGACTAAAATGTGTATTTCTACTTGATTTCTTTGTGAACACTGTGTTTATTACAGTGAGAGCAAAACTTTTTCAGCTCTAAACGGGCGGTTGTATTACGACGGTTTTTGCTGGTAGTGTAACGGGACACACCGGCAGACCTTTTATCCGGGTTGCTTCTACACTCCGTACACTCTAAAGTAATAATCAGACGGACACCTTTTTTGCTGGCCATAATTACAGGGGTAATTTAAATTTACACGCAATCGTCAATTATGACACGGTTCGTACCCATTCCGCAACCGTTTCTAATCGATCGGTACGGCAGTGACCCACTCCTGATACGATGGTTCCCTATTCTCCACGATCGCGGTGAGCTTCGCCTTCAATTTCGTGGTGATCGGTCTTTCCGTGGGTAGCTCGAACATTTCTATCCGTTTGATCGGGGTGATTTTTGCGGCCGTCCCGCTCAAGAATACTTCATCGGCGATGAATAACTCGGTTTTATCCACGGGTCTTTGCACCACGGGAATACCTAAATCCCCGGCGATCGTCATGATACTATCTCTAGTAATCCCCTCTAATATATCTTGATCGAATCCCGGGGTGATCAACTGGCCGTTTCTCACCATGAATAAATTCATCCCCGTCGCTTCACTTACCTTCCCTTGGGAATTCATCAGGATAGCTTCATCGAATCCCGATTCTACGGCCTCGGTTTTCGCCAGGGCCGAAGTGATATAACTACCGCTAATTTTGCCCCGTAAAGGAAAACTACGATCCTCCTGACGATACCAAGAACTGATTCTGCAGTTAATACCTTCCGCCGGTAAGTAATCATCCATCTCTATACCGTAAACGAGAAAATCTTTCTCGATCTTATGCAATCTGGGAGCGATACCCAAACCGGAACTGTATACTAAAGGGCGGATATAAAAAGACTTGCTCGGTTTATTCTTCTGCACGAAATCGATAATGATCCGGTACACTTTATCGGCGGGTAAATCGTGTCTGAGATACTTGGCACTCTGACTGAGGCGCTGACAGTGACGGTCTAATCTGAATAATAATATTTGTGCCGGATTATTGGGATCTGGTAGCCCCCGTAAGCCCCCGAAAGCCGCCGTACCATAATGCAGGGCGTGAGTGGCTACAGATAGTTTCGCCTCCCCGAAAGGGCGAAACTGATTTTCAAAATAGGCAATAGGTAAGAAAGTATCCATCGGTGTCAAATTATTTAATCTATAGTTATGCTTGCTTAACCCACCGCGAGAAGTTTTGCTGTTGACTCTCAGTGGGATTATCGATTCTGACTACTTCATAACGAATGGGTTGGGGTTTTTCCAGTTGTACGGCCAGAGTTCTCAATTGATCTTGATGAAACACGGTAATTTGAATCATATCACCAGGACGGTAGTCTTTGAGTCGATCGTTGATCCCCTCCCCCGTGACTTTAAATCCATCTATGGCTAATAATTCATCTTCCGGGTCAATCCCCGCTCTCTGTAATGGTGAACCCATTTCTACGAATTTGATAATTTCCCTACCGTTTTCACTTTGAATTCTCCCGCCTAAATAGGGTATACCTTCCCCTTCGATAACCCTTCTCACTTCTAAGCCGAAGGGTTGTAAGTATTCATTAAAAGGTAACTCCTCCAATCCGTCGATATAATGAGTGTAAAATTGGCTTAAATCCATGCCAGCGACCGACTCGATCGTACTTATTAACTCCCCGTCGCTGTAGCCTATCTCATCCTTACCGAACTTTCGCCACATTAATTTCATCACATCATCGAGACTGCGGGCGTTCTGAGAAAGCGTCCTAATTTTTAAATCCAGCAATAATGATACTAACTCACCTTTTAGATAATAAGAAATTTGATTGTTATCGCTATTATTATCCCGTCTATATAACTTTATCCAAGCATCAAAACTCGATTCGCCGAGAGGTTGAACTTTGCGCCCCGGAGTCATCATATAACGAGTAATTTCTTTCCCCAGAATTTCTAAAAAGTTCTTAGCTCCGTATATACCCGCCCGCAAAGGTATCACCATATCATAATAACTGGTGGTTCCTTCGGCGAACCAAAGGGAAGATGTATAATTTTCCCTTTCATAGTCGAAAGTTTCCAAGGCTTGAGGACGGATTCTTTTAATATTCCACAAATGGAAGAATTCATGGGCTAATAACTGCATGAAGCGATTATATTTATCCTTGTCCCTCAGCCCGAATCGTATATAGTTTAAAGTACAAGAATTTTTATGCTCTAGGCCTCCATAACCGCCGTTCGATAAGTGCAACAGGAATAAGTAACGATCGTAGGGAAGACCTTCGTATAAATCAGCTTCGACCGCGATGATTTTTTGGGTATCGGCGATTATCTGTGTCGGGTTAGCGTTACCCTGTCCCCAAATCACCAATTTATGGGGTTTACCGAGAGCCTCGAACTCGTAGACATCATGAATACCTATTTCCACGGGGCAGTCTACTAAAGTATCGAAATCCGGGGCTATAAATTTATTCGTCTCGCCGCTGACAGGTTCTAAGGCCGTGCTAATTTTCCAATCGGGATAGGGGGGGATTATAGTGACGGTTACGGATTGTTTCTCCCATCCTGGCAGGAAATAGAATAGGGCGGCACCGTTGAAATAAGCGTGAGTACCGTCGATGTGGTTGGTTCTTACCGTTAAGTCGTTAGCGTATACCTTATAGGTTACGGTTATGCTTTTACTATTTTCTGTTTGTATCTGCCAATGATTTTTACTGATTTTTCTAGCGGGCAATGTTTTATTATCGTCCCCGTCGTAGGCCCTGAAATCTTGCACTAGGCGGGCGTATTCCCTGACTAGATAAGACCCTGGTGTCCACACAGCCATCTTCAGGTTTAATACCGCTTCTGTCCATCGGGTGATGTGAAGTGTCACTGCGAATAAATGGGAGTTAGGTTCGGGTATGGCCACCGTGTAAGCCAATGTTGGTGCAGTGGAAACGATATTTTGGGCTTTAGATAAACTGGCTGTGGTCATCTTTAGTTAATCCTGTCCTAATTGTTTGGCGAAGTGATGTAATTGTTTGGGGTTAGTAATACAGAGAACTGATTCTGATGGGTGTATTTCTATCCAACCTTTAGCGATTAATTTTTCGAGAATAGTCTTAGTTTCTTCCAGGTCTAAACTAGCCATATCGGCTAGATCTTGCGGGGGAAGATTGTAAATGGCCGTGCCTTCGTCTAAGATTTTGCCGTAGTTGTCCGATAAACTTAATAAGGTTTTCACTACTCTGACTTTCGAGGGTTGGTGTTGCCATTGCAGACGGCGGTAAAGTTGACGGATACGCCTGATCGTTAGCTGTAACATTCGCTGTTGTATTTGAGAATCTTTGTAAAGCAGTTGCAGGAATCTTTGGGCGGAAAGACTGACTAATTGTACGTCTGAGATACTTACCGCTTCCGTATAACGTAAAGATTCTTCTAAAACTGCTAATGCACCGAAACTTTCCCCCGTGCTGAGAATTTCTAGGGACAATTCTTTGTCACCGATTAAATAGCGAATTTTTACCCATCCAGAGACGATAAAATAAACGTCTTTCCCCCAATTGTCTTCGGAAATAATAATTTCATCGCCTCGATGATCTTCTATATTGCTCACTGATTCCAACCACTCCAATACGGATGGAGAGGCGGCATTAAATAGGGGGAAAAGCTCACTTAACACGATGATATTTAATAGAGAAAATTAGGGGGTGGCCTCCGAGCGACTTATGGGTTTGGGAATGGTATCGGGGAAATTTGCTGAATTGCTGTTCAGTACGGATATGGCCCTTTTGTATTGGGGATCTTCGTTGGTTCCCATTAAAGAGGGGTCATCTCTTAACTTTAACTGTTGTTCCATCGTCAGGTCTATCTGTACGTCCGGTTTAATGCCCTGTTTATTGATGTTAGTGCCACTGGGGGGGTAATAACGGGCGATCGTTACCGCCAACCCGGAACCATCGGAAAGCGAATGTACGGATTGTACCGTACTCTTGCCGTAAGTGGATGTGCCCACGAGTTGCGCTCTCCCGTTTTCTTTCAGGGCCCCTGCGAGAATTTCGCTGGCACTCGCGGAACTTTCGTTAACCAGCACCACTAAAGGTAAATCCGTTAAAGCGGTATTATTGGCGGCGAATTTGCGATCGCCTCCCCTTCTATCGATGGTACTGACGATCGTTCCCTGTTTCATCCACATTCTGGCGATGTCCACGCTAGCGAATAATAATCCCCCCGGATTGTTGCGTAAATCCAGCACGTAACCGGAAACCCGTTTATCTTTTAATTCTTCGATCGCCTGTTTCATCTGTTCGGCCGCGTGGGAACTGAACTCATCGAGTTTGATATAACCCACCATTAAACTTCCCTCTTGCTTGATGGTGTAACTAACCGAGGGGATTTCGATTTGAATGCGGGTTAAGGTGACATCGAATACGCCCTTGGTCTTCCTGAATAACTGTAAGTTTATCTCTGTGCCCACCTCCCCTTTCATTTCCTCGGTGGCTTGTTCAATACTCATGAGGGCGGTGGGTTTGCCGTTGATCCTGATCAAACGATCGCCCATCTTCACCCCCGCCGTCTTGGCCGGGGAATTCTTCAGCGTATCTACCACGATAATATCGCTGGTACGTTTGTCGATCGTCAAACGAATCCCTATACCCGATAACTCTCCCGATGTTTGACTCGTGAGTACGGCGAACTCATCGGGCGGTAAAAATCTTGTATACGGGTCTCCCAATTCTTTTAACGTTTCTCTGACCGCTTTGTAAGCTTGTTGGGCGCTGGTATAATTTCTATCTAGAAGTTCTTGCCTTTTTTTTTGCCAGTTTATTTGATGGAAACTTCTATCAACAAATTCATTATTAACTATTTGCCATACTTCATCAATAACCGTTTTCGGATTGTTTTCTAAAGGTTTTTCTACTTTTGCACTTAATGCGGCTGTTGCGAGACTATTAAAAACAATTGTTGTAATAGCACTACTAAAAATAAATTTTCGGACGAGAATAAAAGGTTTAAAAGATTCGTTCATAGAGGAGCCTAAAGGGGAGAATGACCAGATCAAAGCCAGAATTTAGGTTATATACTCCAGAAGGTATGGTTTCACACGATCATCAATGACAGGGAGAACTGGTGACAAGTTCCTATCTGACTCTATATCCACTATAAATCCACTTCTATAAAATCGAGTAAAATTCGTTGATGAATTTTTCCCAGGGGCCTTATCTCCCGCGCTTTCAATGAATAATATTGTCCAGACTCTATACTGTCGGGAGCGAGTAAGGCTAAATCAAACCCTTCCTCCTGTTGTAATGTATCAATATCTACCGTCAATGGTACGTGGAAAATATGTCTCATCGCTTCTTCATCGTTATAGCAACGGAATTTTCGTAATGCCTTGACCGGATAATTGATCTCTTCCATTACTTCGCGAATTAATCCCTCCTCCGGCGTTTCACCTCGTTCTAAATGACCGCCGAATAGCCCCCAATGTCCGGGATAGAGAATATGGGGCAAGTTATCCCGCAATTGCATTAAATATTTACCGTCTCGCGACAGGATAGCCATAGCCACTAATCTCGGTGTCATAATTTTTGATTTTGTTTGTGGGGCAGGAAAAAACTATCGATCGAATCTGGTTTCGGTTTTTTGAGAGTGGTGGGAAGGTTTTCCGCACTCTCAACCGGAATGGATGCGGGTTTCGTCACTACCGGCGATGGTGTGGTCACGGGTTGAGGTTTCGTCACTACCGGCGATGGTGTGGTCACGGGTTGAGGTTTAGTAGCCACAACTTGTAATTGTTCCAATTCATCCACATAAGCCCCGCCTATATCCTGACTAGCCACATTAATGCTTTGATAATCGATTTTACCCTTGACGAGAATGGACTGTCCTACCTTGGGTGGTGTGCCTTTAGTCCTGATCCAAATTTGTCCTGAAGCATCTTCCACTAAATAGGCACCACCGTTTAAAAAAGGAGCATAATCGGTAACTTTTCCCTGTATGTAAACCACAGCGCCTTTTGGTTTTCCAGTTAAAACTTCAATGGAAATTACAGGGGGATTACCCGAATCGGGAACGGCTATCCCTAGATCGGCGAGGGCCGTACAACCCAAAAGACCGCCCAGTAACAGCACTATAGCAGTAGAAGGAATCAATAAAGATTTAACAAACATGATCTTAAATAACGATCGAGCTATTTTATAGAATGGAATAATAAAAACATTGTTCTCGGTTTTGATCATAGAATGTCTCTCACCACTTGCCAAATACTAGACGGGAAAGCTTTAGCCCAAAAAATTCAGCAATCTCTACAAAAAACTATCCAAACCTTACAAAATCAAATTGGCAGACCACCGGGGTTAGCCGTCTTGATGGTGGGAGATAACCCGGCTAGTGCCGTTTACGTGCGTAACAAAGAAAAAGCCTGTAGCAAAATCGGCATGGCTTCCTTCGGGAAACACTTTCCCGCTTCAGCGAAAGCAGCAGAAATAACCGAGACAATTCAACAATTAAACCAAGATGAGAGAGTAGACGGTATCCTGATTCAATTACCCCTGCCCCCCCATCTCGACTCTGTGGCCTTACTACACGAGATCGACCCGGATAAAGATGCCGATGGACTACATCCAGTCAACCTAGGGCGTTTAGTCAGGGGCGAGAGAGGTTTACGCAGTTGCACCCCCGCAGGAGTTATGGAATTACTGAAAACGGCTAATATTCCCTTGGCGGGAAAACGGGCGGTAGTGGTGGGGAGAAGTATTTTAGTCGGCAAACCCCTCGCCTTGATGTTAATGGAAGAGAATGCTACAGTAACGATCGCCCATTCCCGCACGGTTGACCTAGCGGCCCTCTGTCAGGAGGCGGATATACTGGTAGCTGCGATCGGTAAAGCAGAATTTATCACGGCCGATATGATCAAACGCGGCGCGGTAGTGATAGATGTGGGTATTAATCGAGTGGAAGATGAGTCGGGCAATGGGCGACTAGTGGGAGACGTGGCCTATGGGGAAGCTTTAGATAAAGCCTCGTATATAACCCCTGTGCCTGGAGGAGTGGGGCCGATGACGGTGGCGATGTTATTAAAAAATACGGTGGATAGTTATTCCCAGCGCTATGAATTATGGGTCTAGATAATTTTTTTCAACAATTCTTCATCGGAAAAAACCTCAAAATGAGTATCGACCACGTTGGGTAAATAACTACCCGCCAAGCCTTTTCTAATGCGAGTGGGGCTATTCTCGAATAACACGAATAGGGGGTGAACTTGATCAGCACCCTCACTGAACATATGTTCATCTTTCGGTGGCATTAACCACTCATATTCCTTGTCCAAATGAATTTGAGTGGTGCGCCAACGATAAAGTAAATCCGAGAGATCCTCACCGGGACGATGGATGAAAATAATAATTTCCGCCCCTAATTTCACCTTCCATTCCGGGTCACACATAATGATAGCCAGATCACAGGGAAGCTGGATAGTTTGCCTGATAATATCTTTAGATCCTCCCGTCGAAGGCAGGCGATGACGAACCCTGATCAAGGGCAAGGGTATGGTAATTAAACTTTGTTCGGGACGGCGCAAACTGGGAAGCATTTCCAAATAGTGCCGGTGCTGTCGTAATAATTTGATAGCTCCTTCTCGCGTACAATAATGAGCTAAAGAACTTTCTTGACATCCACCCCCACCGGTCGGACGGGGGATTCCTAAACCTCACGATTTAGGTTTCTGCTTCTTCCCCAGAGGGGATTTCGCACCAGCCTTAACAGATTTACTCTGTTCGGGTCTTACGGTCGCTCCACAGACTGAA
>JADQBB010000015.1 GCA_016903695.1 Chlorogloea purpurea SAG 13.99
CGTCAGGATGGGCATTAAGTGATGACCGTAAGTCAATTACTTTCACTGACAAGAAAGGAATTGGGCGATTAAAACTTAAAGGAACTAGGGATCTGAACTTCTACGGGCCAGACCAAATCAAAAGGGTGAGGTTGGTAAAAAGAGCAGATGGGTACTACGTTCAATTTTGCATTTCCGTTGAAAGAACAGAGATTTTACCCGCCACTGGTAACACGATCGGGTTAGACGTAGGGCTGGCCAGTTTCTACACCGACTCAAACGGAGAGTCGGTGGAAAACCCCGGATTTTACCGAGTTGGTGAAGTAAAGATGAAACGAGCGCAAAGACTTGTTTCTCGCAAAGTCAAAGGGTCAAATAATCGCCTCAAATCTCGAAGGGAGCTAGGTAGAATCCACCTTAAAATAAGTCGGCAACGTAAAGACCATGCTGTGAAATTAGCACGGTGCGTAATCAGATCTAACGATCTAGTAGCCTACGAAGATTTAAGAGTGAGAAACATGGTCAAAAACCATTGTTTAGCGAAATCGATTTCTGATGCGGGATGGTATCAATTTAGAGTGTGGTTAGAGACATTCGGGCGAATCTTTGGTCGGGTGACTGTGGCAGTAAATCCCGCCTATACAAGTCAAGAATGTTCTAGCTGTGGCGTAATCGTGAAGAAGTCACTATCTACTCGTACCCATGCTTGTCAGTGTGGCTGCGTGTTAGACTGCGACCATAATGCCGCACTCAATATATTGACCAAAGCAATAGGCACCGTGGGGCACACGGGCACCTCTGTACTCGATACAGTAAACGCTTCTAGAGACATACCCTCTACTCTTGCTGGTGCGAACCTGCGTGGGCAAGGTGCGTCGCTGAAAGAAGAATCCCCTCGCCGCATAGCAGGGGAGTGTCAAAATGAAAAAATTCGATCGAGGCAGCGATAGTGAAGATAATCAACGCGAGGGTAGTGGGATATAAAGAGAAGCAGGAAATAGGTATCGATGAGAGGGGTATAATAACAGCGATCGCACCCTCGATCGCAGAAGAAGGTAAAATCCTAGACGTAGAGGGCGATGTCATATCCCTCGGCGGAATAGACTTACAGATCAACGGGGGATTAGGGTTAGCCTTCCCAGAAATTAGAAGCGGGGATATAGAGAAGTTAGGAGAAATCAGCGATTACTTGTGGAGAGAGGGAGTAGACGGATACCTACCCACATTAGTAACCTGTGCGATCGAAAACTTCCACCGGGCCCTGGGAGTAATAGACGAGTTCATGAAGCTACAGGAAGAAGAAAATAAAAACACGGCGCGCGTCTTGGGAGTCCATTTAGAAGGGCCATTCCTCAACCCGGAAAAAAGGGGCGCACATCCTCAACACTATTTATTACGTCCCGGAATAGAAATTTTAAAAGACATCTGGGGAGATTACGGCCATCGGGTGAAGATCATCACCTTGGCCCCGGAATTAGATATAGATGGGGAAGTGATCAAATACTTGCATCAACGAGGGATTATAGTTAGTCTCGGACATTCCACGGCCACGGCGGCGCAGGCGAAAAAGGCTTTCGAGTGGGGTGCGTCGATGGTGACTCATGCTTATAATGCCATGCCGCCTCTACACCATCGTCAGCCAGGGTTATTAGGGGAAGCCATATTAAACGATAAAGTTTACTGTGGACTGATAGCCGATGGTAAACACGTCGCCCCCCAGATGATGAAATTGTTATTGAAAGGCAGTGATTACGATAAGGGGGTATTTCTAGTGAGCGATGCCCTAGCACCGATAGGATTGGGAGATGGCTTGTATCCTTGGGATGATAGGGAAATAGAAGTGATCGACGGTACGGCTAAATTATTAAATGGCACATTAGCGGGGACGACTTTACCTTTGAGTCAGGGAGTGGAGAATTTAGTTAAATGGGGGGTGTGCGGGTTAGAAACCGCCGTCGCCCTCGCCACAGAGTCACCGCGGGCAGCTTTAAATATGCCCGCGATGGGGATCGATCGAAAAGCTAATCTACTACGTTGGCAATGGGACGAAAAAACCGGCAAATTAATCTGGCAGAGATTAGTGGTTAGTGGTTACTAGATTCTCTGTAGAATATTCAAACCGTGGGAGTCAGTGCCGCAGGTGTTAAACAGATTGTATTCTTGACCGAGAGAGAGAACTTTTTGGGTTTCTATAGGACTATGCCGCCAGGGTTTGGGGTTATTGTAGGCGTAGTAAGCTTCTACACCGTCGATACCGGCGTGGACGGCGGCCGGAATCAGTTGGGAATAGGGTAGATGATAACGGCAGGGATGGGCGAGGATTACTAAACCGCCCGCCGAGTGTATCGCGTCGATGACGTTTTCCGCCCCGGCTGATTCGTCTTGGGGACGTTTACCCTGTAGATATGGGCTAATCTTGGGGTGAGATGGGTCAAAACCGTAACCCAGTAAATGAATCTCCGTACCCAGAATTCGGGAGGTGATTTCCACGCCAATCCAGAGTTTAGGGGGATAAGAAGGGTAGTTATCCTCTAACCAAGTTCGTGCCTTGAGATAGCCGCCTATAGAGTGATGGTCGGTGATGGCCAGCCCTTGTAAGCCGATCGCTAAGGCTTGTTGCATCAGGGCTTCTGGTGTTAATTGACCGTCTGAGAAGTTCGTGTGGAGGTGGAAATTGTATACATAGGGGCAACTGTCAGCAGTTATGGTGTTCCAAACTGTTTTCAGGGTCTGTATATTTTCTTGTACTCCGTTAGCGGTGGGAAATATAACCATACCTTATGTCAATCGTCCCCAAAAGTATTGAGAATTATTAACAACTACAATAACAAATATTAAGAACAATTGGGTAAGTTTTGTTACAAATCGGGGGGTAAGTATTACTACTTAAATTCTCATGCTTAAATCTAACCAAGTTGAGCGAGTAATGGGGGCGCTGGTAGAGATATAATCAACGCCGGTAAGGGCTACAGAGCGAATATTTTCCAAGGTAATATTACCCGATGCTTCGATTTTTACCCCCCCGGAATGGTGACGAATTAATTGCACCGCGTCTTTCATTTCCGAGACCGTCATATTGTCGAGCATGATGATTTCCACTCCCATATTTAAAGCTTGTTTCACTTCTTCGAGATTTGATGTTTCTACCTCGATCGAGAGAGGATAGGGCATAGTTTTACGAATACGAGTGATAGCTTCTTCGATACTGCCTGCAGCTTGAATATGATTATCTTTAATCATGATGGCATCGTCTAAGCCGAAACGATGATTTATGGCCCCGCCGATAAAAGTGGCGTATTTCTCCAAAACCCTTAACCCGGGTGTGGTCTTACGGGTGTCCACGAGTCGCACCTGCAAGTCGGCTATTTCTTCCACGTAAGCGCGGGTAGCCGTGGCGATACCACTAAGACGCATAGCGAGATTTAAACTTACTCTCTCCCCCGTTAAAAGGGCATCTAAGGGTCCCTCGATCTCGGCGATGATGGTTTGCGCTTCGCAGTATTCCCCCTCGGCTACAGTAGGGATAAAGCGGACTGTGGAGTTGAGAAGTTGAAAGACCCGGTTAGCTACCGGTAAACCGGCGATGACTCCCGTTTCCTTGACCACCCAATGGGCCTGGCCCCCTTTAGCATGATTCCAAAGGATGCCGGAAGTCGATCGATCTCCCCTACCTATATCTTCTTGTAACCAATTCTTTAATAGGGGATCGAGGATAAAGTAGGAGGGTAACATAATGGCAAGGGAAGGTGAGTTAATATTATAGATCGATCGCTATTCCGAGTAAGTAGCGCAGCTGGTGGAATTTTCCCAGAGACGTACCTCGCTAACTTTAAATCCTTGCTTTCGCGCTTCGTGGTAGATCAAGCGAGCGATGTTTTCCGCTGTGGGATTCTCATTCGTCACATATAAAGACTCACCCATCTGCTGTAAGAATGATACTAGAGGATCTTGACTGCACAGAAGCAGTTTATGGTCGAGATTATCGTCGATCCAGCCTTGGATTTTTTGTTTGATCTCCGAAAAATCCACCACCATTCCCAGGGCATCTAAAGTATCGGCCTCTATATCTATTTCCACGATGCCGTTATGCCCGTGTAGGTGACGACATTTACCTGGATGATTCAAAAGACGATGACCGTAACAGAATTCCATCACTTTAGTGACCGCGTACCTTGCCCTTCTCACTACTCCCCCTCTAATCGTTCTATTTCTTGTTCGAGTATATCTCTCTCAGTAGAATATGTAATATCTTCCGCGGTGATTACTTTCTGGCCGGCAAACTCCCGGCTGTAATTAATTTTGGCTTGTAATTGACGACTCGGTTGATTGAGTAACTCGGTGCGAGACTCCCGCAGCCGATTACGTCCGTCAACTTTTTTATTACGACTTTGAATGACCAGATAACGGATTAAGGGAATACCTAAAAAACCTCCCGCATAAGCGAGGAGAAAAGTATAGATAGAAGTGACGAAGGCGCTAAAATCGCCGATGACATCGATCGCCCCGGTGCGGATCATATTTCCCAGAACTAAAGCGAGAATAATATTAGCCCCGCCTAAACCTATAGCCCACATGATCTGGCCGCTAGTAGCGTTACTGAATTTCCAATTTTTCTCTTTTAAATAAGGAGTTACGGACTTGACTTTACGCTTCTTGGCGGTTACTTGTAAGTCGGGGAAGTTATAGATTATGCCGCCTTCTGGGGACACCTGGGGCAAACCGTTAAAGCGAGATAGCACCGGTATCACATAATCTTCGTTTTCTTGATTACTGGGGTTGATATTGTCTAGATAGGGGGCGAGTTGTTCGGCGGTGATTGCGCCGCCGTTGTTTTTAATCACGGTGGCTACAGTGCGCCAGCGTCGCTCTTCTAGATCGTAGTTGGGATTACCATCACCGAAGAGAAAAGAGAAAATCGATTCCAAAAAGTTGAGTTGTTTTTTGGGTGCGTTACCCCTTTCTACTTTGCCCTGTTCTTGGTAGTAATTACTTTCATAACCCGGGCTGAATATCCAGAAGAAGTCGGGCATACTAAAGTTAAAATCACCACCGCTATCGTTAGAATCGCTATTACTCATACTGGCTATCGCGGACGCGATGATCACGGCAATAATCACCAGGGAAATGAAAGCGATCGAAATTACCAAAACAATACCGAAGGAAATGCGAATTAGATAAAAAACGCCCTTCCAAACTTTACCCGCCCAATCTTGAAAACGTAAGCGCCAGAACTTATTAAAAAGGATCAAGTTGATATTGTGGGGGAAAACATAAACGATTTCCCCGGTATCGGCCACCTGTAGATTTCCCCCCACATCTGACGCTAACGCCAATAATTGCTTTTGAGTCTGATTGAGGTTCAATCCCGCTCGCGCGGCCACATCACCTACCGTGACTCGGTAATTGAGTTTTTCGATCGACTTGACTAAAGCTGGATTGGGAGCCATGAGTATGAGTAACTAATAAGTCTCTACCTCTAGTTTAGACTTGACCTTCCTAGTTTGGTCTCCAGACATAAACAGTTTCCAGGGTATCAACTCCTCTATAATCCTAGAAGAGCGATCGAGGAAACTCAAGAATTATGCGCATATTGTTTGTGGCGGCGGAAGCGGCACCGATAGCGAAAGCTGGGGGTATGGGGGATGTGGTCGGTTCTTTACCGAAGGTGTTGCGACAATTAGGGCATGATGTACGGATTTTCCTGCCTTATTATGGCTTTCTACCCGATAAAATGACCATTCCAGACGAACCGATGTGGAATGGCTACGTCATGTTTCAAGATTTTCTCGTGTATGAAACGTTGCTTCCCGATACGGACATTCCCCTCTACCTCTTCGCCCATCCGGTGTTTAGCGGGCGCAATATTTACGGGGGAGAGGATGAGGGCTGGCGATTCACTCTTTTTTCTAACGGCGCTGCCGAGTTCGCTTGGAACTATTGGAAGCCGGATATAATCCACTGTCACGACTGGCACACGGGGATGATTCCCGTCTGGATGCACCAGTCGCCCGATATTGCCACGGTATTCACCATACATAATCTCGCCTATCAAGGCCCCTGGCGTGGCTATCTGGAAAAAATCACCTGGTGTCCCTGGTATATGCAGGGTGATAACGTCATGTCCGCCGCCCTACAATACGCTAATCGGGTTACTACGGTTTCGCCCACCTACGCGGAACAAATTAAAACCGTACCCTACGGGGAAAATCTTCACGGTTTATTATCTTACATTCAAAATAATCTAGTAGGGATCGTTAACGGCATCGATACGGATGTGTATGATCCTGCGACAGACCCTTATATTAAAAGTAATTTCAACGGCGATACTCTAGAGAATCGCCCCGCCAATAAACTCGCTTTGCAGGAAGAGTTGGGGCTGAAACCTGATGAGAAACCCTTTTTAATCGGCATGGTAACGCGTCTGGTGGAACAGAAGGGGATCGATCTAGTAATTCAAATCTTGGAAAGATTCCTCACCTATACCGATGCTCAGTTTATCATACTGGGTACGGGCGATCGATATTATGAAACCCAACTATGGCAAATGGCGGGCCGTCTACCAGGTAGGATGTCGGTGCGATTATTATACAATGAAGCTCTATCAAGGCGGATCTATGCGGGTAGCGATGCTTTCTTGATGCCTTCCCGCTTTGAACCCTGCGGCATCGCCCAGATGATGGCGATGCGTTATGGTTGTGTACCCCTCGTGAGACGTACCGGGGGCCTGGTGGATACGGTATCTTTCCATGACCCGGTGAAGGAAGTGGGCACAGGATTCAGCTTCGATCGTTATGAACCCCTAGACCTCTATACTTGTCTGGTGAGAGCGTGGGAAAGTTTCCGCTACAAACCCGATTGGTTGAAGTTACAACAAAGGGGCATGGGGATGGATTTCAGTTGGTATCAATCGGCGGTGGAGTATCTAAAAATCTATAAGGAAATCACCGGGCAACCGGCGGATTTAACCGCGTCGTCATGTTTGTAGCGCTAGGTGAGAATAACCAGCGACAAGCGATCGAGGCAGTTATCGATACAGGATACACTGGATTTTTCACTTTGCCTTCTGCTGTAATTACAACTCTAAGATTAACGTGGTATATGCAAGAAGAAGGAATCTTGGGCAATGGCAGTATTTTTCTGTTTAACGTATTTGAAGCTACCGTGATCTGGGATGGTCAACTCAAATCTATCGAGGTCTGTCAATGAGTCAGAGACAGACCCGTTGGTTGGCATGGGTTTGCTTGAGGGTTATGAGTTGAAAATTCAAGGTTTTACCGGGGGATTAGTGACGATTAAAGCTTTATCATAGTCTCCGGTCGGGCGGTTCTACGGTTAGCCACCATTTGTAGAACTACCCCATAACCGAGAACGTCCGCCTAGTCACGCTCATCGCCCGCTTTTAACTGCCCCGAAACGGCGGCCCCGATCTTAGCCTCGAAATCAGGATCATCGACCGTCGTGATAATATGGCGGGGACGATCGCCAACTCTGTCCAAATAAGCTCTGAGAGCAGACTTATCTTGACGATGTTCGAGAAAATATTGTCTTAATTCTTGATCTGACATTACCGTATAGTTAATCTCGCTCATTACAAGATCTCCCCATCAGGCGTGATCTGAAACTCTAGATTTTCAGCGTTACCCGCCAAGACATACAGATTATTCGTTCGCTCGTCAACGCAGACGAGATGTATGGGTTGAAGCATGATATAAGTTAGCCAATAGCTAAGACGATATAAACCTTTCAATTGGATATTAGTCGGCATTTACGGGGTTTAACACACGTACTTCTAATTCTAGCACCGGGACTTTAATCAATAAAATCAACCACCAACCTTATTCGATAAATCAACCACTATCGGAGGCATCCCCCGATAGCGTTTAAACCACGGAGAAAATTACCGCTTCAATTTCTGTTTCAAACTCGCCCCGAAACCAACAATAGCCATCAATCCCACGATCGTTGAAGATTCGGGAACACCTTGTGGGGTCTCAAATTGAATAGTTACCGTCTCATCATTACTTAATTTCCATACATAAGGTGCGCCCGTCGTATCGATACCTAAACTGTCAAAAGTTGCCCCTGCGAACGTGGTTGATGAATTTAAAGGAGAACCGGAAATGTAGTCTGGAGCTAAGGTAACGTATTGCACCTGAAAAATACCAAAAAAATCACCTGTAGATAGATTTTTATCGGTAGACGTAATCCCGCCAAACCCGATAGACGGGGGAAATTCCACCGTAGTACCATAAAAATTAACTGACGCTGGACTATTTCGTAAGGCGAAACTTTGGCTTGCCGGTAATATATATGGTGATTGATTAAAATTGTCATTACCCAGAAAATTTAAACTAGAAGTATAGATCGACCCTGTGACAGAGAAAACTACATCTCCGCCTATTTCTTGACCAGTGACAATAACGGAGGCTGAAGCGGAAGAAGCTAGAAAGGTTAAGCTAGTTAAGGAACCGATGAAGACTAAACTTTTATTGATGAATTAAACAGCGAAGGTAAACTAAGATTTCCCCTCTTAGCGGAAATCTTAGTTTACATTTTTCGGAAAGTCAACGATATTGGCCAATATCTCTAACCGAAAACCTGCAAAACCCGCTCGATCGCAATTGCGATATGAGTCCAATGAGTGCCCCCCTGGCAGAAGACGATATAAGGCTCCCGTAAAGGGCCATCGGCGGAAAACTCTGAGGTACTACCATCGATGAAAGTACCCCCGGCCATCACCACGGAACTCTCATAACCCGGAGTTCGAGCCGGGATGGGATCTATATAAGACCCTATAGGCGAACAGGATTGAATCGCCTTACAAAAAGCGATCAACTTTTCCGGTGAACCCAACTTGATACCCTGGATAATATCCCGCCGCTTGGCGAACGGTAGCGGATTCACCTCATAACCGAGAGCGTCAAAAACATAACTCAAGAGATGCCCCCCCTTCATCGCCTCCCCCACCATACCGGGGGCGAGAAATAACCCTTGGAACAACAGACGATTTTGATCTAACGTCGCTCCCCCCTCGCTGCCGATACCGGGAGCGGTTAAACGGCACATCGCCGCCTCTACCAGTTCGGCTTTACCCGCCACGTAACCCCCCGCAGTGACAATAGTACCCCCCGGATTCTTGATCAAAGACCCCGCCATCAAATCAGCACCCACCGCCGTCGGTTCTCGCGTTTCGATGAATTCGCCATAACAGTTATCAACGAAACAAATAGTATTTTTATTCTGCTTCTTTACTATATGGACGATTTTCTCGATTTCCTCGATAGACAAACTCTGCCGCCAAGAATAACCGCAAGACCTCTGAATCAGGACTAATTTTGTCCGCGCCGTCACTGCGGTAGAAAGAGCTTGCCAATCGATCGATCCCTGGGCTGTCAACTCCAATTGGCGGTAATCCACACCGAAATCCTTTAACGAACCCTGTCCCTCGCCCCGCAAGCCGATCACCTCCTCTAGGGTATCGTAGGGCGCACCGGCCACGGCTAACATCTCATCACCAGGGCGGAGGACACCGAATAGGGCGCAAGCGATAGCATGGGTTCCAGAGACTAACCCAATCCTCACCGCGGCAGATTCGCAACCCATCACTTGGGCGTAAACTTTATCGAGGGTTTCCCGCCCTAGGTCATTATGCCCATATCCACTTACACTGGAAAAGTGATGCACCCCGACTCGATGATTCGCAAAAGCGTCAAGAATTTTAAGCAAATTTTTCTTGACCTGAGCGTCAATTTCAGAAAAGATGGGGGATAGTGCTTGTTCTGCCGTATGGATCAAGGATAAGTGTTTCATTGAATAATAGGGCGTAACCCATTGTTGCTCTTTATAATTCAATCGTCAATGTTCGTTCTCTGTCAAACAGGAGCTTACATATTTAGTAGTGTTAATTTCCGTTAGGTTATTCAATGACTGTTGCTACCTCAAACAAACTACCCCTCGATTGGGCGACGATCACTTACATGGCTTTCATCCATGTAGTGGCTCTTTTGGCGTTTCTCCCCAGTAACTTTAGTTGGGGCGCTGTGGGCGTTGCCTTTGTTTTATACTGGGTTACTGGCGGCTTCGGCGTTACGCTGGGATTTCATCGCCTCGTATCTCACCGTAGTTTCACCACCCCTAAATTCATAGAATATCTTTTAATATTTTTTGGGAGTCTCGCTTGTCAAGGTGGGCCGATCACTTGGATAGGACTACACCGTATTCATCATAAATATTCCGATACTGATCCCGACCCCCATGATTCAAATAAAGGTTTCTGGTGGAGTCACATGGGTTGGATGTTACATAATATCCCGGCTGATAAAGATGTACTCCGTTACACTCAAGACATCGCCGACGATAAGTTTTATCAATTCTGTCAAAAATTCTTTATACCCATTCAAGTCGCCCTCGGTTTACTCCTCTACTGGTGGGGTGGTTGGCCTTTTGTAATCTGGGGGATTTTCGCCCGTCTCGTGGTGGTCTTCCACTGCACTTGGTTCGTTAACAGCGCCACCCATAAATTCGGCTACGTCAGCCACGAATCTAAAGACGGTTCGAGAAATTGCTGGTGGGTAGCTTTATTGACTTTCGGCGAAGGTTGGCATAATAATCACCACGCCTATCAATACTCTGCCCGTCACGGCCTCCAATGGTGGGAAATCGATACTACCTGGATGGCGATTCTCTTCCTCCGCTTTTTCCGCATGGCCGACAACATCAAATTGGCTCCCACCAAACAGGAAAGCTAATTGTATTTTCCGAGCCTTTTTTAACTCCCCACTTAACCGGGGAGTTTTTTTCTGTAGAAATTCCTACTAGCCACCGGCCACCAGCCACTAACCACTAACCACTATTCGGTAAACCGTACATGAAGAGGTGTTGCCAGAGGGGGCAGATTTTAGATAAATTAGCACTCGGATGGTTAGAGTGCTAAAGTAAAAAAGTAAAGACCATTCCCGATGAACCCAATTGGAGGATAAAAAATGGCAGCAATCAGTATCAACGTAACCACAGTGAAGCCTTTAGGCGATCGAGTATTCGTCAAAGTTAACCCCAGCGAAGAAAAAACCGCAGGTGGGATCTTACTTCCCGACACAGCCAAAGAAAAACCCCAAGTTGGCGAAGTAGTAGCCGTGGGCCCTGGCAAACGTAACGACGACGGCAGTAGATCACCGATCGAAGTAGGCGTGGGCGACAAAGTGCTGTACTCCAAATACGCTGGAACCGATGTCAAACTGGGCGGCGAAGAATACGTTCTCCTCTCGGAAAAAGACATCTTAGCGGCCGTTTCCTAAGACTATCCCATTTTCGCTTACCAAATTACCACAGAGAAACAGAATAACTATGGCTAAGTTAATTATTTACAACGAAGATGCTCGCCGCGCCCTTGAAAAAGGCATGGACTTATTAGCGGAAGCAGTAGCAGTAACTCTCGGCCCCAAAGGTCGTAACGTAGTATTAGAAAAAAAATTCGGCGCGCCCCAGATCATCAATGACGGGATCACCATCGCCAAAGAAATCGAATTAGAAGACCACATCGAAAATACCGGCGTTGCTTTAATCCGTCAAGCGGCTTCCAAAACCAACGATGTAGCCGGTGACGGCACTACCACCGCGACCGTATTAGCCCACGCCATCGTTAAAGAAGGCTTACGCAACGTCGCCGCCGGTGCTAATCCCATCGCCCTGAAAAAAGGTATCGATAAAGCCTCTGACTTCTTGGTCGAGAAAATCGCCCAACACGCCAAACCCGTAGAAGATTCTAAATCGATCGCTCAAGTGGGCGCTATCTCCGCCGGAAACGATGACGAAGTGGGTCAGATGATAGCGAATGCTATGGATAAAGTGGGCAAAGAAGGAGTTATCTCTCTCGAAGAAGGTAAATCCATGACCACCGAATTAGAAATCACCGAGGGGATGCGTTTCGATAAAGGTTATATCTCTCCCTACTTCGTAACCGATACCGAGCGCATGGAATGCACCCTCGAAGAGCCTTATATCCTCATCACCGATAAAAAAATCGCTCTGGTACAGGATCTCGTACCCGTACTCGAACAGGTAGCCCGTCAAGGTAGACCCCTCGTGATCATCGCTGAAGACATCGAGAAAGAAGCCCTCGCCACTTTAGTCGTGAACCGTCTCCGTGGTGTATTGAATGTCACCGCCGTTAAAGCCCCAGGCTTCGGCGATCGTCGTAAAGCCATGTTAGAAGACATCGCCGTCTTAACCGGCGGTCAATTGATCAGCGAAGATGCGGGTTTAAAACTAGAAAATACCAAGCTGGATATGCTCGGTAAAGCCCGCAGAATCACAATGACCAAAGAAAGCACCACGATCGTCGCCGAAGGCAACGAAGCCAGTGTGAAAGCCCGTTGCGAGCAGATCCGCCGTCAGATGGAAGAAACCGATTCTTCCTACGATAAAGAAAAACTCCAAGAGCGTCTCGCTAAATTAGCCGGTGGTGTAGCGGTGATCAAAGTTGGTGCTGCTACCGAAACCGAAATGAAAGACCGTAAACTGCGCTTAGAAGACGCTATCAACGCCACTAAAGCCGCAGTTGAAGAAGGTATCGTTCCAGGTGGTGGTACGACCCTCGCTCACCTCTCCCCTGAGTTAGAACAGTGGGCCAACGCCAACTTAGTCAACGAAGAATTAACCGGTGCTTTAATCGTTTCTCGCGCCATCTCCGCCCCCTTGAAAAGGATCGCTGAGAACGCTGGTCAAAATGGCGCTGTCATCGCTGAAAGAGTTAAAGAAAAACCCTTTAACGTCGGTTACAACGCGGCTACAGGTGAATTTGGCGATATGTTTGAAGCTGGTATCGTTGACCCCGCTAAAGTTACTCGCTCCGCCCTACAAAACGCGGCCAGTATCGCCGGTATGGTATTGACCACCGAGTGTATCGTGGTCGATAAGCCGGAAAAGGATAAAGCCCCCGCGGCACCAGGCGGCGGCGACTTTGATTACTAAAAAGTACGGTAAGAACTTTTAAAAACAACGGTGAGAAAAGGCTAGAAGCTTTTTCTCACTTTTTTTAGTGAGAAAGTGACCAAACTCTTTTCTCTCTTCTCTTTTCTCACTCCTAAAGATAGGATATTAAGTTAATCTCAAGTAACTTATAATTTTCAAACAACAAGATGGGTAAAGCGGATATTATTGGCTTAGGACGATCGGGCATCGCAGCCGCGCGATTATTGAAAAAACAAGGCTGGGAAACTAGTTTAAGCGATCGTAACTCATCCCCAAGTCTAGAACAAACCCGACAGCAACTAAGTAACGAAGGCATATCCGTCCATGTTGGCGACAATTACCGCCTCGACCCCGCCAATTTACCTCATTTAATCGTGGTCAGCCCCGGTGTACCCTGGGACTTACCCGTATTGCAACAAGCCAGAGAAGCCGGGATAAATACGATCGGCGAATTAGAATTAGCTTGGCGCACCCTCAACACCAGCCCTTGGGTGGGTATCACCGGCACGAACGGCAAGACCACCACCACCGCCCTGATCGCAGCTATTTTTCAAAACGCCGGTTTATCCGCTCCCGCCTGCGGTAATATCGGCCACGCGGCTTGTGAATTAGCACTAACAGAAATCCATTACGATTGGATCGTGGCGGAAATCAGTAGCTATCAATGCGAGTCAGCTCAAGATCTAGCCCCCAAAATCGGCATCTGGACTACCTTCACCCCAGATCACCTCAGCCGTCACAAAACCCTGGATAACTACTACGCCATCAAGGCCAGTTTACTCGGTCGTAGTGGCTTAAAAATTTTCAACGGCGATGACCCCTATTTATATGAGATCGGGCGAACTCAATGGCCGGATGCTTATTGGACTTCCGTGAGGGGCAAAGATCATTTAATCGGTAATCCCGATAAAGGTATTTACCTGCAAGATAATTGGATCGTCGCTTTCGGGGAATTAATCGCTCCCATCAATCTCTTGAAGATGTCGGGACAACACAACTGGCAAAATCTGCTTATGGCAGTGGGTGCGGCCCGACTGGCGGGAATCGAGAAACAAGCCATCACCGCTACGATCGCCTCTTTCCCCGGAGTTCCTCATCGTTTAGAGTATATCTGTACAAAAGAGGGGGTGAACTTCATCAACGATAGTAAAGCCACTAATTACGACGCGGCCCTGGTGGCACTGAAAGCCTTTTCCGAACCGGTAATTTTAATCGCCGGCGGCGAGGCGAAAGAAGGGGACGATCGCAATTGGATAACCGGGATCAAAAACAAATCCGCGAGAGTATTACTCATCGGTGAGGCCGCCCCCGCGTTCGCCGCCCGATTAGAAGAAAACGGCTATGGAGATTATGAGGTAGTAGAAACGATGGATAAGGCGGTGACTAGAGGTTTAGAGGCCGCTCTAGAGTCTGGAGTCAAAACCGTGTTACTATCCCCAGCTTGTGCTAGTTTTGACCAATATCGAAGCTTCGAGCATCGGGGCGATAATTTCCGTGAATTATGTAAATCCCTTTAACGCGCTTTTGTTAACATGATCAATATAGCCCCTCGAATACAAGCATTATGCACATCGCCAATGATATTACAGAATTAGTCGGTCGTACTCCCCTAGTGAGATTGAACCGTATACCGCAAGCGTCCGGCTGTTTAGCCCAGATCGTAGTGAAATTAGAAGGAATGAACCCCGCCGCCTCGGTTAAAGATCGGATCGGTGTTAATATGATCAATTCCGCCGAGAAAGCCGGATTGATCACCCCCGGCAAAACCATCCTCGTCGAACCCACGAGCGGTAATACCGGCATCGCCCTCGCCATGGCGGCGGCGGCCAGAGGCTATCAATTGGTATTGACCATGCCGGAAACCATGAGCCAAGAAAGACGATCGATGTTACGGGCTTACGGGGCCCAATTAGAATTAACACCAGGCCATGAAGGCATGAGCGGTTGTATCCGCCGGGCCGAGGCGATCGTCGCCTCTCTCCCCAACGCCTATATGTTGCAACAATTTAAAAACCCCGCTAACCCGGAAGTCCATCGTCTCACCACCGCCGAAGAGATTTGGACGGATACGGAGGGGGCAGTAGACATATTAATAGCGGGAGTAGGTACGGGCGGCACGATCACGGGCATCAGCGAAGTTATCAAGAGTCGTAAACCAAGTTTCCGCGCTGTCGCTGTAGAGCCTGCTAATAGCCCCGTTTTATCGGGTGGTAAACCCGGCCCCCATAAAATTCAAGGCATCGGCGCTGGGTTCGTGCCCGACGTTCTGCGGATGGACTTGATCGATGAAGTTATTTCTGTCAGCGATGAAGAGGCGATCGCATTCGGGCGAAGATTAGCCAGAGAAGAAGGCATTCTATCGGGAATCTCTTCCGGTGCCGCTTTATGCGCCGCCATAAAAGTCGGTCAAAGGCCCGATAGTGAAGGTAAATTGATAGTGATGATCCAACCTAGCTTCGGTGAACGTTATCTCAGCACTCCCATCTTCAAAGATCTCGAAGCGCAGATCGTCACCGACCAATTGCTCAAAGTTCTTAATTAATAGGGTAGGACTACCACCTTGAACCAATACTCCAGCATGAGTTCTAAGGTGGTGGATAAATCCGATTGGGAGACGGGTTGGCATAAAGCACCACTGGCACCATAGTAGTAATAGTTTTTCACTTCATCGGGGGAACAATGGCTCGTTAGCACCACCAGCGGGACGATCTGACAATTGGACTCCTGTTTGATCCGTTTGATTAAAGCCAGTATCTCCTCTTCTGCTAAATTCAGATTCAGGATGATCAGGGAAGGAGCGTAAGGTATAGTTAAGAAATTATCATGGTTCAGTTCCTTGACGTTCAGGGAATGAAACTCGATCGCCCCAGGTAATTGTTGGACTATTTCTTTCAATAGGGGCAAATTTTGCGGTTGGTTTTCTATAGTTAAGATAGTCTTTTGTCTGTCCATCCTTATCATTGTTACGGAGAAGCCTCAGGAACATTAAACAACCTTTTGGAGTAGGTTAGCTTCTATCTTCCTACTTATACCATTTATAACCATTTCTGCTTATACAAATTACCGACTAAAGGTATACTAGGCTATGAGATTTTATAAAAAATCTTCATAAAAGCTAACAGACTCTATCAAGGTCTGGTTTTGCCCTTAAATTAGGTATCCATTGATATTAGCGCGTGAATTAGCCAACTATGAATCAAGGCATAGATTTACAAGACAGTTTTATACAGTCCCTGAAAGACTTGGGATTATCATCGGGCTTGGCTAAGACCATTTGGATGCCATTACCGATGATTTTGATGATTATTGGTGCCACCGTGGGAGTATTAGTCTGTGTCTGGCTAGAAAGGAAAATCTCGGCAGCGGCCCAACAGCGTATCGGCCCCGAATACGCCGGCCCCCTAGGAGTCCTACAACCAGTGGCCGATGGTTTGAAATTAGTATTCAAAGAAGATATTATCCCTGCCAAGTCAGACCCCTGGTTATTCACCCTCGGCCCGGTACTGGTGGTGATGCCCGTGTTCGTCTCCTATTTAATCGTCCCCTTCGGGCAGAATATAGTCATAACTGACCTGAACGTGGGAATCTTCCTGTGGATTTCCCTTTCCAGTATTGCGCCGATCGGTCTGTTAATGTCGGGTTACTCCTCCAATAACAAATACTCCCTACTCGGAGGCTTAAGGGCGGCGGCGCAGTCGATCAGCTACGAGATTCCCCTCGCCCTATCGGTGTTGGCGATCGCAATGATGTCCAACAGTCTCAGCACCCTTGACATCGTTCAACAACAATCCGGTTACGGCATCCTCGGATGGAACATCTGGCGGCAACCCGTAGGCTTCATCATCTTCTGGATAGCGGCTCTAGCCGAATGCGAAAGACTTCCTTTCGACTTACCCGAAGCCGAAGAAGAATTGGTGGCGGGATACCAGACCGAATACTCCGGGATGAAATTCGCCCTCTTCTACGTGGGGTCTTACGTTAACCTTGTTCTCTCCGCCCTCGTTTTCGCCGTCCTCTATCTCGGCGGCTGGGGCTTCCCTCTCCCCCTCGATCGATTAGCGGGTTGGTTGGGAGTCGAAGAAACTACCCCTTGGCTACAAGTGATCACCGCTTCATTAGGCATTACCATGATGGTATTAAAAGCCTACTTCTTGATCTTCTTGGCGATTCTACTGCGCTGGACTGTGCCCAGGGTACGCATCGACCAACTACTAGACCTGGGTTGGAAATTCCTCCTGCCCGTTTCCCTGGTTAATTTACTTCTGACTGCCGCTTTAAAATTGGCTTTTCCCGTAGCTTTCGGCGGCTAGATTACCCTATAACCCAAAACCTCCAATTACCATGTTTAACATTCTTAAACAAGTTAGCGACTACGCCAAAGGCAGCATCCAAGCCGCCAAATATATCGGTCAAGGTCTGGGTGTAACATTCGACCATATGCGCCGCCGTCCCGTCACCGTCCAATACCCCTACGAGAAATTGATCCCCTCGGAACGTTTTCGCGGGCGGATTCACTTCGAGTTCGATAAATGTATCGCCTGTGAAGTGTGCGTGCGCGTGTGCCCCATCAATCTACCCGTGGTGGATTGGACTTTCAATAAGGAAGTGAAAAAGAAAGAGTTAAAACACTACAGTATCGACTTCGGTGTTTGTATCTTCTGCGGTAACTGCGTCGA
Organism: Chlorogloea purpurea SAG 13.99; assembly: GCA_016903695.1. Lineage (GTDB taxonomy): Bacteria > Cyanobacteriota > Cyanobacteriia > Cyanobacteriales > Microcystaceae > Chroococcopsis > Chroococcopsis gigantea_A. The sequence continues at coordinate 17,625 of JADQBB010000015.1, forward strand.
GTATTGTCCCACTAACTGTTTATCCATGACAGAAGAATACGAACTCGCCGCTTACGATCGTCATGAACTTAATTATGATAATGTCGCCCTCGGTCGCCTACCTTATAAAGTAACTCAAGATCCGATGGTAACTCCTCTAAGAGAGTTAGGTTACTTACCCAAGGGCGTTCTCGAACCCCATGACCTACCCGCAGGTACTCAAAGAGCTGGCAAACGTCCAGAAGAAATTGTTAACCAGTAATCACGATGATGGGGATACTTCCTGGTATCCCTGAAGGAGCATAACGATAGTGAATTTAGCAGAAGGCGTTCAAATAGTTTCGTTCGGGATTTTAGCCGCCATCGTCATCGGCGCGGCCTTAGGCGTAGTGTTACTGTCTAATATCGTCTATTCGGCTTTCCTTTTAGGGGCGGTTTTTATCAGTATCGCCGGTTTGTATGTTTTATTAAACGCCGATTTTGTAGCGGCCGCTCAAATACTCGTCTACGTGGGCGCTATTAACGTATTGATCCTGTTCGCGATCATGTTGGTCAACAAACAGGAAGATTTTTCCAAAATACCTGGACGTTGGGTTCGTGAATCGGCCACCGGATTAGTTTGTGTAGGCTTATTCGTCCTCTTGAGTACCATGGTTTTAATCACTCCCTGGTCTTTGTCGAGCGCATCCCCGGCAGTGGTGAGAAATACTTTAGTTGACCTCGCCAAACATTTCTTCAGCGATTTTCTCTTACCTTTTGAATTAGCTTCCATATTGTTATTGATGGCTATGGTGGGGGCGATTATTATTGCCCGTCGTGATTTGATCATCGATGTTACCGCGGAATTCCCTACGACGGCAGAGTCCTTAACTTTACCGGAACGTCCTAGAGAATTAACCGCTCCTAAATAGTTACCTAGAGGTGTCATGCAAGTACAATTAGAATATTTTTTACTCCTAGGGGCAGCCCTATTCTGTATCGGTATTTATGGCTTAGTTACCAGCAGGAACGCGGTAAGGGTTCTCATGTCGATCGAATTGATGCTCAACGCCGTCAATATTAATTTCATGGGCTTCTCTAATTATCTCGACCCGGCCAATATCAAGGGTCAAGTATTAGTGGTTTTCGTCATCACCGTCGCCGCCGCCGAAGCCGCAGTCGGTTTAGCCATCATCCTCGCCATCTATCGTAATAGGAATACGATCGATATGGAGCAATTTAACCTCCTGAAATGGTAGTTCATCCCCTCAATTACTTTCTCACGGTCATCGGTATCTATACCGATGATTATTTTTATGCCCACCGCCGCGGGGATTTGTTCGAGAGGGCGTTAGCCTTGACTTTAATCTCTGTAGATGACTATGATATTGCCAATCTATAATTAATCATTTATTAATAAAATGCCCCAGCCCCTACTATCGATCGTTATTCCCACGAGAGAAGGTTTTAGCGACCATTGGATAACCGAACTATTAAAAGTAAAAGGTGATGTAGAGTTCATCTTAATCCATCCTCCAGGAGCTAAACCCTATCCCACGGACGATGCGAGAATGAAGCAGATTGTTAGTTCTCTGCGGGGCGAAATTATTCAACGGATCACCGGCTTCATGAACGCTACGGCCCCCCATGTATTAACTATTAACTGTGATGAATATCTGCACCCGGATATTCAAGAATTAGCGGTAAATTACTTCAACAGATTTCCCGATAGTTGGGTTCTGCGCCTATCGAAACAAGGTTATGTATACGGAGATACGTCGGCTTTATCAAGCCACTGGCTACCCCTTCCCAATATTCACTATATGAAAACTTGTAGCAAAGCTGAGCGAACTTCCCATCTATTCGGTCAAAAAGATTACTTGCTGGATTTACCCATAGCACCCCTGGAAAACAAATTTAATCCTATCTGTTTGCTCGGTCAAAGACTCGATCAAAGCGGTAATCACGTAGAAAACTTTGACAAGAAAATTTGGAAAAATTCTCTCGTTCAAACTGCTATCAAAGAAATAACCGACCTGATGAGCCTTGGCGGCCCGATTAAATATATTCCCTTCTGGTGCTTGGATAGATTATTAGGTCTTTACATTCAAGCCAAGTTCTACGAAAAAGACAAAATCATCGGTCATTGGTTGCCCTTACCGGAACAAATTCGCATAGAAGACAACCCCCCCGAATATAAACGAACTAAACGTTTTTACTTTATCGCCGAGGTGATGTTACTGAAGAGTTTCCCTCAATACGGCTATCTCTGGAATTTAATCCTCTGTCAAGTTACTTCCGTTCCCATTCGCGCTTTTGATTCGGTGAAAAGGAAAATTAGCCGCCCCTTATCGGTAGAATCGAGTTTGACATCATGAATTTTCTTTTAACCTGGATTTGACCGCGCTTATTACCGTCTCCAGCACTTTCACCCGCGCGTAGTATTTATCATTGCCTGGTACTAGCGTCCAGGGAGCCGAAGCGGTGCTGGTACGGGCTACCATTTGATTCACCGCCACATCGTAAACGTCCCACTGTTCCCGATTGCGCCAATCTTCCGCCGTTAACTTGTATTGTTTGTAAGGATTTTGCTCTCTTTCTTGAAATCTCTTTAATTGTTCTTCCTTGCTAATATGGAGCCAGAATTTCACGAGGATATAGCCCGCGTGAACTAATTGGTCTTCAAACTCGTTAATTTCTTGATAAGCCTGTCTCCACTCGATCTCGTTGGCGAAACCTTCGATCCTCTCTACCAATACCCGACCGTACCAGGTGCGATCGAATATACCGATCGTACCCTTAGCCGGTAACTCGCGCCAGAATCTCCACAAATAATGATACTTTTTCTCCTCCTCTGTAGGAGCGGCAAAAGCGTGAACTTGATAACTACGAGGGTCGAGAGTGTCCGTCAAACGTTTAATCGCCCCGCCTTTTCCGGCTGCATCCCAACCCTCGAAAATTACCAACACCGGGAGATTACTATCATAAATCCGGCGCTGTAACTTTCTTAATTCCACCTGCGCCTCTCGCAGACGGGTTTTATATTCCTCATTGTCTAACTTGAGATTTAAATCCACCTTCGCCAGAAAATCCGGCTCGCCGGGTAACAATCGCTCTTGATTCGGTAAGCGAGCGAGAGAGACTTGGGTTACTCGCGCTCGATCGAGCACCTGCACCATAGTCGCCACTAATTGGGATAATACTTTTACCCTCGCCCAGCGCTGGCAATCTCCTTCTACTAATATCCAGGGGGCCACACCGGTACTGGTGGAAGTGATCATTTCTTGGGCCAGTTGACTGTACTCGTCGTACTTTTTGGCCTGTTGCCAATCTTCAGGGCGCACTCGCCAGGATTCTAATTCATCTTCCGCGTACTCTTTAATCCGTTTTTTCAACTCTTTCTGGCTTAAATGAATCCAGAATTTAGCGATTACCACTCCTTGATCTCTTAATTGTCTCTCAAAGGCGTTTATATCCGCCATTACCAATGGCACTTCACCGTTTGGTAGTTTTTTTAACAGCCTATCTTCCAAAACCCGGATATACCAACTGTGATAAAAGATACTCATCAAACCGGCAGGGGGGATTTTCTGCCAGAATCGCCACAGGAATGGGTAACTCTCCTCATGAGCCGAAGGTTGTAAGATGGGGTACACGAGGAAACCGCGGGGATCGATATAGTTGATGATTTTTTTCACTAATGACCCTTTACCCGCAGCCGCCCATCCCTCCAAAACTACTACTATGGGCAATTTTTGCTCCCAACAAGACTGCTGTAGCTTGCTCAGTTGCTTCATCAAATCTTCTATCTGGACTTTATAAATTTCTTTATCCAGGGATACTGATAAATCAAGATTATTTAACATGGTGTGGTGCGATACCAAGGCGTGATTACCACATATTACCGGGTCGTTATAGATTACACTTTAATTTCATAGAGATTTAAGATATGTCTTAAAATTAGTGAATTATGAATGATCGGGTTTCTGGGGATATTTACTGCTTGGTATTAGTCACCGCCGGTTCGGAAATGGAAGCGGAAACGATCGCTTTCTCGATCGTCAACGATCGATTAGCCGCCTGCGCTAGTATTCATCCTATCCGCTCCATCTATCGATGGCAAGGGGAAGTTAAAAAGGAACCCGAATGGCAAATTGTTTTCAAAACCGAGCGTGCCCGCTTTGAAGATATAGCGGTTAAAGTTCGAGAGTTACACAGCTACGAACTTCCAGAAATAATCTCTCTATCTCTTGATACCTGCACCGACGAATATTTGCATTGGTTATCGGGTTCACTAATAGCATTAAATAAACCGTAGTTAAACATAAGATAAATAAATGTGTATATGGATACAGAGTGGGCGATAAACATAAAGTAAAGATTTAATTGACAAAATTTTTGGACAAAATGTTACTTTTGCCCCTGATACGGGAATAATAAAGCAGATGATTGATTTAAAGGATTCCCTCAATCATGAATTCCAGCGTATTCGATACGGAACAACCTATTGTAAGTTACAGCCCGATTGCCGTTCTTGAACAGGTAATAAACAACCGCGCTAACGGATGTTTGCGAGTAACAGCAAATGGAATAGAGTGGCGATTGTATTTCCATCAGGGACAATTAACCTACGGAACTCATTCCGTAGAACCTTTTGAAAGATTAGAACGCCATTTGCGGCGCTTAGGCAACAATGCCCCCCATTTAACGAGCGCGGTGAGAAATCAGGTGAAAACACTGTTCTTGACAAAAGAACCGCAACCCAATTCCTCACACCAGACTCAAGATTACCAAGCGGTATGGTGGTTGTTGCAACAACAATATCTCAATAAAGACGAAATAGGTATTCTTATCGAAAATCTTCTCAAAGAAGTTTTAGAACCCTATATAGTTTTAAAGAAATTAAACACAGAATTCATTCCTCACATTCCTATTCCCCTATCTCATATTAACGGTAAAAATATTATAGAGAGTTGCACTGAAAGAATAGTTGAATGGCAGAAAATGTCTAACTATATTCAATCCCCTTATCAGCGTCCTTACTTAAATGAGGAAAGTAAAGTAACTGGGAGCTTGCCGGTGCTACAAAGAGAGAAATTGAAGAAGATCTTGATAGGTTTCAACTTCTACCAGCTAGGAGTTTTGCTTAATCAAGACGAATTAACCCTAGCCAAAAATCTCTATCCGCTCGTCTCTAAAAGAGCGATTATTTTAAAAGCGCCCTCGCAAGTATTCGAGCAATTACCAAACTTGACAACGGCTTTAGAGGAAACTCCAGACCCGCTCGTTCCCGCCCCGGTATACCAAAATCCACCAACAGTAAATAAAGAAAATACAGGGAAACCGGGGGTGGTGCCAACTACGTCAGCGAGAACTAATGTAGTGTGCGTCGATGATAGCCCCGCCATGTTAAAAGCGATCACTCAATTTTTGAGTAATAAAAACATAGAGATATTCACGATCACCGATCCACTGAAAGCTTTAAGGGAGATAGTTCGGCTGCAACCTAAACTGATTTTATTGGACGTGGGGATGCCCAATCTCGACGGTTATCGCCTATGCCGTTTGATCAGGAATCATTCCCTATTCAAAGAAACACCGATCGTGATGGTAACGGGAAATACGGGGGTACTCGATCGGGCCAAAGCTAAAGTAGCGGGGGCCACGGACTACTTAACTAAACCTTTCAGCCAAGACGAGTTAGAGAGGATGGTGCAAAAATATGTAGCAACATAATAGATAATTCATGAACTGAAAAGGGAATTCTAAACATGACAGTCAACAAGTTAAGGAAAGATAGATGATGATCAAAGTTTTAGTGGTAGAAGACACCGTATCGGAACAGGAATTAATCAGTTTGTATTTACGAGAGGCAGGGTACAGCGTGATCAACGCCAGCAACGGGAAAGAAGCCCTTTCCCAAGTAGAAAGCCAGAAACCGGATGTAGTCGTGACCGATGTGGTGATGCCGGGGATGAATGGATTTGAACTGTGCCGGAGTTTGAAAAAAAATCCCGTCACCGAAAAATTGCCCGTCATCGCCTGTACCTCCAAAAATCAAGAACTCGATCGCCTCTGGGGGATGAAACAGGGAGTGGATATGTACGTGACCAAACCTTTCACCAGAGAAGAAATCTTAAGAGCGGTGCGGGCCGTGGCAGGTTAAAGATGAAAGCAATCGCCTTGGAAAACGAACAGGAAACGTATTTGAGAGTGCAATTAGCCGATAGCACCCAAGCGGTGATACCCATGAGCAAAATGCAGGAAGTATTGACCACTGCCTGCGATCGCATTACGGTGATGCCCTTGATGCCGCAGTGGGTGATGGGCTTACTCAATCAACGTAGCCAGATCTTCTGGGTCATGGACTTACCACAGTTTTTAGGATTACCGCCCTTAGAAGTGGAGGAGCAAACCTATAACATTGCCATCGTCAGAGTCGAAGATAGACCCGTCGGCCTGAGAGTGAAGCAAGTACACGGGGTGAGCCGGTTCAGCGCCGAAGCGATCCAATCCCCGATCGGGACTCTACCGAGTCAACTAGAACCCTACCTGCGAGGTTATGTATTGAAACAAGAATCCATATTACTCGTACTGGATACACCGGCGATCGTTCAAGGGGCGAGTCAAATCCTCGCTCACACCCACAGATAACCAACTTTTTCGAGGGAATTTTCCATGACCATTCAATACAACAAACCCAGCACTTTCACCCCTGACCCGATAAGCCCGACCCAAGAAACCCCGATCGTCACCGGGGCAAGACCCCCTAAGTCACCGAGGAAAATACCCCGCCCCGGTAATACCAAAGCACCCTTGATAGAGTGGTTCAACGATTTACCGATCAGGAAAAAACAATTGGCCGCCTTCTTGACGGCGGAAATATTATCCGCCTTGGGATTGGTGGGAGTCGGGGCGGCGTTGATCGTCAATAACGGTCACACTCAACTGCTGACTAAATCCATCTCTCAGTTACAGGTGGCTCAATATAACTACGAAAACAAGCTCCGCCACATGCGTTTAGGTTTCTCCGGGATCTCGGAGAACCCGCTCGTAGTAAAATCGGCGCAGACGGGAAAAGCCGATCCGGCCCTGAGAATGTTGTTACAGAGAGAAATATGGCGCCGAGGTTTAGAGTTCGCCACCGTAGTCGATAAAAAGGGCAGAGTGATAGCCAATGCCAATCTATCGAGGCAGGGAGAGATATTTAACCCCGATAACATGGTAAAGCACGCCATTAACGGCGGTTCCCAGGTATCCGCCACGAAGATCATCGGCTACGACGAACTAGCCGCGGAGAGTCCCCGCCTCGCCGCTTTACGGGCGGCGGAGATGGGACTATCCCCGGAGGATAAGCCTAATTTTCTATTTCGCTACATGGTAACGCCGGTGAGAACCCCCTCGACGGATACGGTGGGGGCGGTAATTTCGGGCGACGTACTCAAACCGGAGGTGGTCAAGGACACCCTGAAGAATTTCGGTAAAGGTTATAACGCCGTCTACCTGCGCAATCCGGACGGCAAGTACACTCTGATCACCTCCCAATTGATGCTATCACCGGGGCAAACCGAAACTAACGTTCCCTTACCCGATCCTAGCCTCCTCGACAAGGCCGAGAAAGCGGGGGGCGAAATCGTCGTCGGCGCGCAGCGCATAAATAATCAAGGCTATACCATAACGGCCAAGGCCGAACCCGACATCACCGGTAAAACGGTTGCAATATTGGTGATGGGGACTTCGCAAAAAGAACTAGACGCGCTGATCGCTCAAAGTTTAGGATTACAGGGATTGGTATTACTGGGCGCGTTGGGCCTAGGAACCTTGCTGATGCAATTGATCGGTAATCGTATCGTGAAGCCGATCGAACAGTTGCAAAAAACCACCCAACGCTTCGCCAAGGGAGATAGAGACGCGAGAGCCGAAGTGGAATCCAAGGATGAGATCGGTCAACTGGGTGACAACTTTAACCGATTAGCCGATAACATCGTCGCCTCCGAAGACTTTAAGGAGGGAGAAGCGAGACGGAAACAATTGCTGGCGGACATATCTCGCGCCCAAGAAAGTCAACAGCTAGCGATGCCCCTGGGTCTATTTTTAGAAGAGATCAAACAAAACCTGAACTGCGATCGGTCCGTGGTTTATCGCTTCTTACCCGATGGTCAGGGTTATATAGCGGGAGAAACATCCGGCGTGGGATTAACCTCCGCCCTAGCCTACAACCTCAAAGATAACTGTATTAGCGAAGAGTTAAAAACCCAGTACAAACAAGGCCGGGTGTTGTTTATGGATAACGTTTCCGGGGCGCAATTACATCCAGAACACCTGCAACTGTTACAATTCCTCATGGTGAAATCCTCTGCGATCGTGCCCATCTCGCAGAATGAACAATTGTTCGGCTTCCTCATCGCCCACCATTGTTACAGACTCCATAACTGGACGGAAGAAGAACAAAAATATCTACAAGACTCCGCCAACGATTTGAGCCAATCTCTAGCAGGTCTGGCCCTGATCGAACAGAAACAAGTAGAGGCGGCGAGAGAACAACAGGAAAACCAAGCTTTACAACAAGAACTATTCAAGCTCCTAACCGATGTAGAAGGAGCGGCGAGCGGTAACTTAACCGTGAGGGCGGACATCAGCGCCGGGCAGATCGGTATCGTCGCCGACTTCTTCAACGCTATTATCGAGAACTTGAGGGACTTAGTAGGCCAGGTCAAAGGCAGCGCCACCCAAGTATACGAGTCGGTACAGAGTAACGAAGGGATTATCCGCCAGTTAGCCGATGAAACCATCAAACAAGCCGATCAGATCAGCGAAACCCTGAACTCGGTCGAAGCCATGACGAGCTCCATCAAAGAGGTAGCCGATAACGCCCAGAGCGCGGCGATGATTTCCCGCCAAGCGTCAGAAAACGCTGTCAAAGGCGGGGAAGCGATGGAGCAAACCGTGGACAGTATTTTAGAATTGAGAACCACGATCGCCGAAACCTCTAAAAAAGTCAAACGTTTAGGGGAATCGTCGCAACAAATTTCTAAAGTCATCGCCCTCATCAACCAGATCGCCCTGAAAACTAACTTACTAGCGGTAAACGCCAGTATCGAGGCGGCGAGAGCGGGCGAACAGGGTCGGGGCTTCGCAGTGGTCGCGGAAGAAGTCGGGGAATTAGCCGCCCAATCAGCAACAGCTACCAAAGAAATCGAGCAGATCGTCGAAGCGATCCAACGAGAAACAGTGGAAGTGGTGAACGCGATGGAATTAGGGACTTCCCAGGTAGTAGAAGGTACGAGATTAGTAGAACAAACCAAAAATAGCTTAGAGGAAATCGTACAAGTATCCCAACAGATAGATGACTTACTACAGTCTATCTCTCAAGCCACCGTTTCTCAAACTCAGAACTCCCAGAAAGTAGCCCAGTTAATGGAAACAGTAGCGGGAGTATCGGCGAAAACCTCCACTACCTCTGCTGTGGTATCCCAAAACCTACAATCAGCCGTAGCCGTAGCCCAAGAATTACAAGCCTCCGTAGAAACATTTACCGTGGATTAAGACCATGAATAGCGAACAGGAAATGCGGCTATTGTTTCTCGATGAAGCCATAGATTATATCAACTCCATCGAACAAACTCTACTACAGGTTACAGAGTCCCCTACCTTCGTCCCCTCGTCTTGGGATGAAGCCCTCAGAGCCGCCCACTCCCTCAAAGGTGGTTCGGCGATGATGGGTTATGAGGTTCTCAGCGATATAGCTCATCGTCTGGAAGACTTCTTCAAGATCATTAAAGCTAATCGCCTCGGCATAACCCCAGAAGTGGGAAACCTATTACTACAGTGCGTGGACTATCTGCGTCTCTGTGCGGATTATTGCCGTCACCCGGGACAAGGTTGGTCATCGGCGCAGTTGACCGCTATCTTCGAGGTACTCGAAGAACATCTAGGGCAATTACAGCCTCAAGATGAGATGTTCCTACTGACAGACGATCAAGATGGAGAAGATATAACCGTATTCCTGTTTGAAACGGAAGTGGATACCTGTTTACAACGTTTGGAAAATCTGCTTGCGGATAATAATGACCATTGTCTGCGGGAAGAATTCCAGATAGCCGCCCAAGAATTGGGCGGATTGGGGGAAATGTTACAGTTACCCCAATTCACTGCCTTGTGTGCTGCGATCGATGCTAAATTGCACAGTGTCGCCCATCAAGACTTGAAAGTTTTAGCCGCCCGCGTAGCCCAAGAATGGCGGCGGGTTCAGGCGATGGTATTAGTGGGTCAAAAGTCGGCTATACCCACGGATATACAAGAGTTCGTGACTGTAGATCTCCCCGACGATCGAGAAGATACCCTTCCTAGCTTGGAAGATTGGAGCGACGAAGATATTGCCGTACTGAGCATTCCAGGAACCGTTATCGCCGATTTAGCCGCTCCGATCCCAACAGGGACCGGGGTGACTCCTTTCGAGCGACGGGTGGAACGGATAGGCGCGAACGAAACGAATACGATTCGGGTGCCCGTATCCCAATTAGAAAATTTAGGAGATTTAATCGGGGAACTGACGATCGAGCGCAACGGTCTCAATCTGCAATTATCCGGGCTGAATCAGTTAATGGAATTACTGCGTCAACGCATTAAAGTCCTCGGTCAATCGAACCAGAATCTCCGCAACGTCTACGACTCGGGGTTGAGCAACAGCGGTAGTTTGGTGGTTTCGGGTGCCATACAGAAATACTTCGACGATCAACTGGAGATGGATCGTTATAACGACCTACACCACTTCATTCAAGAGGTGATGGAAACGATCGTCAAAATCGAAGAAGTGACGGAAGACATCGATATTAACCTGGATACCGTCAAACGGACGGCCCGACAACTAACCCGCACCGAGAGACAGATCCAGAACAGTATCACCCAGGTGCGGATGCGTCCCTTCCGGGACGTGGCCGCCCAGTTACCGCGAGCGGTGCGGGATATGAACGTCAAATACGGCAAAGCCGTCGAATTAGAAATCATCGGGGAGGAGGTGCTGATCGATCGAACCATTCTCGATGCCCTCACCGACCCCCTCTTCCACCTGATCCGTAACGCTTTCGACCACGGTATCGAAGACCCCCTCACTCGCGCATCGGCAGGAAAATCACAAGCCGGAAAAATCACCCTCAAAGCCTTCTATCGAGGCAATCAAACATTGATCGTCATATCCGATGACGGCGGCGGTATCAATCTCGATAAAATTTGTGCCGCCGCCGGGAGATTGGGATTATCGGGCGAAGATATTGCCAAAATTTCCAAGCAGGATTTATTGAACCTGATTTTTGAACCTGGATTCAGTACCGCCAACCAAGTAACAGATCTATCGGGGCGCGGTATGGGCATGGATATAGTCAGGGCGAAAGTGGAACAGGTGCGGGGTAGCTTATCGATCGACACCGAACAGGGCAAGGGAACTACCTTTACTATTACCGTACCTTTCACCCTATCGGTGGTGAGAGTGCTGTTAGTAGAAAGCGGCGGTATGCTCATGGCTTTTCCCACTAGCGTCGTCGAGGAAATGGTGATGACGAATCCCCAGATGATCCTCAATACCGCAGGTAAGAATTTTCTCGATTGGGAGGGCTATTTAATCCCCCTGATCAACCTGCGTAGTACCATAGTATTTAATCGTTCCTACTTTAAACCGGAAACCATGACCGTACCGGTTATCAATCAACCTACCGTTTTACTGGTAGCTTGTAAAGACGAGTTGATCGGTCTAGAAGTAGATTCGTATTGGGGTGAGCAGGAAGTAACGATCCGCTCGGTAGATGGTTTCTTCCCCCTGCCCTGCGGCTTCACCAGTTGCACGATCCTAGGGGATGGTAGGGTAGTGCCCCTCGTGGATGTAGATACTTTAATCGATAGCTTATTGAGCGTGCCCACCCCGCCCCAGATACCGAGGCTCGATCGTACCGCCCTACTCAATCCCCCCGTCAATAATCGTCGGGAGGTGATCATGGTGGTGGACGATTCTATTAACGTGCGCCGTTTCCTCGCCTTGACCCTAGAAAAAGCCGGTTATCGGATTCAACAGGCCAAAGATGGTCAGGAGGCTCTAGAAAAATTGCAGGAAGGCGTACCGGTACAGGCGGTTATCTGCGACGTGGAGATGCCCCGTCTCGACGGTTACGGCTTCTTAGCCCACGCCCGCTCTAATTCCCAATTTCGCTCTCTACCTATCATCATGCTCACTTCCCGAAGCGGCGACAAACACCGTCAGATCGCTCTTAATCTGGGAGCGGATGGGTATTTTTCTAAACCTTTCCAAGAACAGGAACTGCTCAACACTCTGAAATCTATTATCAATCAAACCTCTTCTCTTTAGTATGGCTATACCCAGTGCTTTACGTTCCCGTCGTTTTCGCGACCAACAGGCTCAAAACTTCCTGTCGGTGGTTACTTTTCCCCTGGCCCAATATTGGTTCGCCCTGCCCACGGTAGCGGTACAGAAAGTGATTCAAATGGGGCCCATTTACGGTGATCCCCGTCATACGGGCGTTAGTCTCACCCGCTACCAGGAGCGGGAAATTTTGGTGGTGGATGTTCAGTATCGGATTTTCTCCCGCTCCCCCAGGAGAACGATTTTAGAGACGAGTCCCGATCGATTCCTCCTGATCATCCCCCGTTCTGATGGCGAATGGCTCGGACTGCCCATCGACCAACCCCCTATCATCCGCCGCGTCCCCCAATCGGCTTTTTTACCCCTGCCCCCTTCCTATCACGACTCCGGCAACATCTCCTGTCTCGCCGATACGATCGTTGAAATCGCCGATAGTGAGCCTTTATTCGTTCTCGACCCGGAAAAATTAAAGTAACCTTTTCCGGGCCCCTTCCTGCCTCCTTCCCTATGTTACTTTTCCTGAAAAATAGGGAACTCTATGAATAAGATATAACAGAATGATTGGTGGAGTGATTATATTACTCATTAACAAATCAAATTTTTAATCTGTTTACAAGGAAAGCGTTAGGGATGATGACTGCTAAAAACCCCATTTATAATCCTATTTCTATTCGGGAATTCACTGCCTCCAAACAAACAGGTTTTTTTGAAACTCTCAAGCAGCCCCGATTTAGCGGTCAATTGGTACTGACTGGCCTCAGAGGAGAGAAATGGACATTTTTTCTCTATTTAGGGCGTATCATGTACGCGACAGGAGGCATACACACCGTGAGACGCTGGAAACGCTCTCTAGCTCTTTATTTTCCCCAACTAGCCGCCGAGACATCGGCAATGCAATTGGATATTGAAGGGCTGGGAATGTTTGGAAATCAGGTGTGTTGGGAGTATCAATTGCTGTGTCTCTGGTTGGAACAGCAGAAGATAACTCGCGAACAGGCGGCGAGAATGATCCGCGGTACAATCATCGAAATTCTCTTCGATATTACCCAATCGATGGAAATTACCTGTGAACTGCGTCAAGATGACCTGTTATCTACCCGGTTGGTGTTGATCGACGCAGAACAAGTGATTGCAGAAACTCAAACCCAGTGGCAGTCCTGGCAGGGAGCGAAAATAGCCGATCGCTCTCCCAATTGGGCCCCCATCATCCGTCAGGCGGAAGAGCTACAGAAACGTACCACCCCCCAAGTTTACACGACCCTCCGTCAATTATTGGACGGGCAACAAAGTTTACGGGATCTGGCGGTACGGATGAAACGGGATGTGTTGACCGTTACCAGTTCCCTGATTCCTTATATACAGATGGGTTTGGTAGAGTTAATTCAAATTCCCGACCTGCCCCCCCCCGTGGTCGTGCCTCCCCCGCCTGGCGAATTACCCCGCGATCGGGAAGAGTCAGTGCCGAAACCACTGATCGCCTGCGTCGATGATAGTCCTCTCATGTGCCAAACCATGGAGAGAATCCTCACAGGCGCTAATTATCAGTTTTTAGGCATCAACGATCCCCTGCGGGCGATCGCTATGCTGATGGCGCGCAAACCGGAATTAATTTTTCTCGATCTGGTCATGCCCAATGCTAACGGTTATGAAATTTGCTCCCAATTAAGAAAACTAACAATTTTCCGTAATACTCCCATAGTTATCCTCACCGGTAACGATGGCATAATCGATCGGGTGCGGGCGAAAATGGTCGGATCTTCGGATTTCATCAGTAAACCCGTTAACGCCGATATGGTTCTTAACACCATTCGGAAACATCTCTCGCAAGAAACCGCTCTAGATTAGCATCATACTATTTAATTTTTGTCAAGATCAAGGGTGAAAAACATGGGAACCGCTTTAATCATTGAAGATTCTCTCACGGAAAGAGAAATTATCAGCCACTATTTAAAACAAGCCGGGGTATCCGTATCGATCGCCAAGAGTGGCGAAGAAGCCCTGGAACAGCTCAATAGCTCCCTACCGGATCTGATCATTCTCGACGTGGTTTTACCGGGGCGCAGTGGCTTTGAAATCTGCCGGGAACTAAAATCAGAAGAGAAAACCAGCAAGATACCCATTATCATGTGTTCCACCAAGGGCAGTGAAATGGATAAATTCTGGGGTATGCGCCAGGGGGCCGACGCTTATATACCGAAACCGATCGATGAAGAAATATTCGTCAGAACAGTGCGACAACTAATCAAAGGATAACCCCTATGACCTTTTCCCGTTCTTTATTTTCCTCTACGGGCACTTATAATCGCGGCGCTCTTGAGCAATTTCTCCGCTTCTGTCTGGTGCCGGAAACGCTCATGATGTTGCCCGTGGCCCAGTTGACAGAAGTATTAACCATACCAAGTGGGCAAATCGTCCCCATTCCCCATATGCCACCTTGGGTGATGGGAGTTTACAACTGGCGGGGCGAAATTCTCTGGATGGTGGATCTGGGGCATCTAGTGGGCTTGACCCCCTGGCATCAACAGTCATTCAACCCCGGCAATCACCGCGCCATCGTCATTCATCCGAGCGACCAAAGCACGAAACTCAGGAATCAAATGTTAGGTTTGGTGGTGAGCAAGGTAGAAGATATGGAATGGTGTAATCCCGAAGACATTAAATCTCCCCCCGCCTCGGCGGTAACATCGGGTCTAGTGCCTTTCCTGCGGGGCTATTGGCTCAGGGAAAACGGCGATATGGTGATCACTATCGGGGGCGACGCTATTTTCGCCGCCATGCCGAAAAGATAAAAGCCGTTTAGGATATTGTTATGGTCTCCCCCGGAGGCTGAAAATTTTCCCATCTTGGCATGAACGCTTTTAAAACTTTTCGCTCCCTCCCGCCGGAAAACCTGAAGAATCTCCTAACCCTCTTCATCACCGGATTCTTTTTCTGGGCCAGTATTACCACTTTATTACCGACTCTGCCTACTTATATAGACGACTTGGGGGGAACGAAACGAGACGTGGGCTTGATCATGGGTTCTTTCGCCATCGGTTTGATCTGCTCTCGTACCTGGTTGGGCAATTGGGCCGATCGTAGAAGTCGTAAACTGGTGATATTAATCGGTACGGTGGTGGCAGCGTCTGCCCCTCTCGGCTATCTGTTGGTGCCACATCTGAATCTTTTACCCTTGGTGCGAGCCTATCACGGTATCGCTATCGCCGCCTTCACTACCGGTTACAGCACCTTAGTCGTGGATATATCCCCACGGGAACAAAGGGGGGAAATTATCGGTTATATGAGTTTAATCGCACCGATCGGTATGGGTATCGGCCCCGCTCTCGGTAGTTTCATTCAAGAATCATCAGGCTATGAAGTTCTCTTCATCACCTCTACCATCTTCGGTATCGTCTCTTTTTTCTTGGCTAACCTGGTGCGAGAAGCCACCGTCCAAGAGAGGCAACAACAGCAAGAAGATTATAAGTCTTTACCCCAGCGGAGTTTTTGGGCTTTATTCATCAATCCGGCTTTTCTCTATCCCACCTTGATTTTTCTGTTGATCGGTTTATTGTTCGGTGCTTTAATTACCTTTTTACCCCTCTTCACCCGTGAGAATGGTTTGAACTTCAGCCCTGGTTTCTTTTATAGTTACGCGGCTCTATCGAGCTTTCTAGGGCGAGTTTTAGCCGGGGGGGCCAGTGATAAGTACGGGCGCGGTATCTTCATCACCGGCAGTATTTGCTTTTATGGCTTGTCGATGATGTTATTATCTCACGCCACCTCCAGTGCCGAGCTGATCATCGCAGCTATTTTTGAAGGCACGGGCGGGGGGATTTTATTTCCCATGTTGATCGCCCTGATCAGCGATCGATCCTATCCCAACGAAAGGGGTCGGGTTTACGCTATCTGTATCGGTGGCTTCGACCTCGGTGGTGCTATTGCCGGCCCGATTTTAGGAATAATTGATATTAGCTATAAACAGATGTTTTTAGTCTCCGGTTATTTAGCTATAGTATCTTTAGTTCTCTTTTTCACCCTTTCTAATAAATCACCTCTTCGCTCTTTAAGATTCGCCTTCGGGCTAGAAAAGGATCATTATGCTTTATGATACACCCGCTTTGATCGCGTTGGATTTTGATGGAGTTATCTGCGACGGCATCAGGGAATATTTCCAAGTTAGTAAACGGGTTCACGATCTGATCTGGTACTACGAGAATCCCGCCCCGGAAACTTTAGAACCCCAATTTATCAAACTCAGACCGGTCATAGAAACGGGTTGGGAAATGCCGCTATTATTAAGGGCTATCAACCTCAAATTTTCCGATGAACACATTCTTAGTGAATGGCCTGAAATAACCCAGCATTTATTATATGTAATGAGTTTAGATACCATACATCACCCTAATTTCCAGAAACAGGAGCTATCGAAGTTATTAGACGGTATACGAGATCGATGGATCGCCGAAGATCTTGATAGTTGGTTAAGTTTACATCAATTTTATGGAGGTATGATCGACAAACTATCTAGATTGTTGCGCTCCCCCACGCAAGTTTATATTATCAGCACTAAAGAAGATCGCTTCATCTCTCAATTATTGGCTCTTGCCGGGATTGACTTTCCTAGTAGTAACTTATTCGGTAAAGAAGTTAAACAACCCAAGTACGAAACTCTCCGTCAAATCCTTAAAGAAACTAATATTAACCCTGAAAATACCTGGTTTATCGAGGATCGTTTAGAAGCTTTAGAGTTAGTAACCGGGCAACCCGATCTAGACCAGGTAAATTTATACCTTGCCGATTGGGGATACAATACTGCAAAAGCCAGAGATTCTCTCAAAAGTAACCCGAGAATTAAATTACTTAGTTTGGAGGAATTCACTTCATGTTAGATCTAGCCAAGTTAGCAGGACAAATTCCTGGTATTAGTCAACATTTCAAGCAAGAAGTCAACGCCAGTAAACAGAGAGTAGCCAAAGCTAGCTATTTATTAGACGAGATTAAAGATCGGCAAGAGCAATTAATAGAAGTCCATAAAGAATGGCACGATCGCTTTATTTTCTCCGCCGCCGTACCCCTGGAACCGATCGATACTCGTATCCCCATTTCTGCCGCTCCCTACACTCATAGCGTCTTCGCCACCGACGGATCTCAGATAGCCCCTTCCCACCATGAAATCGCCTATTGTTATCTGATCAATGTAGGCCGGGTGATGTTACATTACGGACAAAATTTGCACCCCCTCCTCGATAGTATCCCCGCCGTTTATTACAAAGCCGAAGACATATATGTATCGAAACAATGGGGGATCAAAGTAGAAGAATGGATGGGCTATCGCCGAACCGTATTAGAAGCCCAAATGCTCTCAGAAATGGCTTATCGTTGGGTCAAGCCGCCAGGGGCCCATCATGAACCTAATTTAGCCCTGGTAGATGGATCTTTAATATACTGGTTTATCGATTCCCTACCTGCGGAAGCTAAAGAACAGATATTACCCCCCATTCAAGCCGCCTGGGAACAGTTACGAAGGGCGAAAATACCTCTGGTGGGATACATCAGCGCCTCTCGCAGTACAGAGAGTATTAACTTTCTCCGCTTGCAGGCTTGCCCCCATCTCACCCCTAACTGCACCATCAATTGTGGTGATTCAGGCGAAGAAGCCGCCCCCTGCCGGGTGATCGATCCTCTCCGCGATGCTTCCTTATGGGGCTTCTTATTAAGTCCTGGGGAGAGAGGCCCGTTATGGCAGAGTTATTTAAGAATTTTGGATTCCTACGAACCCCAACAGCGCATTTATTTCTGTTATCTTCATGTGGGAACAGAAATAGCGAGGATCGAGATTCCCGCCTGGGTGGCAGAGGATAAAGAATTATTCGATCGATCTCTAGCTATTATCCTCGGTCAAGTTAGCAAAGGCTACGGCTATCCGGTATCTCTAGCAGAAGCCCACAATCAAGCGGTAATTAGAAGCGCCGACAGAACTCGTTTTTTCGCCCTCCTCGAACAACAGATGATCAAAGCCGGTATGCACAACGTGGCTACTTCCTATAAGGAGGCCCGCAAGCGGGGGAGTATCGCTTAATAATCTAAGGAATTTTATCGTTTAAAACTAAACCCACTAAACCTTCAATGTTATTAATTTTCGCCTCGTTGGCCAGATAATCAATACCACGGTGTAAATGAAGGCGGAATTGTTGACTTAACGTTTCTTTATCCGTTCCTAAACCATCGTTATGACACCGCTGTTTGAGGGCGATTAATAATATATTTCTCATGTCACCGCCGAAAACTTTCCAAGTCATCTCCACGTTACTATCAGTCGTGATATTAATAGCGGGCGGGGGAGTCGGGCGGGACAGGGAAACACAAAACGCCCAACGACAAAGTATATTCCATTGGTCTATTTTCGTGACTCTTTTTAACCTCGTCAATTGTTCTTTAGCCTTTTCCGATAGACGAAATCGATCGATCCCCGATTCCATACAATTCCTCGCTGATAATCCTAGCTAATTTTACATCAGCTCCTAGAGGCTCTAATAAATTTAGTTTCAAGCCCATATATTTATCCTGTAATAACCCCACTTCCCCGGCTATAGCATCGGTTATCCCCCCTTGGAATAAAAAATAGGGGGCGATATGGATAATTTTCTCACCCCGCCTCGCTAAAGTTTCTATCCCTGTTTCCAGTCGGGGGCTAACCGCCCAATAAGCCGGGATAGCAGCACCCAAACCCCTCGCCAGCGTATTAACTTTTTCTATGCCTTCAGTCCGACGAGTGCCGTGGGAAAGTAAAATTCTCCCGCCGCCCCTCAAACCGTCGAACTTTTGGGCCATTAAAGAAATTATGCCCCCATAATCCCCCAAGTAATCGCACAGGAATAACTCCACACCCGTGTTACCGCCTGCGAGTTTGATCTCGGCGGGAATATCTACCCGTACGTGAACTCCAGGTAAGAGGAAAAGGGGTACTATATACAGGCGAGATGCCCCGATAATTTTGCCCCTGTGGGCGAGGCTTTTAATAACTTCGTGTAAAGGTATGGGCGTTAATTCTAGAAAAGCCTTTTCTACGATCGCCCCTGACCCATGCCGACTCAACTCTTGACGAACGATATCGGTTAGTTTTGCCGCCGCCGA
Source organism: Chlorogloea purpurea SAG 13.99 (assembly GCA_016903695.1). Taxonomy (GTDB): domain Bacteria; phylum Cyanobacteriota; class Cyanobacteriia; order Cyanobacteriales; family Microcystaceae; genus Chroococcopsis; species Chroococcopsis gigantea_A. Next base: position 37,069 of record JADQBB010000015.1, read on the forward strand.
TTGCGATCGTTCATCCCTACTGCCGTGAAATACCAGGAGATAGATATTAGCAATCATAGAAGATTATACAGGGTATCCCGTTGACGATAGGGGCGAGCGATCGATGTAATCGCCCCCTGTAATTCCGGCACTGTCATGCAAGTCCCACCTTTCGCCCCGGCCATAGTAGTTATATGTTCTTCCATCAATGTGCCGCCAATATCATTACAACCCCAATTAAGAGCCGTCGTCGCCCCCGATAAACCCAATTTCACCCAACTCGGTTGATGATTGACTATCCAGTTGCCCAGATAGATCCTGCCCACCGCAGTTAATAGTAAATTATCTTCTAAAATCGGTTGGTCTCGCCCCACTCTATGGCGTAGAGGTTTCGGTGCTGATTCACCCACGAAAGGGAGGATGATAAACTCGGTAATTCTAGCTTCATAATTTCTCGTCACGGCAGTCTGTTGTAACGAGCGTAATTTTTCCAGATGGATGATTTGCTCTTCGGCAGTTTCGATATGACCTGACAGAATCGTGCTAGTGGTGGGCAATCCCAAACGGTGGGCCGTGCTTACTATTTCTATCCATGTGTCGGTGTTGATTTTTTCGGGACAGATTACCCGTCTCACCCTGTCGTCTAATACCTCCGCCGCCGTACCTGGCATCGACCCCACTCCGGCCTCTTGTAAAGATGAAATCACCTTTTCATAACTCATGCCATCTTCTCTGGCGATGAATTGTACTTCTTGGGGGGAGAAAGCGTGCAGATGGAGACTCGGAAATTGATTCTTTATACTCTTGATAATATTTACATAATATGCTAAAGAGCTACCAGTCTGTTTGGCCTTAAGATTCAGCCCTCCCTGCATACAGATTTCCGTAGCGTCTTGAGCCACAGCTAAAGCGCATTTTTCGAGAATTTGCGCTGTATCGAGCCAGAAGGCGGATTCGTCTCCCTCATCGCTACGGAAAGCGCAAAAGCTACAGTGTTGTTCACAGATATTGGTGAAATTAATATTGCGATTGATCACGTAGGTGACGGTATCGCCCACCTGCTGCCGCCGGAGGGCATCGGCGTTAGAGCGAATGAGTTCTATAGTTTCAGGATGTCTTTGCCGTAGTAAATACAAGCCCTCATCAGGAGATAAATCATCTCCCCTGTGAGCCTTAGAAAGAATCGAATCGATGCGGGGTGTAGTGGTAATCACGGAGAGAAAGTAAAATCGGCGGTGTTATTATTATCTCTCTTCTCTCACCCGATCGGGTACACCCACGGCCGAGAGATTGGCTAACTTTTTCAAATTCTGACAGCGTACTAATTCCGAGAAAGATAAACTTCTCCCGCCCTCTATTTCACCGCTCGTTTCGAGCGCTTTCAATAATTGCCTCGCCGCCTCCGTCTCCGAATAACCCCGTCTGCCCGCTACCTTAATCGCCACTTCATCCGCCTCTATTTCCTTCGCCAGATTATTATTATTGCGCCACACCTGCTGCCCCGCAAGTGCCGTCAGGGCAGCACTTGCGACTATGCCCACCGCGTCCCCTTGAACCACCTGTGCGGTTAAACCCAACACCCCGGCAAGGGTTACGGCTTGATATAGGCTTGGCTTGAACCATTTCACGCCCGTTAAAACGGCCACGGCCCTCAATAAAGTTAAATCTCTTTCGCCTCTAGATAATTTCCGCCACAGATCAAAATTAATGTAGATAGGTCTCGTACCGCGTTGCCAAGGCAGAGGGAATACGGTGTCGATGAGCTTGGTCTGTTGAGGTTTACTGACTATTCTCGTCAACATTCTCCCAGAGGCCGGCATCATATCCAGTAAATGACTAATTTCTGTATCTTGATTCATTTCCAGGGCTACTCATTGGTGTCTTGATCAATGAGTATAATGGCTTTTGGAAGCGATTTCCTTGTGTAAACAAGTTTCTAGCAGTTGAATTTTGTAGAGATACCAGAACCTATGAGGCCGCCATACCGAGGCATAATAGGGATCGAAAAGGGGTTGGTTGAGGTATTGCCAGACGGGATGACAGACTTGTTTAACTTTCCACATCATGATAAAAACTCCTTCGCGTGTGAGGTAGTATGGATGAAAATATTAGACCGATAGGGATTATCTCGGTGATTAAGATCCCCACTTACTAATTTGACAGATTTTACCCATTCTATCTTTAGAGAGAACTACTGAAGATTGATGTTTACTATATCTTTATTGAGTAATTTTACTGACATTATTTATGGACGCTACCGTCGGGGAGAATCGCCCCCGTCAGTATCGCTCCCGTTAGTTTTACCATGATGCGCTTTCCATAGCCTACTTTGGCATCTCGCAAGTCCGCACCCGATAAATCCGAACCGCTTAAATCAGCGCCGATTAAGTTACATTCTCGTAAATTAGCCTCTCTTAAGTTCGCTTCTAAGAGATTGGCCCGGAAAAGATTAGCCCCTTGGAGATTAGCTTTCTCTAAATTGATTTTGTGTAAGAAACTATCGCTCAAGTCGGCTTGTCTTAAGTCCGCTTCCGAGAGATTACGAGACGATAAATCTTTCTCTTTGAGATTAGCACCTTTGAGATCGGCTTTACTGAGATCCCGATAGTAGGGACGAGTTTGCTGGTGATGATGTTGACTCTGATGGGGTTGTTGCTGCCCGTGGTGTTGACTCTGATGGGGTTGTTGCGGCTGGTGATGTTGGGCGCGATATTGATTCTGAGGGGGCGTTTCTTGCTTTTTAGTTTTGGTCTGGGGAGAGCGGCGAGGAGGGCCGTTCGAGCTTTTATTCTGGGCTGGTTGGGCTAAATCGGGGCTATTTTGATGTATTTGCCGTAATTGTTCCCTAGCGTCGTTAATTTCCTTTAATTTCGCCGTGGCTTTTTCTAACAGTCTCTGATTATCTTTGGGAATACGATCGGGATGCCAGACGAATACCAAGTCTTTATAAGCTTGGTTGATCTCGTCCAAAGATGCCCCTGTTTCTAGCCCCAGGGCTTTATAATATCGATCGAGTTCTGTCATTTACAATTTCTCCCATCAAATAGGCACATCACCCTCGATTCCCTGTAATTTCTGCTTTCGCTCCCGTCGATCGTCCGTATTCTCTTAGCATAGTTTTACTACCGTCTATTTGGTACGGTAGAACCCAAAAATTACGAAAAGTTTTATATTTGGGCCATGACTGCGGGCTAAATTGTAGCTAACACATCAGTTACCGAGGCTCTTTTTCAATCTGCGAACTCTTTCGGTGATCTTTCCCCAGGCTTTGTCTTTTACCAAATCTCTAGGGAATAAATCCCCCGATAAACCCACTGCGATCGCTCCTTTCTCGATAAAATCCCGCGCGTTATCTAATGTCACTCCCCCTGTAGGAATTAAGGGCATATCCCCTAACGGCCCCTGTAAACTTTTAATATAATCCACTCCTCCTAATGCCCCCACGGGAAATACTTTCACGCAACTGGCCCCCATCTGCCACGCCGTTACTATTTCCGTCGGTGTTAAAGCCCCCGGAATCATCGGCAGACGATTATTAATAGCAGTTTCAATTAAAGTTTTATTCACGTAAGGTGTGAAACAAAATTGCACGCCCGTCTCTATAGCTGCCGCCAGTTCATCGGGAGTTAAAATAGTACCAGTGCCGATCGGACAATGAGGTAAAGACGAGCGTAAATGTCCGATAATTTCCGCCGGTTGACAACTATTCCAAGTGATTTCTATTAACTTTATTCCCCCCGCCGCCGCCGCATTTCCTAAAGCTATGCCCTCTTTTATATCTTTCGTGCGAATTACAGCGATAACCTTTTCCCTTTTCAGCAATTCACACCAATCTCGCTCATAATCTCCCCGCCCATCAACCGTATATTTATCAGATTGAGTCCTTACCATTACCCCTCACAATCACCCTATATAATTTATTTAGATACACACTCACCGATAGCCGATAAATTTATGATGGCTCTAGAATTAAAACATTTACCTTTGAGCGAAGAGCAATTTTATCAGCTTTGCTCCGATAATGGGGACTTAAGACTAGAACGTACTGCCGAAGGAGATATTATTATCATGCCACCTACAGGAGGGGAAACGGGGAACAGAAATGTCGAAATAGTTTTTCAATTACAGGCGTGGCAAAAACAGAAGAAGCTAGGTAAAGTTTTTGACTCGTCTACCGGTTACACACTACCTAACGGTGCGGTGCGCGCTCCCGATGCGTCTTGGATACCTCTAGAAAAATGGAATTCCCTGACCTCCGCTCAGAGAGAAAAGTTTTTACCTTTATGTCCCGACTTCGCCATCGAACTAATGTCCCCTAGTGATACTCTCCCCGAAACTCGTAAAAAGATGGAAGAGTATTTAGCTAACGGCACTAAACTAGGCTGGTTAATTAACCCGAAAACTCGACAGGTGCAAATCTATCGCCCCGAGCGAGAAACGGAAATTGTCAACGATCCGCGAACCCTATCGGGAGAAGATATTTTACCCGACTTAGTTTTCCATGTGGGCGAAGTTTGGGACTAGTTCAACGTCCCAAGATAGCCTTAATGAATGAAGGTCGCCCGGACAACCTTTCAATATAAGCTAACACCGATGGATAGGGACTCAAGTCCACTTTTAACATCATCGGCACGTAGGCTAATATGGAACCCACGGCCACATCGGCCACGGTGAAATCGTCTCCCAATAGATAAGGATGTTTCCCTAACATCTCATTTAAAGGGGTTAGTAATTTCGGCATCTCTTTTTCTCGACTCGCTTCCACGAATAAACCCGTGGCCAAAGTAGAATTACCAAAAAGTACCCACTGGCTGTAAATACTCCTGGTTTGTAGGTCATTCGCCCCACCACCGTATTTCTCGGCCAAGTAGAGTAGAATAGCCCCCGATTCCCATAAAGTGAAGCCATCGTCATCGATCGCTGGAACCTTCCCGAAAGGATTAATATCGGTAAAGGGAGACCGACGATGTTCGCCGCTGTCCATATCCAGCAGGAGGAACTCGTAAGGAATCCCCAATTCTTCCAGATACCACAGCACGATCGAAGCCCGACTGCGCGCGCCACCATAAACCTTGATCATAAAATCTCGCCCCTATAGCACCTTGTGAGTATGGGAATGTTGTTTCACATTATCATCGTTGCCCACTATGTGAACGCTATTGAGAACGCGCTTCCTATCGGTGGAATAGTTCACATCTTCCCGCGATGTGCCCAGGGGGATGAACTCTTGAGCGTCGGGGTGAGTTTTGTAAGTGCGGGTAGCAGCGATCGCTCTCTCGTCAAAACTATCGCAGAATTGAGAGTGGGGGGGAAATTCTGCGGGTATAGTGGGGACACCATCGATAAAAAGCTGACCGAGGGATTTAGCACAAGCCAATCGATAGGAAGTGGGAATGCCTTTAACGATCGCTTCTATGGCCGCCGAAGGGATAGGCTCGATAATCTCTACAGATTGTAACTCGCCCTCCTCCTTCAAAAAACAGGTAGCCAAGCCGAAAACACAGTAATCATCCCCTGACACATCAGGGGCATCCATAAATAAATCTGCCATTGTCGTCATCGTGGTGAAGAGATTCTTCTAGATCATAAGCAAAGAATCAGGGGTAAATTGTTATGAGTTAGAAAACTTTACGCTACGCTTATCTCAAAAGTAGCCTAGACTAAAGTATATCGAATTGTTTCCCTAACCAATGACTAATATTTCCTTTATCATCGTAGAAGACCACGATTTAACTAGGATTGCCTTGAATAATGCCCTATCCCAATACCGACAACTTGATTGCTTAGGTGAAGCCAATAGTGGCAAAAAAGGCTTACGGCTGACCGAACAAATGGAACCGGATGTAGTGCTTGTCGATCTAGATTTACCGGATATTGACGGCATAGAGTTGACAAGAAAGCTAAAACATTTGAGAAAACCCCCTAAAGTTCTCATTTTGACCGCACACGAACACGAAAATCAAATTTTAGAAGTATTCGCCGCGGGTGCTGACTCTTACTGTCTGAAAACACAGAGTATGGATGTGTTAGTACAAGCCATGAAATACACCGCCGAGGGTAACGCTTGGATCGATCCGAAAATCGCCAAGGTAATTCTCAATCGCAGCCAAAATAATATTCCCGGGGCAATAGTGGATTACGACCTGACCGATCGAGAACTTCAAGTATTGCAATTAATTGTAGACGGATGTTCTAATGCCGAGATAGCTGATAAATTAGAGATCACCATCGGTACGGTGAAAACCCACGTACGAAATATTCTCACGAAATTATCGGCGAGCGATCGAACTCAAGCTGCGGTCAGAGCCTTACGTTGCGGGTTAGTCCATTAAAATAATAAAGACTATACCCTACGGTAGCGACCATGCTCAGCACTATTCCCAAGATAGAGAACCTCAGACGGTTTTTCCAAACGGAGGCGACTAAACCTCTGGAATTGCGTCGGCAAAATTTAGAGAAACTCAAAAATCTAGTTAGCGATAATCAAGAGGAGATATTAAAAGCCCTCAAAGCCGATTTAAACAAACCAGAATTAGAAGGCTATCTAGAAATTGCCGCGGTTAACCAAGAAATTAACCATACTCTCAAGCATTTGAAAACTTGGGCCAAACCCCAGAAAGTCAAAAATTCTCTGAGTCAATTTCCCTCCTCTGCTTGGGTGTATCCAGAGCCTCTAGGAGTAGTGTTGATCATCGGGCCGTGGAATTACCCTTTTTCCCTGCTAATCACCCCGTTAATCGGGGCGATAGCGGGCGGTAACTGTAGTGTTCTCAAGCCGTCAGAATTCGCCCCCCACACATCCCGACTCGTTGCCAATCTTCTCAACGAAAATTTTCCCCCGGAATATATCCAGGTGATTGAAGGCGGAGTCGAGACGAGTCAAGAATTATTACGGGAAAAATACGACCATATTTTCTTCACCGGCGGCACTTCCATCGGTAAGATCATCATGGCAGAAGCCGCCAAACACTTGACTCCCGTTACTTTAGAATTGGGCGGGAAAAGTCCCTGTATTGTCGATCGAGACATAAATGTAAGCGAGGCCGCAGCGCGTATCACCTGGGGTAAGTTTCTCAACGCCGGACAGACCTGTATAGCCCCCGATTATCTCTTGGTACATAACAGCCGTCAAGAGGAATTTATCGAGTCCCTTATGGGCTATATAGAGCGCTTTTACGGCGATGACCCCCAAAATAGCCCCGATTATGCCCGCATCATCCACGAGAAACAATTCGATCGTCTCTGTGGTTATTTAGCCCATGGTAGAATCATCATCGGCGGACAAAGCGATCGAGAATCTCGCTATATTGCGCCCACGGTGATCACCGATTTATCTTTTGACTCTCCCATTATGGAAGAGGAAATTTTCGGCCCGATTCTACCCGTCTTCGGCTACGACGATTTGAGCGAAGCGATCGATTACATCAATAGTCGTCCGAAACCCTTGGCTCTTTATTTATTCTCTAACGATAAGTTCAAACAAGATCAAGTTCTCGGTCGTACCTCTTCAGGAGGAGTCTGTATTAACGACACCATCATGCACGTCGGGGTTAACTCTTTGCCCTTCGGCGGTGTCGGTGAAAGCGGCATCGGTCGTTATCACGGCAAATATACCTTCGACACCTTCGTGCATTATAAAAGCGTATTGAAAAAGACTTTTTTGGGCGATGGTAATTGGCGTTATCCGCCCTACGGAAATCGCCTTTCCCGTCTTAAACCCCTGTTCAAATTCTTTTAATTAAGTATTGACAAAATACTTAATTCGTGCCATAAAAATCTGTTAGTCAAAATGTGAAAACTATCTTAAGATTAACAGATAAGAGAAGTAACTTTCTTGACTAAATAGAAAACAATTAATCGGAAATACTTTAGGAGGAAAACATATGGCGCTCGTACCTATGCGGTTGCTTTTAGATCACGCGGCTGAACACGGATACGGAATTCCAGCGTATAACGTCAATAATATGGAGCAGATTCAAGCGATCATGCAGGCTGCTCAAGAAACCGACAGCCCGGTAATCTTACAAGCATCTCGCGGCGCGCGGAAATATGCGGGGGAGAACTTCTTACGTCATTTAATCTTAGCTGCAGTGGAAACCTACCCACATATTCCCATCGTCATGCACCAAGACCACGGGAACGAGCCTGCAACCTGCTACACCGCCATTAAAAACGGTTTCACCAGCGTGATGATGGATGGTTCCTTAGAAGCCGACGCGAAAACTCCCGCTAGCTATGAATACAACGTCAACGTTACCTTAGAAGTAGTAAAAGTGGCTCACGCCATCGGTGCTAGTGTAGAAGGCGAACTTGGCTGTTTAGGTTCTCTAGAAACCGGCAAAGGCGAAGCGGAAGACGGCCACGGTTTTGAAGGCGAATTGGATCACTCCATGCTGTTAACCGACCCCGATGAAGCGGTAGACTTCGTAGAACGTACACAGGTAGACGCTTTAGCAGTTGCGATCGGCACCAGCCACGGCGCTTACAAATTCACCCGCAAACCCACAGGGGAAATCCTCGCTATCAGCAGGATCGAAGAAATTCACCGCCGCTTACCCAATACTCACCTGGTAATGCACGGTTCTTCTTCCGTACCTCAAGACCTCATTGAAATCATCAACGCTAACGGTGGCGCTATCCCCGAAACCTACGGTGTACCCGTTGAAGAGATTCAAAAAGGTATTAAGAGCGGTGTTCGTAAAATCAATATCGACACCGACAACCGTTTAGCTATCACCGCCGCGGTTCGTGAAGCTTTAGCCAAAGATGCTAAAGAGTTCGATCCCCGCCACTTCCTGAAACCTTCGATCAAATATATGCAGAAGGTTTGCGCAGATCGTTACAACTCTTTCGGAACCGCCGGAAACGCCAGCAAAATCAAACAAGTAAGCTTAGAAGAATACGCGGCTAAATACGCTAAAGGCGAACTCAACGCCACTATTAAAAAAGCAGTGGGTGTATAGTTAACTTCTAATCACCCGATGGGGGTAGTCTTCGGGGCTACCCTTTTTTATGGGCTTTCAAATATCATTTTCGGTGTTAACTTTATTTCCGAAAAAGTAGGAGAAACAATTTCTGCTTCTTTTTCGTATTGGGTTACTTCATAAAATCCAGAGACTAAAGTTAAAATCGAAACTTTCAAGGCAAGGGGATCGATAATCCAATATTCATTTATGCCGCTAACGGCGTACTCGGAACGTTTGTAACGATAATCGTGATCGCTATTACCAGGGCTGACGATTTCTATGGCTAAAATTGGTGGTGATTCCATGACAGCCGATCGCATGGTTTTAAGTTCTTGACATTGTGAGCCATCGATAATTATTAGATCGGGTATTCTCGATTTATTCCTGTCTGTCCGAACTCCCACATTACCTGGCATAATTTTCCATTCTAAATTTAGCCTTTTTATTTCTAGGACTAAAAACTCTGTCAGAAAACATAGTATTAAAGCATGAAAACCGCTAGCGGGAGGCATAGGAATTAATTCACCGTTAAATAACTCGTACTTTGTATCTGTACCGTCATCGTATTCTAGATACTCTTCAAAAGAGTATAATTTTTTGCGTACAGCCACCATATTATCTCAGACCTGAAGGAATAATATAATAATTACCAGTATATCTCTACTATCTAATCCCGATCGAGGGAACTTAGCGCCTGTTCGTGAATAAACTTCAGTCTGTTAGTTAATTCCGCGTTTAATTTCACCGTCGCCCGTTTGATGGAAGCGGCATTAATAAACTCTTTCACATTTATCGGCTCACCGATTTTCAGGTTAACTTTAGAATGCCACTTAGGGTAAGGTCGATCGTACCACACACTCACGGGCAAAATTTTAATCTCCGAATCAGGGTGTAAAGTTTCCACCTCTAAAGCAATACGAGCTACACCAGGCTTGAGAGGATGTACCGATTCATCGCGAAAAATACCGCCTTCGGGAAAGATAACCACCATTTCTCCCTGTGAAAGTAAGTCGATGCTGTAGGCGACACTACTCAAGCCAGGATGATCGGTATTAACGGGAAACCCACCCATACGCTTCACGAACCAGCCCTGTAAACCCTTCATCTCGTTAGCCGACACCATGAATCGCAAATCCCGCCCTGTAATTAACCTACCTACCGCGTAGGGGATAACTAGAGCATCCCAGCGAGAACGATGTAGAGGCGCCACGATCACGGGCCCTTCGAGGGGAATATTTTCCCTCCCCGTGACATTTACCTCGTCGAAATAACTGGGAATCACACCATAAGAAGCTAGGGGGTAAAGTATGCGAGTTAGCCAAGGATTAATTTTTGACTCAATTTCCGGGAGGTTTTTCGGTACTAGGGGTGCTTCTGTAGGAGAAACTTGGGTCATGGTGGGAATTAATTCTTTTGTCCTAGTTACTACTCTAATCGGAAAATTATCGGGTGTAACCCCTATAAGGACAGTTACCTAACTGTCTTGTTCAGAAAATCAATTTTCTTCCAAGGAAGGAACACGGCCCAATAGGTTCCGTAACAAACCGGGTAACTTTTCTCTCTGATTGATGAGATAGATACTGACGAGAGTTAACAAAACTCCCCCCCACTGTAAAAAACTCAAACTCTCCCCTAAAAATAAATTACCGAAACTCAGGGCGAAGACGGGGGTTAAAAAAGTCAAAGAACTTAAACTTGTTAGATTACCGCTACTGGCTAGATAAAAGAAGATCCCGTAAGCGATCGCACTCCCGAACACGGTGGCGTAACTCAACCCCAACCATCCCTGTAAAGTAATGCCCTGCCACTGCCCGGATTCCCACAATAACGAACCCAATAATAAAGGTAATCCCCCCCAGATCATGTGCCATCCGGTAGCGACGATCGGATCATTATGCCTGCACACGTAGCGGATCATCACCGTACCCACTGCCATCGATAGAGATGCCAGTAGCATGAATAATTCGCCGCTGTTCAATAATTCGGCGGCACTGAAACTGATCGTCAGACCATGACCCCCGATTAAATCATAGAACCAACGATCGGGCAAACCGATCAAGCTAATTCCCAGAATCCCGAAAGCCAAACCTATCCAGCCCCATAAGCCGATCACCTCGCCGAATAACCAACTAGACATCAAAGCCACCGCTAGAGGTTGAGAATCGATGATCACCGAACCCAAACCCGCCCCGGTGCGATTCAAGCCCTCTGCTAGAAAACCTTGGAATAAAGTGCCATCTATCAGGGAAAATAAAGCGATCCACGCCCAAGCCGTTAAAGTTTTGGGGCCTGGACGACCCAAGATCATGCCCACGGCTAAAACTAATAAACCCGCAGGTATTAAGCGAACACTCGCCATGAATAGGGGCGTAGTGGTATCCAGTACCCCTTTCATCGCCACCATCGCCGTACCCCAGAGGAAAAAAGGCGCGATCAGTAATAACGATGAACTGGGGCTGGTTGGTTTTTTAATTTCTTCTATCATTAAGTCTTGGGGAATAGATGGGTCGCTCATCTCAATTGTATACTTTTGTTAAGAGACGGCAAAAAAGAAATTAAAGAACTCGTTAAAGAATTATGGATTTCGCCCATTTATCACCGGAAGACATAGACAGGATCGTAGAGATGGCTTGGGAAGACAGAACGAGTTTCGAGGCCATAGAAACGCAGTTTAATCTATCGGAATCAGAAACGATCGCCCTGATGCGTCGGGAGATGAAAGCCTCTAGCTTTAAAATGTGGCGAAAACGAGTATCCGGGAGAAAAACCAAACATCAAAAGCTCAGAAATTCTGCCCCTACTCGCTTTAAATCTGCCAATCAGAAAACCTGAACTATAACGATCGATAGATAAAAATTTTTCTAGAGGCTGTTGATAATAAAAATAACCACCATAGAGATTATTTTTACAAGATGATTGTCAACCAAGCACAAACCGGATGGGAGATTATTTATCATCGCGCCCATGCCTTATTAGCCGCACAAATTGCGGGACATTGGGATAGAAAAAATGCTCCCGCCAGACTGTACGAGACCATAGCGGCGATTTCCCATCACGACGATCTAGAGAAAGAATGGGAAGGAAATCACCTTACCGATGCCGGTGCGCCGATGGATTTCACTTTAGGGAAGAACTCCGATGAAACCGCTCTGAAAATGTGGCAGAAACACATAGAAAATGCCCGTTATCGCGGTCGTTGGGTGACGTTACTGACCAGTTACCACCTCGTTTATTTGAACCAGGATAAATGGGAAGCATCGAAAGAATGGGGTCAGTTTTTAAAAGAACAGGTGAAGTTACAAGAAAAGTGGCGCAAGGAATTGGGGATAGATAAAGACGAAGCCGAGAGAGCCTATCAATTCATGGGCTGGTGCGATCGATTATCCTTGATCCTTGCCCAGAAAAAAATCCCCGACGCAGGTAGGGCTTTAGAAATAACGAGCGGCATCGATGGCGTCCGTTATGACTTGCGAGAGTTACCCGATGGCAAATTAACCGTCGAGCCTTGGTGCTTTGAAGAAGAATTTACCGTGAATGTGGAAGCTGCTTACTTGGAACAACTACAATTTAAGAGCAATGAAGAGCTGGTGCAGGCTTTACAATCGGCACCGGTGCAAATTTTAGAGTGGACTTTCACGAAGGATAATGGTAAAAAATCTTAACCGCACTAGGTTAATTACAGCCAGCGAACATTTACTGCGCCCATGACGTTAATAATCGCCGGGGAGAGGAGCGGCGTGGGTAAAACCACCGTAACTTTAGCCCTATTAGCATTTTTAACCCGTCAAGGTTATCGGGTGCAGTCTTTCAAAGTGGGGCCCGATTATATCGACCCCATGTTTCACACTAAAGTAACGGGCATACCCTGCCGTAATCTCGACCCGATTTTAACAGGAGAAAGTTACGTGCGAGATTGTTACGCCACTTACAGCGGCAACGGTGATTTAAGCCTGATAGAGGGAGTGATGGGATTGTACGACGGGGTAAGGTTTCCAAGTGTGGCTTCGCCCCTACCGGACTACGCCAGTACCGCCCATATCGCTCGGTTGTTAAATTTACCGGTGGTCTTAGTTATAGACTGTAGCCGTTTATCCGGCTCGGTGGCAGCGATTGTACAGGGATACCGCAGCCTCGATCCTAGTCTATATATTATGGGGGTGATTCTTAATAAAGTGGCGAGCGATCGACATCTGATTCTGTTAAAAGCAGCGTTAGAGGCGGTAGAGATGCCTATCTTGGGAGTGTTGCGTCGCCACGATCTCACTATACCCGATCGCCATCTGGGACTGATACCCACCGCGGAAATTCCCCAGATAGACGAATTATTCGACAAGCTGGCGACACTAGCGGACGATAGTTTCGATTGGGAGAAGATTTTACCCCGGTTGGTAAGTGATCATCAGGGCCCGATAGGGGCTACCGTTGCGGGGCCCAAAAAAGTGAGAATTGGCGTGGCTTACGATCGAGCCTTTAATTTTTACTATCAAGACAATCTCGACATCTTGCAAAAACTGGGGGCGGAAATAGTTCCATGGAGTCCCCTAAAGGATGCAAGCTTACCAGAAAACATCGGCGGATTGTATCTGGGTGGCGGGTTTCCCGAAGTTTTCGCCGCCGAGTTAGCCTGGAATCAACCTCTGCGCCAACAATTAAAGGTAGCGATTCAAAAGGGCTTGCCCTGTTACGCCGAGTGTGGGGGATTGATGTATTTATGCGAACATCTACAAGACTTTGACGGGAAAATCTGGCCGATGGTGGGAGTGTTACCAACCCGTAGTATTATGAGCCGGAAATTAACCCTCGGATACCGTCAAGGCCAAGCCAAGACAGCAACTTGTGTCATCGAATCCTCGATCTCCGTCTGGGGACACGAATTTCATCACTCCCATTTAAGTGTTTTACCCACCTCTCCCCTTTACCGATCCCAGTCCCTCGATGGAGTTGTCAACTATGAGGGCTGGGCATTACATCGGGTTCACGCTTCCTACTTACACCTGCACTTCGGCGGGTGCGAACATATCGCCCGAAAATTTATCAATTCTTGTGTTGTCGATTTCGGGATCGATACGCTAACCTAAGAAGTATAAGTTCTATAAGCAATTCCGTTCAGGGAGTATAGGAGGTGATGCCCATGATAGAAAGTAGTATAACCATGGGTCAATTGATTAGTGAAAGCCGGCTGTGCGCCGGAGCAGTCCTCTAGACCCACTGTCTAACAAGTTTTAGACTAGCTGGAGTTCCTTCCGGCAGTTAGGTACTAATCGAATGACCCGCTACACCGCCCCCGCTAACCTAGTTAGTGGGGGCGGATAGTATGGTGGGAAAAATTTAAGAAAGATTTTTCAACCAAAAATAAATCTGGGGCGCTATAGTGAGATTACGAAAATACACAAAACGGGCCCGTTGAGAAAAAAATCAAAAATTGTCAACAAAACTCGATCGAGTGTATCGTTCTAGCAGGTTAACCTGTGTATAATAAAAAAAAGGTCAGACTATAAATCTTGTAGTCCAATCTAAAGGTGTGAGGAAAAACAACAATGTCTAAATTATTCTGGAACTCCCTGCTAGTCAGCCCAGTAATCCTAGGAGCTACATTAGCAGCATCCGTACAAGCAAGCGACTTCGACAGCAAAAAACTCGATGCCACATCTCCGGCGTTCGATTCCACGGAAGTAGCCCAAGTTCAAGAGAACAATAAGTTATTAGATCAAATAGAACAATACGGTAGCGAAGGTCAGGTAAATACTAAAGACCAAGTGACCAGCGTTAACCAATTAAGAGACGTAGAGCCGACAGCATGGGCTTTTGAAGCGTTAAGAAGCTTAGTCGAGCGTTATGGTTGTATCGTCGGTTATCCCGATCGTACCTTCCGAGGCAATCGTGCCATGACCCGTTGGGAATTCGCCGCCGGTTTAAACGCTTGTTTGAACACGATGGAGCGTTTAATTCAAGACGGTGTAGCGGTTCTCAGAGAAGACATCGACAAACTCAAACGCTTAATGGATGAATTCCAAGCAGAATTAGCGGCTTTAGGAGCCAGAGTCGATAATCTAGAATCTCGTGTTTCCTTCTTAGAAGAACACCAATTCTCTACCACCACCAAACTGTCCGGGGAAGTGATCATCGCCCTGACCGACAGCTTCGGTAATAACCGCGGTTCAACCCAAGCAGCGGTACAGGACCGGGTTCGTTTAACCTTTAACAGTAGCTTCACCGGTAAAGACCGCTTAGCAACTCGTATCGCCGCAGGTAGCGCTATTCCCTTCGGAATTAATCCCCTCGGTACTGCCACGACCCAAGACGGTGACTCTCTAGGTGTACGCTTTAACGAGTTACAAAGCCCCACCCTCCGCCAAACCTTCAACCAAGCCCCCAGCACCAATAACAGCGTTTACGTAGATTGGTTAGCTTACTACGCACCGATCGATTTCGGTATAGTTAAAACCAACGTCTATGTTGCCGGTTGGGGCGGTATCTGGAATGACTTCGTACCGACCAACTCACCGTACTTTAACGACTTCGGTGGTGGTAACGGTGCTTTATCTAACTTTGCGTCTCAAAACCCCATCTACGACATCGGTTATGGTAGTGGCGGTGGTGTGGGCATCTCCCTCGGTGAGTACGGCTTCTTAGGCTCTACGGGACTGTACTTCGGTTATCTATCACCCACCGCTAACAATCCCACTCAAGGAAACGGTTTCACCAACGGTGACTACGCCGCCTTAGTGCAGTTGAACGCTAACCTGTTCAACGTACTGAGCGTCGGTTTAACCTACGTTAACTCTTATCTAGGTGCTGATACCCCCATCTTCCAGAACAACTCCGGTACATCCCTAGCTAACTTATCGAAAAGCAACTTAACCCAAGCCTACAATACTGGTACTATACCAGGTGGTGGCAGTCCTACCGGCCAAACCCTACAAAACGGTACTCCCGTTTTTAACTTCAACCAGAAAGTAGTTAACGCTTACGGTGTCTCGGCCGCGATGAACCTCGGCTTCGCCACCATCAGCGGTTACGGTAGTTACGCGTCTGTAACGCTCCTCGGAGTTGACAGCGCGGAAGTATGGACATACGGCGGCGGGATAGCCTTCCCCGACTTCTTCAAAGAAGGTAGTGTCCTCGGTATCTTCGCCGGTGTTCAACCCTATATCGGTGGCGTACCTACCAGCGTGACCGGTGTTAAATTCAACAACGCTAACCCCGTTCACGTAGAGGCATTCTACAAGTACCAATTGACCGATAATATCTCCGTTACACCTGGTGTAATTTGGTTATCTCAGCCAGAACAGCTAAAAAGTTCCGGTAACGAGTGGATCGGTACTCTACGGACTACCTTCACCTTCTAAACTATCTTACATTTTGTAAAGAAAACCCTGTCCACGGACAGGGTTTTCTGATTATGTTAGAATGGGTTTGAGAATAAAAATCCAGTTTAAGTTCGTTGTCAGTATTAAGCATTTAAGTATTGTTCAGCTTGCTTTCATAGAAGTTTGATTCTCTACACATTTGAGTTGATGTTTGAGTCAAGGATACGTTTATGTCGATTTATGTAGGCAATCTCCCTTTTGAGGTTACCCAAGAAGATTTAGTAGAAGTGTTCGCCGAATATGGAACAGTAAAGAGAGTTCACTTTCCAATGGATAGGGAAACAGGCCGCCGTAGAGGTTTCGCTTTCGTAGAAATGGAAGGCAACGACGAAGAAGGTGCGGCTATTACCGCCCTGGACGGCGCAGAATGGATGGGTCGGCAATTAAAAGTCAACCAAGCCCGCGAACGGGAAAATAAAGGCGGCGGCGGCGGCGGTTTTAACCGCGATCGAGGTGAAAGAAGCGATCGAGGCGATCGCTCAGAAAGAGGCGAACGCAAACATAGCCGCTTTTAGAACCGGAGACAGGTTACAATGTAAATTCTGATTTATGATTCGGGGAGTTATTGACTTCCCGAATACATCATTATTGTTTTTATGAGGATGAATCGTGGCTAAACGTAGAAATTTGAAAAAAGAAAAAGCGGAACGAAATCGAGCTTACGCGCGACAGTTTCGTAGTGCCTCCACTCGCACTAACACCAAGGGCAGAGGTAAATTCTTTGGTGGCCAGCGCAAGTCTGAAGGCAATGATATGGCCGAGTCTTAATTGGTCTGACGGGGGCTGCCCCGTCTCCCTAGAAATTGTTATTTGCGAGCCAATCCAAGGCAGAAGCTCGATCGCTCACCAGACCATCGAGAGTAGCCCCCCACAAACCCGCCAAGATCGTTTTATATAAAGGGCCGGGCTGATAACCGAGAGCTTTTAAATCTTCCCCATTCAAAGGTGCTTTCACCTTTGACCAACGGGTTAAATATGACCAAATCCATCTCCGGGAGAGACGGGAAGTTTTAGACCCCAGCAATATTAAAGTAGGGATTTTATAATTTTTGAAAATCACTACTTTCTCGCTTATAGAACTAGTCAGGGGTAAGTCTCTCTCTAGTGTAGTCTGAGCTTGGAGTAAACCCGACAGACGAGCGATACTATCTTGAGGTAGATGCAAGTTCTGGGCGATAATAGTCCAATTTTCAGGACTCGCCGCGGTAATCAATAATTCCAAGCGTAGCAACCAGGGGGGACAAGGTGAAGCCAAACAAAAAAGCCACCTGGAAAGATACCGCAACTGCCACCGCGAAGCCTCGTTCAAATTCAAATCTTCGTGTAGACAACGCCAAGCCCCTAAATTATTTAATAAATCCACCGCCGCCAACCAGTAACGGGCAGAAAGAATGAATTTCAACTCGGATCGCAGTCGAGTAGTTAGGGCGGGAGTGGGGCGATCCGATAGACGCAGAGTTTCGTATATACCTGAATTTACGGCGTTATGAATATAATCCACCGTGAGAGGATCGAGAGCAAAACCCAAGCGTACGGAGAATCTCACAGCCCGATAGATACGAGTGGGGTCTTCTATAAAACTATTAGCATGAAGCACCCGGATCGATCGATTCCGCAGATCCAACACCCCGCCGAAAAAATCCAATAACTCCCCGTATCGCGGGGGGGTCAAGCGCAGGGCCAAAGCGTTAATGGTGAAATCGCGGCGGTATAGGTCTTGGGTGATAGAACTAGCCCATACTTGGGGATTAGCCGCCGGGTAGGGATAAAACTCGGTTCTGGCCGTGGCAATATCTACCCATAAATTTGCCAATGTGGGGTGATGGTGCCATAGAAGAGCTGCGGTTTGAAACTCACCGTGTATTTCTAAACGGGCTTCTGGATATATTTTTATCAGCTCTGTGGCTAATTGTACCCCAGCACCAGCATCCGCGGGGCGGGAGAACCCATCCACCACCAAATCTAAATCTTGCAGTCCAACAGTTTCTGAACCGGCCGATAGAAGTAAATCCCGCACCGCGCCCCCCACTAGATATAAATGCCAGCCCTTAGCTTTTGCAGCGAGGGCGGCTACTTCTAGAAATTCCCACAGAGGCGGGGCGAGACGTTGGCCCAATGAAGGCAACAAACCCGATAGTAGTGGCTCGGTGGTTGGTGATGGATGGCTTTGTCGGCCCAGATGTCTTAATATATCCTTGCGGGTGACTATGCCCACCAGTTGACCCGATTGCAATACCGGTAAGCGCCCCAGATCATAGGTGTTCATCAATCTCTGAATTTCATCGCTGGGTGTTTCCACTGTGATGGTTTTCGGGTCACGCGTCATATGACCTTTGACGGGGGCGTGACCTAAACCGTGATGTAGGGCTAGATCTAGATCGCGGCGCCCGACCATTCCCACTAAACGATCGTCCCCGTCCACCACCGATAACCCGGAATGACCGTATCGTAGTAGTATTTTCAGGGCTTGCTCGATCGTTGTTTTTGGGCGAATCGTACGCACCGGCGAAGACATTAAATCTCTGGCGGTGGCAAAAAATCCGTGGGGTTTACTGTAGCGGGCGATCTCATCTACATTAGCACCTTGACTCATAAGCCAAGCCAAGGCGTAAGCATCCCTAGAGGTGGTTTGGCTGTAAGTTAACGAGCCGGTAGCGGTGTGGATTCCCAAGCTCATCACCGTGGCTTCTACCTGTGCGAGAGTAATTCCCTGTTGTTGTAACTGTTCCACGATTAAAGTAGTGGTCGTCCCAACTGCCTCGATTTGTTCGTGAGTCGTTTTTATATGGGTCTTGGATTCTAAAACATGGTCAGGGATTTCTATCGTGTTTATATGGGGTAAATCTAGCCATTGTTTAGCCTCACCTAGTCCTTGACGGTGTTGATTATCGACTATGAATAAACTGCCTATTTTTTCCGGCCTAACGCTACCTATTTCTATCAGGTTGAATTGATGTCGATAATGGGCCAGAAATTCTTTCACCCCCCGTTGGACGCTACCAGTCAGGACGATGCTGCCCTGGGGATGTAAGCGGGATAAACCCACCGCAGCACCCAGGATGTCGAAATCAGCGATTGTATGACAAAGTATTAAATCCATCTTCATTCTCCGAGGGACTCCCCCCAAGTGCGGAGCTTGGCGGCGAGAGGTATAGGAGCGGCAATCTCAGGGGTGTCGAACTCCTGAGATTGCCATGTTGGCATGATTGCCGCTAGGATAAATATGTTTTCAGCGGCAGCGTTGGTATGTTTTTGAACCAAACCAATCGACTCAACTTGAGTCAATCGGAATCCGACACGCTTAGACACCTTTGCCACTTGAGCAAAAACATGTTCAACGTGGGTCTGTTCAATGTGCGTCAGTATTTCTTTCAAGAGCGTAGATTCCTTCAATACGAAGGTAATTACCATTACTCGAAAGAAAATGAGAACTACAAGGCCCTGGCAACTGATATTGCTCAACAGACCTTGAAGGTCGTTGACCGTTCCTTCCGCTCGTTCTTCAACCTGCTTCAAATGAAAAAGTGTGGAGAAGTTGCGGCAAAGGTCGGCATCCCTAATTACCTGCCCAAGGATGGGCATTTTTTGGTGATAATCCCAATTCGTGGGCGCGACCTGAAGGATAGACTGCCCAAGAAAGATTGGATGTTTACCGTCCCCTCGTCTCGTGTCTTTCGACGTGAGCATGGGACGGTTAGTTTTCAAATACCGGAACGTCTTCGAGATAAAGTAATCAAAGAGATTCGCATTCTTCCTAAGTTGGGGGCGCGATACTTTGATGTGTCCTATGTCTATGAAGCTGAACCCCTCCAGCAAGTTGAGCCAACTAGTCACGTCCTTGGTATCGACCTTGGGTTGAATAACTTGGCAACATATGTCAGCACTACAGGTAAATCGTTTATCATTGATGGACGAAAACTCAAGTCGATCAACCAGTGGTACAACAAACGCAATGCTTTTTTGCAGTCGATTAAAGACATACAAGGTATTAAAAGTTTGACGAATCGTCAGGCTGGTTTGCTGGATAAGCGAAATCACCAAGTCAGTGACTATCTCAATAAGTCCGCTCGGTCTATTGTCGATTGGTGCCGATCTAATCAAATCAGCAAAATTGTTGTAGGCTACAACCCTGACCTTAAACAATCGGTTAATATGGGCACCCGCAACAATCAAAACTTCACTCAGATTCCAATATTTACGCTGAAACGCAAGCTGGAAAGCCTCTGTGAGCGTTACGGGATTGAAGTTGCCCAGCAGGAAGAATCGTATACCAGTAAGGCTAGCGCTTTGGACAATGATGCTATTCCGATTTGGAACGCCGATAATCCGCAGACCTATAAGTTCAGTGGCAAGCGCATCAAGCGTGGACTTTACCGAACCGCCAAAGGTTGGTTGGTCAACGCTGATTGCAATGGAGCTGCTAATATACTGGTCAAACATTTTAAAAGTAGCCTAGATGAACTTTGCTTCGGATTGGGTAGGAGCGCTTTGGCAGCGCCGTTAAGGGTGAAAATCTCTTAAGAATATCCCAGTAGAACGGTACTCCGTTTAGCGGGGAGAGTGTCAATTTGAGTTAAAATACCAAATGAGCGGAAACAAAGATGTAGTCGTGGCATACGCACTTACTCGCTGTATAAAAACTAATCTCACCGAAATTGGGGAAGCCGCCAAATCATCACAGATTATATATTAGGAGAATCTTACAATGTCTATTATCTTTCAATTTTTTCTCGCAGCGCTAGTTTTCTTTTCTTTTCTGATGGTCGTGGCTGTACCTGTAGCATACGCCTCCCCGCAAAATTGGGATCAGTCCAAACCTCTGTTATACGTTGGCTCAGGTATTTGGGTGATTTTGGTCATCGCCGTCGGCGTTTTGAATTTCTTTGTTATTTAGAGTCTTGTGCGTTGGGTTTATTTTTTCATGATGGGTGATTATGGCTGTTTTTGAAGGAACTTTTGGTTCGGATAGTAGCTCCTCCCGGTTCGCGATCGTCATCGGGCGTTTCAATGACCTGGTTACGGATAAGCTTCTCTCCGGGTGTCAAGATTGTTTGAAACGTCACGGTATCGACGTTAATCCCAATGGTACTCAAGTGGATTACGTTTGGGTTCCAGGTAGCTTTGAAGTGCCATTGATCGCCCGTCAGTTAGCAATTTCTGGACGCTATGACGCGATCATCTGTCTCGGTGCGATCATTCGTGGTCAGACCCCCCATTTCGACCTCGTGGCGGCAGAGGCAGCCAAAGGTATCGCCGCTACCGCTATGCAAACGGGTGTTCCAGTTATTTTCGGTATTCTTACCACCGACACCATGCAACAAGCCTTAGAAAGGGCGGGGATCAAGAGCAATCACGGCTGGGATTACGCTCTTAACGCCCTGGAGATGGCGAGTTTGATGCGTCAATTACGCCACGGCATGAAATTAAACGGTTTTGATGCTTCCGTGCCTTCTTTACAAGGGGCGGATTTCAATAATTTTACTGACGTGCAAACGGTAGTTGACAAAACCCGCGAGATATGACATTATAAGAAATGTCGCAAATATGCGGGCATAGCTCAGTGGTAGAGCGTCACCTTGCCAAGGTGAATGTCGCGCGTTCGAATCGCGTTGCCCGCTTGAAAACAAGTTAAGATAAAAATAAAGAAGGAGTGAAGAAAAATACCACCGGATAGCGGTGTGTGTGATCATAGCGATAGAAACCGGTAAAGATTTTCGAGACTATACTACAAATTGCTATTTAATAAATTCCTTTGACTTGTGCGACCGCAGAAATATCAAAAGATAGACCAAAACTCTGATTATCCTTGTCCTTGTCGCCGCAGGGGCAAACTGCAGCCGATTATCTTAACGGAAGCTTTTGGATGCGATCGATGTCAACAGATCTTCGTGGTACAAGAGAACGGACAAACGATCGAACAACTAGCCAGTCATTACCCCTACAAGCGAGTGTGGAGGTGGACAGGATTTCGCTGGATAGCGGCTAATAGCCGTTTTGGGGAAGGGTTTCTACCGGTAACATTGGGCATCATACTCTTACTGATGATCGTCTGGTTGCCATTGATGATTAAATCGCCATCTAACATCAGCGTCATTTTTTGGGCGATACTAGCTATGCTATTAGTTATTTTGCCCGCCCTAATTTTTTGGCTAGCCTATCGGCGATAAACTCCATCTATGGCAGAAGATACCTCATCTCAAGAAACTTTAAAAGTGGCCACCAAAGCTTACGAAGCCTTTTTAGCATTGGGTGACTACACCGGTAGCCAGCGCAATGAAGGCATAAAAGCCATGGCCAAAGCTATCAGACTCAATTTTGACCAGATATTAGAAGCTAATACCCTGGACTTGGAAATGAGTAGGGAGACAGCTATCTCCGAACAAATGCTCAAGTGGCTCAAATTGACCCCTGAAAGGCTCGAAAGCACAGTGGAGGTACTCGAACAACTCGTCGAGGCTTCAGATCCGATACAGAGGGTTATTAACGCTACCTATCAACTGAATCCCTCCCAAACCTATTGTCAGAGAATGCCTTTAGGGGTAATTGGTCTAGTATACGAGGGGTTTCCTGAATTAGCGATCGTGGCGGCGGGTTTCGCCCTCAAAAGCGGCAATAGTTTAATTTTAAGAGGTGGTAGCGCCTCGAGTCACTCTGACACCATCATCGCCCAAATTTTACAAGTGGCCACGGAAGATGCCGGTTTACCGTTAGGTTGCGTCAACACTTTAATTTCAGAAGGGGAAACGTCCCTAGAATCTTTGCTCACTCAAGAATATTACGTTAATCTTATCCTTCCCTACGGTCGTCCTAGTTTAATCGCTCAAGTAAGTCAATTAGCCAGCATACCCGTGTTAAGGGCCGCTATGGGTAATTGTTATCTATATTGGTCTCCGAGCGGCGATTTAGAGTTAGCCCGTCACATGATCATCGATAGTCACGCCAGTATACCAGACCCCGTTAACGCCATAGAGAAGGTTTTGATCAGTCCCCATCACAACTCGTCTACCTTACTACGCCTACTGAATAGTTTGCAGGAGAAAGGCTTTAAATTAAGGGGCGATCGTATTCTAGCCAAAGAATTTCCCGAGTATTTAACGATCGCTAAAGATCACGAATGGAATCGACCTTACTTGGATAAAATCGTCACTTTCAAAGTAGAAGAATCTTTATCCTCGGCTATCTATTGGATCAATCAGTATAGTAGTGGCCACGCCGATTGTATAGTCACAGAATCTTATCGAGAGAGTCGTCAATTCGCCCTAGAAATTGATAGCGCCCTACTTTATATTAATTCTTCTCCTCGCTTTTCTCGTAACCCCAAACAGGGCGAGTCTCTATTTTTAGGCATTTCCAATCAAAAAGGTCAGCGACGCGGTTTGATCAATCTAGAGACTTTCACCACTGTCAAGCAAGTAGTACAAGGATGATACTCTCTATAGGGTTAGAGAATATCAATGGATTAAACAGTTGCTTCCTTGACCAACTTATCCCAACCTAATTCTTTAAGATTAGTATTACGACGTAGGGGGCGGGTAGCTAACTCTAGAATATCCCGTGCGTTAGTGAAACCGTGTATTTGAGCGAAGGTGAATTCTACCGACCATTTAGTATTGATTCCCCGCGCTTCTAACGGGTTAGCGTGGGCCATTCCGGTAATTACCAAGTCTGGCTTTAACTCATAAATACGCTGGACTTGATTATAGTTATCGGGTTTCTCGATAATTCTCGGCAGTGGCACACCCATTTCGTTACAAGTTTTTTCCAAGAGTGCTAATTCTGCCGCCTGATAACGTTTATCCATATAAGGAATACCGATTTCCGGGCAGGTCATACCGCAACGGATTAAGAAACGGGCGAGAGAAATTTCTAATAAATTATCTCCCATGAAAAAGACCGATTTACCCCTGATTAATTGGATGTAATCTTCTAGGCTTTCCCAGATTTGGGCTTCTCTTTCGTCTAATCCTTGAGGTTCAACTCCTAAGACCGAACAAATTTTTTCTATCCAAGCGCGAGTACCATCGGGGCCAATAGGGAAGGGCGCGCCGATAAGTTTACATTTGCGGCGACGCATTAAAGTAGTCGCCGTGCGGGATAGAAAGGGGTTGACTCCGGCCACGTAATAATCCTCACCGATCACGGGTAATTCGGTAAAGCGTTTCGCTGGCAACCAACCGGATATTTTCACTCCCTGTTTTTTCAATTCTAAGGTGAGATTGGTCACTACCGGGTCAGGTAATGAACCGAATAACACCAGGGGTTTATGATCATGGTATTCTGATTCTTCGCTTTTTATGTCTTCTTTTTTGCGCCCGAAGTTCAGTAGTTTATGGATGGCGTTTCTTTCTTCTTTTTCTTCTTCTTGCTTCGCCGCTTCCGGGCATTTATGCACCATCGAGGCTAACACTGTATCTTCCCCTTGGGTGAAAGCGTAATCTAAACCGTTAGCGCGGGCGGTGACTATGGGGATACCTATTTCTGATTCTAATTTCGGGGCTAATCCTTCCAAGTCCATTTTAATGATTTCGGTGGTACAAGTGCCTATCCAAACGATAACGCTGGGATTACGATCGCGCTTTATTTGCTCGCACAATCTTTTCAGTTCGTTGTAATCATTAAGTTGGGCGGATATATCACCTTCTTCTAATTCTGCCATCGCGTAACGAGGTTCAGCGAAAATCATGACCCCCATCGCATTTTGTAGGAAGTAGCCACAGGTTTTCGTGCCGATTACTAAGAAGAAGCTATCCTCTATTTTCTGATATAGCCAAGCGACACAACTAATCGGGCAGAATGTATGATAATTTCCCGTTTCACAATCGAATTGTAAGGCGCTGGGTTCTTGCATCGCAGTCATAATTTTCGTTCTCCTTAAAAGTAAAAAATCTCTATCGATCAGAAGTTAGAAACGAGAAATGAGTTGTGAGTGGTGATTTATCACTCTTTTCTCTTTTCTCTTTTCCCACTTCTATATTTACTAAACCATCATTAAATCTAATTGTTCGTCGGCGTTAGCTTTTGGCTTTTCGGGATTGAGATAGAAGTCAGAGAGAAGATTGAATAACTCCCTATCGGGGGATTCGTTAGGCACGACACCTTCAGGTAAAGCGAGAATCTGGTCGGCTATATTGAGGTAGTAGTCACACACGTAATTTAAGGAAGGGTCTTTTTCTGCCATCTCGAAGAGAGTTTTTCCCTTGACGCGAGATACACGAATATCTTCGATTAGAGGTAACACTTCCAAAACCGGCATCGGTACATGAGACACGTATTTATTGATCAAATCACGCTTAGAAGTGCGATTGCCAATTAAGCCCGCCAGACGTAGGGGATGGGTACGCGCTTTTTCTCTCACCGAAGCGGCGATTCTATTGGCTGCGAATAGGGCATCAAAACCGTTATCGGTGACGATGATACAGTAATCAGCATAGTTAAGAGGTGCGGCGAATCCTCCACAGACTACATCCCCCAACACGTCAAAGAGAATAATATCGAATTCATCGAAAGCGTTTAACTCTTTTAACAGTTTAACCGTCTCTCCCACCACGTAACCGCCGCAACCCGCACCGGCCGGGGGGCCACCCGCTTCCACGCATTTAACGCCCCCATAACCGTCGTAGATTACATCTTCGGGCCAGATGTCCTCGTAGTGAAAATCTTTTTCTTGTAATGTGTCGATGATAGTGGGAATGAGAAACCCGGTTAAGGTAAATGTACTGTCATGTTTAGGGTCACAGCCAATCTGTAATACTTTCTTGCCTCTTTTAGCCAAGGCCGCCGATATGTTACAGCTTGTGGTCGATTTGCCTATGCCGCCCTTTCCGTATACTGCCAGTGTTAAAGTCATTTTTTAAGTCTCCTACTATCGGTGGGTTTTTTCCCTCTCTCGTCATTATTATCTATTTCTCTTTTCCTGCAAAGCCCCCCACTTTTTGATTTAGGGAGCCAGAGCCTTTATTTAATCGATTAAAGGTTTATATATTATAATTAGCCTTTAAATTTTTATATTTTGACTATAGAGATCATGTGAAAATTTTTTATTGTTTTATATTGGTTAAATAAAAACAATAAACAAATTATTTACTTAAAACACTAAAAATCTTATCCAGTAAAGGTTTTAGCTATTTAAAACTTCTCTATACCCCTATCTGGAATCCTTAATTAGTCGAATATATAGTTAATATGTACTAAAGCACGTCCAGATTTTTATGAATAATAATTACAATTTCGACCGTGGGCACTTCTAAAGATATTGGGATAAAGAAAACCTTAATCTCCAAGGAAGGATGTAGAAAAATTACGGAAAGTCTATAACAGGGTATGTAGTAGAATCTATGGAAATTTACTTAGCTGCCTGATGCAAATCTCTCACCAAGCACCTCGCTCTATAACTTTATCCAATCACGCCCCTGGTTATCGGGTGTGGCTGGGGGCATTTTTAGCGACTTTCCCGATAATCTTGGCAATATATAGTGTTTTCAGTCAGAGAAGGTTCGTTAAATGCGATCGTTCTCATTCGGTATTGAATTGTAATTATACCCGCCCCAATGACCTGCCCTCTTTCGACAGCGAGACCATCAGTTTAGATAACCTGAAAAAAACAGCGGTTTACGAAGAAATTTATATTCTTGCGAGGGAAGAAAAAATCGTTAACTACTATGTCCTAGCTTTGGCTGATAACAGATACGTGTATATAGATAACTTCCCGGATGTAGAGTCAGCTCTCGCTTTCAAAAATCAAATCGAAGCTTATCGCCTCAAGCTTCAGGAATCATCCCTCATCGAACAAAGCTACCGTGATAGTCTGGCCTTACTGGCTAAGAATCCCAAGTATTATCATTTCTATCTTTGGACGATTCTGGCTTTAATTGCCGGGGCTATATTAATCTACGACGCTGGATATTCCCAAGTGTATACGGTGAACGATCGAACTCAAACCCTCAGCTGTCAAACCCGAATCTTCCGTCTCTGCCGAGAGAAAGATTACGTTCTAGAGAGGATACAACGAGCATTTATCAAACCAGAAAAAGATATATTCGGCGTAACCTATCATCGCATCACTTTAGTTCTAACCAACGGGGAAACCCTAACTCTTAATCGTCGTTTGATAGAGGCCATGAGCAGGGGTAGACTAGAGAAAGAAATTCTTAAACTCGTAGAGTCACATCTGGATCATTTGGGAGGCAAAGTTCTGGTGTCATGAATAGACCGTCTAATTTAGCCTATACTTTCGGGGTTTTACTGGGATTCACTTTCATATTTTATATTTTGCGAGGGCTGGGGTATTTAAGCTTTATGCCTGGAGGGATTTTATTATCATTAATAGCCGCGTCTATAGTCACGGGTATTATTTACGGTATCCAAAAAACCAGACGACTTTAATAAAAACCCCTACTTAGAAATTAAGCGAAAACCACCGTTTTATTACCGTAAACTAAAATTCGATTTTGCAGGTGTAATCGCACCGCCCGCGCTAGAACAACTCTCTCTAAATCCTTACCCTTCCTTATTAAATCCGCTACATTATCCCGGTGACTAACCCGCACTACATCCTGTTCGATGATCGGCCCTTCATCTAAATCGGCGGTGATATAGTGGGCGGTAGCCCCGATAATTTTCACGCCTCGATCGTATGCCCGCCCGTAAGGGTTCGCCCCCGCGAAAGCAGGTAGGAACGAGTGATGAATATTAATAATATTGGGGAAAAAATTGATAAAATCCGGCGTGAGTACCTGCATATATTTAGCGAGAACGACTAAATCTATTTTGTACTCCCGCAACAGTTCTAATTGTCTGGCTTCTTGTTGGATTTTATTATCATGATTCACGGGAGTATGATAGAACTCTACACCAAATTGATTGGCAACCCGATATAAATCCGTATGGTTACTAATAATCAAAGGTATTTCCGCGTTAAATTCTTTAGCGTGTTGCCGCCACAATAAATCTAAGAGACAATGATCCTGTTTAGTTACCCATATTGCTATTTTAGGGACAAAATCAGAAAAATGAACCGACCAAGTTGCTTTTAGTGGCTTAGCGATAGCGGTGAAAGCAGGGGCGATCATGTCACGGGGTAGATTAAACCCGTCTAATTGCCATTCCACGCGCATTAAAAATAAATCCGCCGAGAAATCTGTATGTTGGTCGGCATGAATAATATTGCCCCCGTTAGAGTAAATAAAATTAGCTATTTTGGCTACTAATCCCGTTTGATCGGGACAAGATATTAACAATGTAGCAGTTGAACCTTTCATTTTTATATACTGGCTAATGGGGGAATATTTTCATCTTAATCACAAGGCCGTCATATTTAAGCTGATGATCTGACAGCATTCTTCCACGGATGCACGATCGTTCATAGCCTTTACTAAAGCTTCATAGGAAGCGGAGTGCTTTTCTAAAAGAGTTTTCCCCTGTAATAAACTCCATCGTTCTTTTTGTTCGTAAACGCTTTCAGATAATCCGGCTAATTTTAAAGCAGATCTCAATTCTAATCGATCGCTCTCGCCTCCTTCTGCTTTCCCATATACCATAGACTCCGCCGCAATCCCCGCCATCCACACGGTAGACAATCTTTCTAATAGGGCGGGGAATTGGGAGAAGTTTTTTAATTTCCTCTCTAAATCCTCTGTATCCAATTGCACACCCCCCGAACCTTCTTGCCCTTGTTTCAATGCTTCCCAAGCCGTGAGACAGTAACCTTTAATGGGGATTCCCAATAAATAAGCCGCCAAAAAGTGACCCGCTTCGTGATGTAGAATTCTCTGGCGCACTGCCGAAGGCGATAAAACGTCTAACAATAAGGTAACGCCCCGATTATTGAGGCTTAACGTATCCACTGTGACTACACCTAAAACGCCTAAAGTGGCACAAGCTGATATAAACGGTGAAATATGGAGTACCGGCGTTAAAAATACCGATAAAGTCATGGAAAACACCGTAATGGCGATCAAGTTTAAAGCTGTTTGCTCCATCATGAATCTATAGGGTAAAGATTACTTAACATTATGTTACATTTCTTCTATGAAGAAAGAGAGTCTTGAGAGAGAATAAATAAGGAATGTTTGCAGTGGAAGTCAAGAAGTGCCTATAACTTTTCAATCGATTATCGCTAAGCTTAACGAGTTCTGGGCGGCCCGGGGCTGTTTGATCGCTCAACCCTACGACACGGAAAAGGGGGCGGGGACGATGAGTCCCCATACATTCTTGAGAGCGATCGGCCCCGAACCCTGGTCAATAGCTTATGTAGAGCCTTGCCGTAGACCGACGGACGGACGCTATGGAGAAAATCCTAACCGTTTCCAGCACTATTATCAATACCAAGTGCTGATCAAACCCTCACCCGATAACATCCAAGAAATCTATCTAGAATCTTTGCGTATTTTAGGGATTCATCCCGAAGACCATGACATCCGTTTTGTCGAGGATAATTGGGAGTCTCCCACTCTCGGCGCTTGGGGCGTGGGCTGGGAAGTCTGGTTAGACGGCATGGAAATCACCCAGTTTACCTACTTCCAACAGTGCGGGGGCATAGATTGTAAGCCGGTGGCGATCGAGATTACCTATGGTTTGGAGAGACTGGCCATGTACCTTCAAGATGTGGGGGCCATCACGGAAATTCGCTGGAATGAAACTACATCCTACGGGGAGATATTCCTGCAAAACGAGATCGAACAGTGTACCTATAACTTCGAGGCTTCTAACCCGGAATTCTTATTCAACCTGTTCAGTCTCTACGAACAGGAAGCGAAACAACTGATCGAGCGCGCCCTCGTTATCCCTAGTTTAGATTACGTTCTCAAGTGTTCCCACACTTTTAATCTTCTCGATGCCAGGGGCGTTATCGCCGTGGCCGAGAGAACTCGCTATATCGGCAGGATTCGCAATCTGGCCCGGGAAGTAGCCCAATTGTACCTCCAGCAACGGGAATCCCTCGGCTTTCCTCTGCTAAAAGATCAACCTACGGAAATAGCGGTTTAAGTTAAAATTTAAAGCGAGTATCCTGTAAATGCTGAACCATTCATGACAAGCCTTAAAATTGGCGATCGAGCGCCCGATTTCTCTTTACCCTCTCAAACTGGAGAAACTGTTAAACTTAGCGATTTTTTGGGTAAAAAAGCCGTGGTAGTTTACTTTTACCCTAAAGACGACACTCCGGGCTGTACGAAAGAATCCTGCTCTTTCCGAGACAGTTATGAAGTCTTTAAAGACCAAGGCGCAGAAGTTATCGGTATCAGCGGCGATAGCGTCGAATCCCATCGCCAATTCGCCAATAAATACAATCTGCCTTTTATTCTCCTGAGTGACCAGGGCGACAGGGTGAGGAAATCCTTCGGTGTCCCCGCTACCATGTTTATATTGCCGGGGCGAGTGACTTACATCATCGACAAAGAAGGTATCGTGCGTCATGTATTCGACTCCATGCTCGATTTTTCCGGCCATGTGACCGAAGCTTTGAAAACTCTGGAGTCAATAGCGGGATGAGATTCATTACCTTCGGACTGTTTGCCTTTTTAATTCTCGGCTTCATCTTGCAAAATCTGCGCCTATCCCGGTTGAATCGCTGGTGGGTGAAAATAGATACCAAGTCCCCCGATTGTACCTATTATTTCGGCCCCTTCGATTCTTCCGGGGAAGCCCACGCCCATGAATCCGGTTACAGGGAGGATTTAGAAAAAGAGGGCGCTATAGATATGACCGTCACTATCAAGAGGTGTAATCCCCCTAACTTAACTATCGATCGAGATTGACCCATTCGATCGCTTTCAATGCCTGATTTAATAATTCTTCGTTAGGGGCGGCTAATACTTCCGTGGAATCGGGAGTCAGAGTATTTCCCGCCCAGTCACTGATCACCGCGCCCACCCCCTGTAATATGGGGATGAGGGCGCAGAAGTCGTAATATTTTAAATCCGATTCTAATATCACCATCGGCATGACGCTCCAGCCTGATGCTAATGTCATGTAGTTGTAGCAGTCTCCCCCGAAGGCTACCCGCTTACACACTCTCTGTAATACCTTCGCTACTGCTCGCTGTCTGGCGGTGATGAACATTAAAGGTGTTGTGGAAGTCAGACAAACTGATTGTAGTTGATGAGTGCGATCGTTGACGTAGGGATTATTTAACACTCTTGTATTAAATAATGTAGGTTTTCCCCGCACTCCCAGCCATCTTTCTCTCAATATGGGTTGATTGACTATCCCTAAGATGGGGTTATGATCGTCCTCGGAAACCAAACCGATTAAAGTACCGAAAATCGGTAAACCTTTGGCGAAACTAGATGTGCCGTCGATGGGGTCTAATACCCAGAAATAACCGCTACGGGACGGGATATTCTCCCCTTCTTCTCTGATAATCCCGTCTCCGGGGGAGTGGCTCAGTATTAAATCTACCATAGCGTTTTCCGCCTCTCGATCGGCCACGGTAACGATCGAAGATACTTCCCCCGATTTCGTCTCGCTACTCAAATAAGGCACTCGGAAATATCCGGCGATTATCTCCCCCGATACATCGGCTAAGCGATGGGCTAGGGCGATAGTGGAATCAAGATTCATGGAGGGTTTTGATGGTATCTAGAAGGCGATCGATCTCTTCATCCGTGCCGATAGAAATCCTCACATAATCGCTGATGCGCGGGTGTTTAAAGTATCTCACCAATACCTGTCTTTCTTTTAATTTATTGTATAAATCACTCGCCTCCATCCATTGAGGAGAAGTCAGAACGAAGTTAGAGTCAGAATCAAAAACTATAAATCCTAACGCTCTTAATTCTTTGATTAATCTGGTGCGAGTATTTCTTACTTTTTGCCAAACGCCCTGAAAGTAGTCTTGATTTTCCAAACATTGAGTGGCTAAAAATTGAGCGATTCTATCGAGATTATAGGAATCTCTAACTTTATTCATCTCCTCAATTATTTCTTGAGAAGATATACCGAATCCCACACGCATCCCCGCCAAACTGTAGCTTTTTGACATGGTTTTGCTGATGATCACGTTGTTGAATTTATCAAGAAAATCAAGATGATCATCGTCGGAAAAATCCACATAAGCTTCATCGATCAAGACAATACCCTGCGCTTGTTTACAAGTTTCTTCCAGATAAGCGCGGTTTAAATTTTTACCCAGGGGGGGATTAGGGGAAGCGAGAAAAATTAATTTTGCATCGGGACAAATGAGCGGTTTATCTAGTTCAAATTTGTCATCTGTAGAGAATTGAATAATATTGGCTCCATGCACTTTAGTGATAGTTTCATAGAGGGAATAGGTAAGGTCTAGAAAAGCGACTGATTCACCTGGATTGACGAAAGTACGGACGGCTATATTGAGAATATCATCGGAGCCGTTACCGGCGATAATCCGATCGCTTTCCACCCCGTAAACCCGCCCCGCAGCTCGGCGTAATGCACCCGATACCGGGTCTGGATATAATCTCACTTTCTCCAGTTCTGTCTGTAATCCCGTGAAGATGGACTGTGGAGGCGGATAGGGATTCTCGTTAGTATTGAGTTTGGTAAAACCTGGAGTTTGAGGCTGCTCCCCCGGAGTATACCCCGGAGTTTGACGGACACAATCGCGAATCGGTAACATCAGCGGTTAAAGAAATGGGCAAGATCTTTAATATATCATTGGTAAAGGGGAGTGAGCGATGCCGAAGGCACGCTGTGCGCTCGGCTACCGAATTTCGTTTGCCTCTTTTTAAGGCTACATAAAGAGTTAGCCGGTTTATCAGTCATAGAGAAATGACGAAGGGAATAATCTATGTGGCACGTAATGGTAAGAAAATAGAGGCTCAATTAAGATAGAAATTACTTCAGATACTTGAGATTGTTTTAATGGGATTATAGGGAAAAAATTTTATCTAATAACCCACTATTTTTTATCTTGGTCAAAGTAGTGAAATAATTATCCGATCTCAGAACCTAAATTCGAGCAACTGAACCGCCCATGAAATCCATCCCTCTAGTCCGAGCTAACATGATTTCACCCTATATCAATTTTCTCGAACGTTTAGGTTCACCGGTGGAAAAGTGGTTAGAGGAGGCAAGATTATCTTCCTTTATTTTAGAGCAGCCGGAAACTCTCATCCCCCGGCATCTGGGCTTCTCTTTCCTTGAGAAAGCGGCATCCCGGGAAGGTTTGGAAAATTTAGGGTTATTGGTGGGACAGCAAACCTCTTTGAACAAGCTAGGGAATTTCGGACGACTGATCTGCCAATCCCTAACTCTTTACGATGCTTTAAATACGTTACAGAAAATCTTCCCCCTTAATGCCTCAGGAGTGGTGTACTGGCTCGAAGTGGAGCCGGGGTTTAAACCCGAAGAGAGGACTCAAGAACGAAGTTGGCTGTGTATGCAACATATTGGCAGTATGAGCGTTCGCTGCCCCTACACCTCCCAATTTACCTTTACACAAATGTTGTACCTGTTAAGTTTAGTTGCGGGTGAAGAATGGCGACCTGAGGAGGTATGCTTACAGACACGCCAAACTAAAGCCGTGAAACAGTCGAAAATCTTCGGCAACAGCAAACTACAAACGGGAGTCGGTTTCACCGGGATTCCCTTTCCGACGCATTTCTTGAGTTTACCCCTATTAAAAACTCGGGTAAGGGAGGAAAGCGACGATCGAATAGCCTGGCAGAACTTACAATCATCGGCCCCGCCGGATAATTTACCTGACAGCCTGGAGAGAGCGCTCGTTTCCCTACTCAGGGAAGGCTATCCCGACATTAATACAGCGGCAGAAATTAGCGGTATGAGCGTTCGTACCCTACAGAGAAGACTGAATGAACAGGGATTGACTTACTCCCGGGTCGTGGAGAAAGCCCGTTTCTCTCAAGCGATCGTCTGGCTACAAGATCCTACGACTCAGATAGTCGATATAGCCGTAGAATTAGGCTACAGCGCCCACCCCCATTTTACCCGCGCCTTCAAACGTTGGACGGGGGTTTCACCCGCGCAATTCCGTCGTCTAGTCCGAGAGAATCCAGATTTTGCTACCAGCAAATTTCCTAAATAAAAATCATCAAATATCATCATGAGTTTAACCCGTTGTTTAGTTTTATCCAGCCTTCTCAGCCTATTGGCGGTCGATCTAGCCGCAAAAGCCGAAACCTGTATTCCGCTCTCTCTCGTGGGTGGTCAGGGTGATAAGGTAACGAAAACCGTTTCTCAACCTACGATTAAAAGCCCCCTCGGTGGTATTGACATCACTAGAAATAATTGGAATACGGATTGGGCGGTACCGGGAGATCGGTCTTTCCATCGTTTCATCGCCACGGTTTCCTCTCCTAAGGGAGGCTCTTTCGACATCAAAATGTTTCTCAAGTACAGCGATCAAACTACCGGAGAATTTTTTAATACCGATGGTGTCAGTATCCAACCCGATAAGCCCCTAATTCTCAAAGCGGATAACAGGCCCGATGATGTGCCCTATCAGGTAAATCTCTTTATCGGTGGTTTGAATCACATGGGTAATACCTATACCGCCTCGGTTGTCGGTTGTTATCGATAAAAGCCTCGTGAATAGTGAGGAGTGAAGAATTATGAGATTATCACTGTTGTTTTCAGGTCAATTATTTTTATGGGTTTTAATCGCTCCTGCCGCAATCGCCGCCCCCTACCAAGATCGAAACCCCGGCTCTTTTCCCCCGATAAAAACGGACTGCTCTAGTTTTACGCCGCTGACTAATACGTTACCGCCCACGGTGCCCGAAGCTAAGTTAGAATCCTCGGAATCGCCTACTAGCGGATGTGCCGAGGATTTAGGTGAGATCGATCGCCCCGTGGCACAAGATACGCCCTCCCCCGAGGAGCAGACACCTCCTGAAAATGTCCCGGAAACGGAAACTACCGTCAAAGAATCCGAAGGGTGGAAGATATATTTTCAACCCTATGCCACGATTCCCGTCAGCACCTACGGGCAGAATACGATCAGGGGCAGAACCGTCAACTATAGTCTTGGCTTGGGACAAGTATTACAAGTTCTCCAAGTAGCCGTTAGCGGTCGGGTGGAGGCTTGGAACGGGGATCTAGGCTTGATCGTAGATGGTTACTACGCGAGTTTACAGGGGACTGGAATTAAGGGTGCGCGTCGCCCCGAAGTCGAAGAAACTTTACAGTCCGTCCTCACCTTCAACCAGGGAATTTATGATTTTGCCGTGAGCTATCATATCGGAGAAAAACCGGTTCCTTATGGGGCGGGTACTAGCGCTAATTTTCCCCGTATATCTTTCGCTCCTTACGTGGGTACGCGTCTTAACGATATTAACAGCACGATCGAGAATACTTTAACCTTTCCCCGTCGTGAGCGAATCCGTCAAGATTCCTTCAGTAAGGGTAGAACTTGGTTTGAACCGTTAGTCGGCGGCAGATTGGCTTTACAAATTTCCGAACCGATAACACTGTGGGTTAGGGGTGACGCTTCCGGATTCGGCCTCGCGGGGGAAACTGATATGAGCTGGAACGCTATTTTTGGTCTAGATTGGTGGGTTCATCGCCAAGTTTCCTTACAACTGGCCTACCGTTTTTATGAGATCGATTATGGCAATGGTACGGGTGATAATGCTTTTCGCTTTCAACAAAACTTTAACGGGCCCTATCTAGGGGCTACTTTCCGTTTCTAACCATCTTATCAAGAGCCAATCACATGAATCATTCCTTCAAACGTCTTACCTCAAAAATTGCACTCTGCTCGTTAGGATTTTTATCTGTGGGGCTAATGTCTTTGCCTCTAAAAGCGGCCGAGAAAATCAAGTTTGTTTATACTCCGTTAGTGATTTCTCTGCCGGTAAGCTCTCTGGAAACTTTCGCCAAAGATGGCACGATCGATAACTATTTACGAGATTATTTAGGTAGCGTCAGCCCGGATGAAAAATCCCAATTTCGAGAAGCTTTGTTAAAGAGGGTTGACGTAAACCCCAT
Source organism: Chlorogloea purpurea SAG 13.99 (assembly GCA_016903695.1). Classification (GTDB taxonomy): domain Bacteria; phylum Cyanobacteriota; class Cyanobacteriia; order Cyanobacteriales; family Microcystaceae; genus Chroococcopsis; species Chroococcopsis gigantea_A. The sequence continues at coordinate 73,307 of JADQBB010000015.1, forward strand.
TTTTGTATCTCGATTTTTCAATACGGCGATGGGGTCTGAGATGCTCTATCGCTTGGGGAAGGGGATAACGATCGAGGGGGGGATAAATGGCAAATACGCACTGAGAGGGGCGATCATCAGCGCAGCTCTAGATAAAGACGGATTAACCCTATTGAATGTGTTGAAGAAATTCCCCACCAACATACAACTACAAGGGGAACTAATTCTCGCATCAGCCAAAGAGATCGATATTTTAGTAGCCGCTTCGGAATTATTTACCAAAAAAATGCGGGATTGGACGGAAGCTGAAGCCAAAGAGGTTCAAACATCCGTTAATTACCAAGGTTTACCCGATATTCGCAAGAGTGGCAATTATCGTGTAAAACGAGAAGTCTGGCAGTTGACAGATAAAAGTAGAAATCGGAGTCTCTACGCCGATGTTTATATCCCCGAACCCTGGCGCGAAGGTAAAACCCCCGTTATCGTCTTCTCTCACGGATTAGCTTCCCGCCCGGAAGACTACAGCGCCGGACTCGAACATCTAGCCTCTTACGGCTATTTCATCATCGCCCCGCAACACCCCGGCAGCGATCTCCGCTATCTACAAGGAATGTTAGAAGGCTATAATCGCAATATTTTTGACGTTAAGGAATTCATCGATCGTCCGAAAGATATTAGCTTCGTAATCGATGAGTTAGAAAGAAGAAACCAGACGCAATTTCAGAATAGGCTCGATCTCCAAAATGTGGGATTAGCGGGTCATTCTTTCGGTGGTTACACCGCCATAGCCGTAGCGGGGGCAGAGATAGATTTTGATAATTTGCGGAATAATTGCCAACAGCTTTTCTCGGGTTTAAATTTGTCGGTACTCCTAGAATGTCGTGCCTTAGAATTACCACCGGATAATTACCGTTTTCGGGATGAGCGGGTAAAGGCGGTATTTGCGGCCAATCCGGTCAACCGTAGTATTTTCGGAGAGAAGGGGCTGGCTAAAATTGAAATTCCGATCTTATTGGCGGCGGGAAGTTACGATCCGGCGGCGAACCCGATTTTCGAGCAGGCGGCTTCTTTTACCTGGTTGAAGACCCAGGATAAATATTTAGCGATGGTGGAGGGTCAAGCTCACGTCAATTTCAACGAATTAGACGGAGGCATGAAAAAAACTCTTGACTCTGTGAAGGATCTGTCCTTGCCCGGTCAAAACTTGATCGGTAGTTATTCCGATGCGATTCTCACCGCTTTTTTTGAGATTTATATCAGTAAGAATGACAGTTTCCGTCCCTTTCTTCAATCGGCCTACGCTCAATATCTTAGCGAAGGAGAGCAGTTTAAATTAGATTTCATTAGCGCCGCTTCTTCCGATTCTTTAGCAGAAGAACTTTATCAGTTTAGACGACAGCACGGTTTGAGGGGGGAATCCGGAGTCGGAAGTCGGGAGTCGGGGACAAAAGCGTTACCGGCTAAAAATTAGGAGCAATTTAATGTACTCAAATGAGCGAGAAAAGAGCTGTAAAAACAGTTTCTCACTACTATTAATGAGAGAGGGCAGATGATTACCGAAAAGATGCTGGTAGTATTCGCCATCTTGGCCGTAGCAGTGGGGTTATTCGCTTGGGGAAAACCCCGGGCCGATATAGTCGGGTTATTAGTCGCACTGGGCTTAATGTGTACCGGCATCCTCACACCCGGGGAAGCTCTCGCAGGGTTCGGCTCTCCCGTAGTCATACTTATCGCCGCCGTTTTTATCGTCGGCGAGGCTTTAGTTAATACGGGGGTGGCGCAACGCCTCGGAGATGCGGTAGTCAGAATTGGGAAAGGTAATGAAACTAAGCTGGTCAGTTTGATCATGTTACTGGCGGGGTTAATAGGTTCGGTGATGAGTTCTTCGGCACTGGCTGCCATGCTTATTCCCGTAGTCTTGAGGGTAGCCAATAAGACGGGTTTGAATCGTAAGCGCCTGTTAATGCCCCTATGTGTCGCCGTGACCATTAGCGGTATGATGACCCTGATCGCTTCTTCTTCCAATATAATCATCGAGGATATTTTAAGAGGCCGGAAGCTCACACCTTTGGGGTTTTTCAGTTGGGCCCCTATAGGTGTGGTCATCCTCGTCATCAGCATATTTTTTATGTTATGGATCGGGCGTGACCTATTGAGCAAAAAGCTTACCGCCGAAGAAGGGGAAGTTAAAGCCCCTAATACAAGAGATCTATTAAGTTCCTACGATCTCGAAAAGCGTTGGTATCGAATGGGGGTATTACCAGATTCTCCTTTAGTGGGGCGGGCGGTGGCTCAGGTGCGAAAAAACTTATATCAGGAATTCGGGGTGATTCTCGTCGGTGTTGAAAAGCATCTCAACGGTAAGTCTCTATTTCTTCCGGCGAAACCCGAGATAACTTTTGAAGCCGAAGACGCTATTTTTACCGTCATCGATGCGGAACGGGTGGGAGATTTTACAGCTAGTGAGGGATGCTCGATATCGCCACCTCTGGACGAGCGCTCCCATCAAGAAGCCTTGCAACAGATGGGTGTAGCCGAAGTTATGTTAGCGCCGGAATCGAAGTTAGTGGGAAATACTTTGGGGGAAATAGTCAGGAAATCCTTTTACGGTGTCGTCATACTCGGTATCCGTCGCCGGGGTCAACGTATCACTAAAGAGCTGGCGGAAGAAACACTCGACTTTGGAGACACTTTACTGGTGGTGGGTGATTGGAGTGACATCATGAAGTTACGGGATGACCGGGAGAATTTCGTTTTACTTACCCTGCCCGCCGAATACGAGGAAAGATTACCGGCAAGGGCGAAAGCACCGATCGCGGTAGGCATTCTCGTGGCGATGGTAACGATCATGGTGTTTCAAGCCTTACCTAATTCTGCCGCCGCCTTAGTGGCCGCTCTGGCGATGCTAGCCGCTGGTTGCGTCCGCGTAGATAGTATCTACCGGGTCATCAGTTGGACTACATTGGTTCTGATCGCCGGTACCTTACCTTTGGCTACGGCCCTCACGAAAACCGGGGCGACGACTCTAATGGCAGGCGCACTGGTGAAAGGATTGGGCCATTTAGGCCCTACCGTGATGCTGGGGATAATTTTTCTGGTAACGGCGGTGGTGGGTTTGTTCATTTCTAATTCGGCGACGGCGGTATTGATCGCCCCGATCGCGATCGAGGCCGCACAGGCGTTAAATGCGTCACCTCAAGCCTTTGCGATGACGGTGGCGATCGCTTGTTCGGCCGCCTACGTCACCCCCGTATCATCGACTACGAATATGCTGGTGATGGAACCGGGTAATTATGTCTTCGGGGATTACGTTAAAGTTGGCTTGCCGATGTTATTTCTCTCGATGCTGGCTACGATCGCGCTGGTGAGAGTGCTATATCCATTTTAAGTAGTTTTAAGCTATTTTAGCACTCTAGCCGGTGAAAAGCGGAATAGTGAATACCAGATAGCTACTAGACACTATTCCTAACTTTTTACTGTCGCGCCATTGCGATTTTCAGATCGGCCGCCGAATCTGGGATGAGATCGCCGGAAAGATCGAGAGTTACCCTTTTCAGTATCCCGGTGAAGGGGAAAGAATCACTGTACTCATCGGGGGCAACTCGATCGCCACCGTCGTAACCACAGGTCAATCCTTCCGTACCGAATAGAACGGGCACGCTATAGGGCATCTGTACCGCCCCCACTAACTGCCGATTGACGTATATCTGTCCTAACGCCGGAACGCCTTTCCCCTGTTTAAAGTTAGGCTCTCCGGTAGGTTGGAACTCGTAGCGCAAAGATACGTATCCCTCCGGTATATCTATATCCGAACAGAGATTAAATTTATCGCGTCCCAGGTAATTATAGATGAATCGTAACTTCCTATCCTTAACGAAGAAGGTATAACCCCCCGTCCTGCCACCTTGAGCTAATAATACCCCCTCCGCCCCACCCTCGGGGACGATCGCATCGGCGGTGATAGTATAGGGACGATTGTAGACTTTTGGCGCTGCGGCAAACGGTACGGGAGAACCTTTAGGATAGTAAACGAATTGTTGGCGTGGTTTGGCGATCGTGGGACGCTCGACGCTAAGACGGGATCTCACATCGCCATCGATGGGCAGTACATTATATTTCCCCGCTTCAATCCACCATCTACTCACCATCTCGATCACTTTATCCGGATGTTGGGCGGCTAGATTATGGCATTCTGCGTAGTCTTCTTCTACGTGATACAGTTCCCAATCGTTGGCTTCTAGATCATTTAGCACCTCTTTAGAGATAGGAGAACCGAAGAAACGACTTTTAGTAGCCGCTTCGGTAAAGCTAGCCCCCGGCCAGGGACAGACAGCCCGCCAACCTTCGTGATATATTGATCGATGACCGAACATTTCAAAGTATTGGGTGATATGTTTGCTCTCCAGGTCAGCCTGGTTAAATGTATGGGCGAAACTCACCCCATCTATAGGTGCTTGAGTAACTCCGCGAATGGTTAAAGGTGTTTCTAATCCCAAAGCTTCTAATACAGTGGGCACCAGATCGATAATATGGGCGTATTGAGATCTTAATTGTCCACTTGCCGTAATACCCGCCGGCCAGAAGACTATACATGGGTCGGTGCTACCGCCCCTATAGGTTTCCCGCTTCCAGCGACGGAAAGGGGTATTACCCGCATTTGTCCAGCCCCAGGCGTAATGATTGAAGAAATCGACGCTACCGAGGCGATCGATCGCCTTAATGTTCTCTTCTATGGATTCTTTGGCGTTGTTGAAGAAAAACATCTCATTGACAGAACCTGTGGGGCCCCCCTCGGCACTAGCGCCGTTATCGGATATGACCACGATCAGGGTGTTATCTAATTTGCCAACTTCTTCTAGAAAATTCAAAACTCGTCCGAAATGGTGGTCGGTAAACTCCAGAAAACCCGCGTACACTTCCATCATCCGCGAGTAAACGCGGCGCTCATCGCCCGATAGACTATCCCATTGCGGTACATCGGGATCATGGGGTGATAGTTCGGTGCCGGGGGGAATTATTCCCAAATCTAATTGTTTTTGGTGAACTATGTGACGGTACTCATCCCAGCCCATATCGAATTTACTCTTATATTTATCCGCCCACTCTTGGGGGACGTGATGAGGTGCGTGGCCGGCACCGGTGGCGTAATAAAGGAAAAAGGGTTTATCGGGGGCATTAACGTGGGCATCCTGGATGAATTGGATCGCTTTGTCAGCCAGATCTATACTCAGGTGATAGCCCTGCTCCGGTTGGTAGGGTTGTTCGATTGCGTGATTATCGTAAATTAATTCTGGATACCACTGGTTCGTATCTCCTCCTAAAAAGCCGTAGTAGCGTTCAAAGCCGCGTCCTAAGGGCCAGCGATCGTATGGGCCCGCCGGTGTCTGATGTTCGGGGGGCGACAGGTGCCATTTCCCGACGCAAAAGGTGTTATAACCTTTTTGCAATAACATCTCGCTCAACATGCCCTTATCAAAGGGTAGGATACCGTTATAACCGGGGTAGCCCGTAGAGGTTTCCGTGATGGAAGCCAAACCGAGAGAATGGTGATTGCGTCCGGTGAGTATGCAACCCCGCGATGGTGAGCAGAGGGCGGTGGTGTGCATATTTGTGAAACGTAACCCTTTAGCGGCTAGTCGATCGAGGTTAGGAGTCTCCACCAATCCCCCGAAACTAGATAACTGACCGTAGCCCACATCATCTAAGACGAAAAAAATCACATTGGGGGCACCGTCCGGGGCGCATACCGGCTCCGGCCACGCCGGGCTTGATTCTTCTACGGTTCGCCCGATCACTCCGGTAAAGGGCGTTCCATCAGGATAAGTTTTTAGTTCTGACATTAGCTTCTTTTCCTAACTTGCAGGTAAACTTTAGTTAGTTTTCGGCTATCAACTGATAAACAAAGTTGACTAACTCCAAACCGTCATCGAAAATACTTACTGATTATTACCACCATTATTTAACTTGCTGGCAATAAGTACTGAATTATTTTCTCAAATTTATTTATCAATTTTATAAATGTAATAAATTTTAATTTTGGCGTTAAATGGTAAGCTATAATTTCCGGTAGTGTATTTTATGTAGTGGAAGCTCATTTTTTGTGGCAAAACTAATATAAATGCTTAAAAAATTAAAGCCAAGGTATTAAAATACTATTTTGTGATAGTGTTTTGCACGTAGTGACTACGGTTTCATTGATTTAGTATATTAAACCGAATTCTGCTATTAGGCGGGTAATTAATTCCTCACCGGCTTAGAGCAACAGTTTTTAAATTGGACATTATCGGCTATCAATAAATTAAATTGATGCCGTAATCAATCTTTATTAATTTTTAATAGCATAAAAGCACTTAATAGATTATAAAAGTTAAAATAAGCCAATATAGTATCGCTTTAGTTTTATGGAAACCCTTAAACACGAAATCAAAAAACTTATTCCGTTAACTATCTTCTTTTTAGTATGTTTCGGCTATATCGCCCTGATACTTAAACTTTTAATAGAAGATTATAACATCGATATTAATATTTTTATGAAAGTATTTATCGGAGCGATAGTTGCGGCCAAAACGGTGCTGATCCTGGATGCCATACTGAACCTCGATCGTTTTCAGTCCTTCCCGCGCTACGTTAATATCCTCTACAAAACGGCAGTTTATACTTTTGGAGCGCTTGTCATCACTTTTTTGGAGGGGTTTATAGAAGCTTATCGAAAAACTAAAGTTATGTCGTTGGCGGTACAGGATTTTGCCGGTACCGAACGTCTTTCTCATATCCTGGCTACTATTCTACTAGCGGGGATAGTTTTCTTCATCCATAATCTCTGGCAAGAACTTGATATTTCTTTCGGTAAGGGATCATTAAGTAAATTTTTATTATCCCGTCCGCAAAAATCAATCGAATAATCCCAATAGTTGTTAGCACTAATCATTTTATGGTATTGGCGTGGAATGGTAAGCAAAGCTCATATGTATGAGCTAATGACAATAAACTTAATTCACATTTACCTGAGAGAATTATTTAAAATTACCGAATTTTTTTTAGTAGCTAAATATTAAGTTATAGGATAGGAGATAAATTAAATTTCATCGAGCATGACTTTCCTAAAAAAATATTTTCTTCTCTGGCTTTTTTATCTAAGCTTCATAGGAACCCCGCCGGTATTAGCACAACGTTCAGAAACTAAATCACCTGCTCAAGAGAAACTTGAACCTCAAGCCCTAGCGATTCTTAGGGCAATGAGTGACAGGTTAAGTGCGGCTAATTCCATGTCTTTTACCGCTATTACTTCATACGAGAGCCCCAGTCTTCTGGGCCCCCCATTGGTCTATACCACCGTTTCTGAAGTCACCTTTCAACGCCCTAATAAATTACGGGTAATCACTCCAGGAGACGGACAGGCTAATGAATTCTATTACGACGGTAAAACCATGAGCGCTTACTTACCGAAAGAAAATCTAATCGCTGTTGCTTCGGCACCGGACGATTTAGATATAGCCCTAAAAATGGCCTATGACTCTGCAGCTATATATTTTCCCTTTACAGATGTCATAGTTAAAGACCCTTATAAAGATATAGTCGATGGGCTGAAAGTAGCTTTCGTCATGGGTCGATCGCAGGTTATCGGGGGTACGACCACCGATATAATTGTGTTAGCCAACGATAAGATATTCGCTCAAGTTTGGATCGGTGCTGAGGATAAACTACCGCGAATGATCCGCGCCGTTTATCGAGATGATCCCTCGCGGTTAAGACATTTAGTAGTATTCGAGAACTGGAAGCTAAATATTCCGGTTCAATCAGACAGCTTTAATTTACCGGCAGACAATAAAGCTTTACCCATCCCCTTTGCCCGGCCGGAACCCACTACCTCAACTCCCAAAAAACCTTAATCATCAGGAGATGCCAAACATGAAAAAATCTTTAGTCTGTTTAACGGGTCTTCTCGTCACCGGGTTACTTTCTTCTTCTCCCGCAATGGCTTGGTTTCACGGAGGCGGCGGCTCTTGGAGCGCTTCTGGTTATCGGGGTACTGCCTCCGGGGGCGATGGTTCTTGGAGTGCTTCCGGTTATCGGGGAAGTACCGCCTCTGGAGGGGATGGTTCTTGGAGCGGCACCGGTTATCGGGGCGGCACCGCATCGGGGGGGGATGGTTCTTGGAGCGGCACCGGTTATCGGGGTGGTACGGCTTCCGGCGGCGATGGCTACTGGCATGGAACTAGCGCTTATGGAACTACCGTTTACGGTGTTCACGGCGATTATTATGGTGGAACTTATGCCACTTATCATCCTCCTACCGTAGTCAACACTTACAATTCGGGATGCTATAACTGCGGAGGTTGGGCGGCTGCCGGGGCTATGGCGACGGGAATGGCCATAGGGGCGGCTAATTCGCAGGCAAATCAAGCATCCGCTTACGATGCGGGATTCGCAGCCGGAACCGGATATGCTGTAGGTGCTATCTATCCGGCTCTCCCGGGCCAATGCGTTTACAGCCCGGTTGCCGGGGTAACTTACTATCGTTGTGGCACTGCTTGGTTCAGCCCCGCCTACGGTGCTAATGGTGTCTACTATCGGGTTGTGGGCGCTCCTTAGCGTTAGGGCATAAAAGCGGGCAAAATTAGCAGAGGTTGGTAGATCACCGTTAGTGCAACCGCTTCTCCCGATCGGTGATTATATGCTATTTGCGCTCTCATCCTTCAAGCCCCTACCTTGCCTGGCATCTCCCCTCTGCGGTTAAGCTGCACCGGCACTCTACGGGTCATCAGAAAAATGGGTTGGAAACCCGTGCTTCTAGCACGGCTTTATGTTAAATTTAAGCATATACCGAGGGACATCCGGAAATTTAAGTCTGTGGAGCGAATATAAGACCAAAAAACCTTTGAGGTGGAGGCAGTTGCGATGAAGCAGAAATTTAAGTCGTGAGGCTTAAAGAATCCTTGTACCTTCAGGTCAAGGAGTATGTCAAGAGACGTTCTCTGGCTGATTCTCAAAATCTAAGTCCCGACCGGTTAGAGTAATTTTCCTGAAAAAAGAGGGAGATTTATCTCCCTCTTTCATGTAATAAGTGTTCTAAGCCATCCATTCCGTATGGAAGAATTCACCTCTAGGCTTATCGATACGCTCGTAGGTATGGGCCCCGAAATAATCTCTCTGGGCTTGAGTGAGATTTTGGGGTAAATTAGCCCGACGATAGCTATCGAAATAGTCCAGGGAGGCGCTGAAAGCGGGTACGGGAATGCCTAGTTTATTCGATAGTATCAGTACGTCTCGCCATGCTTGTTGTCGATCGAGAATACTCTGCTTGAACTCCGGCGCTAGTAGTAAATTGGGTAAGCCCGGATTTTCCGTGAAAGCCTTTTTAATCTTATCCAAGAAACCCGCCCGGATAATACAACCACCCTTCCAAATTCGTGCCGATTCGGGAAGACTGATATTGTAATTGAATTCCGATGAAGCCTTAGCGATCAAAGCCATTCCTTGAGCGTAAGAACACATTTTCGAGCAGTATAAAGCATCCCTGACCTTATCTACGAAAGCGGTAGCATCGCCGTCGAATTTGGCATCTGTACCAGGTAACTCTTTCGATGCCGCTACACGTTCATCTTTGTAGGAAGATATAACTCTAGCGTTAACAGCGGCGTACATGGTGGGGATGGGTACACCCAATTCTAAAGAACTTACGATCGTCCAGCGACCAGTGCCTTTTTGCCCGGCGGTATCGACAATTAAATCGATTAAATGCTGATTGGTTTCCGGGTCAATATATTTAAAAATATCAGCCGTGATCTCGATTAAAAACGAATTTAATTCGTCGGTTTTATTCCACTGGGTAAAAACTTCGTGCAATTGCTGATTACTGAGACCTAAACCGTTTCTCATAACATCATAGGCTTCAGCGATTAATTGCATATCGCCGTATTCGATACCGTTATGTACCATCTTCACGTAATGGCCAGCACCGCCGGGCCCTACATAGGTGACGCAGGGGCCGTCATCTACTTGGGCAGCGATTTTAGTCAGGATTGGTTCTAATTCCTCATAAGCTGCTTTCGTGCCACCAGGCATAAGACTGGGGCCTTTTAACGCGCCTTCCTCGCCGCCGCTGACACCCATACCGACGAAACCTAAGCCGGTAGCTTCTAACTCTTTCGTCCGTCTTTCTGTATCTTCGTAGAGGGAGTTACCGCCGTCGATAATCATGTCTCCTTCTTCAAGAAGCGGTTTTAACTGTTGTATGGTGGCATCTACCGGGGCCCCGGCTTTTACCATCACTAGAATTTTGCGGGGGCGTTCGAGAATTTGGACGAATTCTTCTAAGGTGTAAGCGGCCTTAACATCTTTGCCTACGGCGCGTTTTTCCATGAATTCTTGTGTTTTTGCGGCTGTGCGGTTATACACGGCGATGGGAAAACCCCGACTCTCCACGTTAAGGGCTAAGTTTTCCCCCATAACCGCTAAACCAATAACACCAAAGGTACGTTTAGTCATAAAATTAACTATCGGGTAATCCGTTCTTTCATTCCTTGTAACGTGAAGTTTTTCCCTGGTCGCCTAAACCTTAGTATTTCTTAAGCTAATCCGGGTAATAAGCGATCTCCTTATTTAACGATCGGTTGACGGAATTGGTACACGTCTTGAATAACTTTCGTCCATCCCCGGGCCAGTGATTGTAGTAATTTATCCCCTTTTTCTTGGCTAGCCGTCGTTGCGTCTCCTATGACTCCGCTCGTACTTAATTCTTTTGTCAGCCAAGCATAGGGCAGTTTCCCCTCCATACTTAATAAACTATCGCTCGGTAATTCGGGGGGATATTCTCTAACGGCTTTATCCATTTGTACTTGTTGCGGCAGTAGAGAGAGCAACAAGCTGGTTTCCCCGTCGCCAGCGTGGATGCCGTGTTTTAATTCTTGCTCGGTTAGTAGGTCTTTAGCGTTATGAGGCACTCGCCAAGTAAAGAGGGGAAATACGCTAAAGTCTCCATACTCTTGATGCAAATCCCTCGCTACTATCTCCATGATCTGGGGTTGTCCACCGTGAGAGTTCATAAGTATTAATTTACGGAATCCGGCCCGATAAATACTCTGGGCTACTTCTCTCAATACTCTCATCAAGGTTTCGGCGCTCAAGGTGATAGTACCTGGAAACCCCCAGTGTTCGTTCGATTTACCGTAGTACAGGCAGGGTAGGGCGTAAGCGGGAATTGTCGGGGGTAATTGCTCTAAGGCTTTTCCTAACACTCCCATGCTGATAGCGGCATCTACTATAATCGGCAGGTGCGGGCCGTGTTGTTCGATCGCTCCCACCGGTTGAATTATCACTACATTTTCTTTATCGGTCATATCAGCGATTTCTGCCCAAGTCAGATAAGGGAAGTAACGCTCTGAAGGCAGGAAACCGTGTATCATAATTTTATTAATAATATCTGTACTTATCGATGTACACAATTTTACCATTAATAACTTTATTATTGCTTTTTTTGCTTTTATCTAAACCCGATCAAGATTGGCGTATTTCTTATCTATCTTCTGTTTTGATCTTAGGAAGCATAATAGCTGTTGGCTCGGAGATTATGAGTTTACCCAGCTCTTTAAATTTTGAAACAGTTTTAATCTTTTGGCTATTAATCAATCTAGGTTTAGGGATTTATTATTCTATTTTATTTAAAAAGAAAAAAATATTTTTACCTTTATTTAATTTACCCAAAGTAACGATATTATCTAAATTAATTCTATTAGGAACAGGTTTGATTGTCTTAATTACCGGTTTAGTCGGTATAATCGCACCTCCTAATAATTGGGATTCTATGACTTATCACATGCCCAGGGTCATGCACTGGATACAAAATCAAAACCTTGCTCACTATCCAACCTATTATTCAGCTCAGTTAGTTCATCCACCCTTCGCAGAAGTTGCGATCATGCATTTGCAAATTCTCAGTGGAGGCGATCGCTTTGCTAATTGGGTGCAATGGTTGGCAATGATTAATAGTATTATAGGTGTTTCTTTAGTCGCAAAAGAGCTAGGTGCTAAGGAAGAAGGACAGTTATTTGCATCTGCATTTTGTGCTAGTATACCCATGGGAATTTTACAGGCTTCTAGCACTCAAAACGATTATGTAGTTGCTTTTTGGATTCTCTGTCTAGCCTACTATACTTTAGCATTAGTATCTAAATCTCATATATCTTATCCTACTATTCTAGCAGTTGCTTCTAGTTTGGGATTAGCTTTATACACTAAAAGCTCAGCCTATGTTTTTACATTTCCTTTTATAGTGTGGATTTGTTTATCCCTGTGGCAAAAAAGCAAATGGAAAGAATTGCATTATGTATTAATAATTATTTTTATAGCAGGATTATTCAATTGGGGACATTTTCTCAGAAATATGGAATTATTCGGATCACCTATTTCTGCAGCTGACTATAAAGAGGAAAATCAAAATTCAGTATATAGTCTACCAACTTTAATATCAACTGTAATCAGAAATCTGAGTGCTCATGTAGATATTGTTAGGTACTTTCATTTACAAAATATAATAACTCCTATCAATGGTAAAATTGAAAAATTAGTTTATTTAATTCATGAAAGATTATTACATCTTGACCCTAGTGACCCTCGTACAACTATGCCAGGATACGTATTCCGAATTAATGGTTTATCCTTTAACGAGGATGTGGCTATTAACCCCTATCATTATTTTTTAATAATAACAGCCATATTTGGGTTTGTTTTCCAAAAAAAGTTGCGCAAAAATAAATTTATTTTTGCGTATTTTGTCTGTTTAATTTCTGGTTTTTTATTATTTAGTGTTTTATTGAAAATACAACCATACTCAGTGCGTCATCATCTTAATCTATTTGTGCTTTTCTCACCTTTTGTTGCTATTTCATATTCGGTGTTTTTAGAGAAAAATTTCCTAAAAACCATGATATTTATATTAATTATAACTTGTACGCCTTGGCTATTCAATAACCAGTTTCGTCCTCTTATTGGGGAAAATAGTATTTTAAAATTACCTAGAAATGATATTTATTTCCTACAAAGAAAACATTTGAAAAATGCTTATCAAGAATCTTTAGAATTCCTGTCCCGGTACAATTGCACCGACATCGGCTTATCTTTGGGGTGGAATGTAAATTTATCTAAATCTATATGGGAATATCCTTTCTGGTCTTTAATGTCTGATATATCTCCCGATAAAAAATACAAGTTTTTTCATCTTGTTAACCCTGAAAATTCTACAGCGAAATTAATTAAAGAGCCACCTTATGACAAAGAAAGTTATTGTGCATTGATTGCTGTAAGAGCATCAAAGGATGTACCTGTAGAGAAAAATATAAATAATAATTCTTCGTGGAATAAGGTTTGGTCAAAACCACCCATAACTATACTTATTAAAAAATAACAGTATCGCTTTAGTCACCAGACAAGCAAGCGAAAAATTAAAAATAAGTATACACATTTATATATTATATATACGCTCGCTGAAGTAGCGGCACTAGAATCAAGAGAACCCGGTTTTATAGTACTAAAGTATTTAAGCAAACATCTATATTTTCATATAACGAAAACTTATTATTTTCATAAGTAAATATTTATGAGGAAACCCTTTACAAAAGTTAGTAAAAACCGTAGTATTAACTCATACCAAGCAACGAACCTTGAAAACCAAATACATTCTAGGAATTATAAATCCATGACCACAGCACTACAGCAGCGCGAAAGCGCCTCCTTATGGGAGCAGTTCTGTCAGTGGGTAACAAGCACCAACAACCGCTTATACGTAGGCTGGTTCGGCGTGTTGATGATCCCCACCCTC